>JBJTPZ010000325.1:0-17016 GCA_046075365.1 Planctomycetaceae bacterium
GAGAGGATGGGGCGGACATCCCGATTGAAATCCACGGGTTTGTCGGCACTGGCCGCAGGCACTTGAGCGTACAGCGGGGTGATGGTGAACAGCAGACAGAGAGCTGTCGTCAGGCAGGTTGATTTCATGCAGCACCGGGGGGAGATGGCTGAGCGGCAGTTTAGCTGAATGGTCGGATTGACCGAATTGGCCATGGGGGCAGGAAACCCCTTGTGGGAGTATATCGCAGAATGCCGAGTCATTCACCTGGAATTCGAGCGAATTTGCGCCCGTTCAGCTTCGGCAGGCTCGATTTTCCTGCTATGTTCGGGGGCGAAATCCGGGGATTGCGTCCTGGGACCAAACGTGATTACTGAGGAAATTTCACAGATGTTAACGGAGCAGGGGTGTCGGCAGCGTCGCAGTCGGTTGTGGCAGCAGATTCCGGAAGAGATCGAATGGCTGCTGGTGGGTGATGTTCGACACGTGCAGTATCTGAGCGGATTCCGGGTCAATCCCATTAGTTTTTCGGCTGATCAGAAAGGGCTGCTGCTGCTGCAACGCAGTGGAAAGACTGTGCTGCTGGCTGACAATTTCGCTAAGCGATCAGCTGGATGTCCGTACTTTGTGGACGACGAGATCATTATTCCCTGGTATACGCATCGACGTTCCGTGACCAGTCGTCACGAAGCGCTCACACAGGCCATTGCAGAGGCTCGACCCTGCTGGTCGGGCAATACAGGTTTGATTGAGCCTGAGGGCCTGACGGAGATGACGGCGGCAATGGTGGCTGAAGATGCAGCGTGGCAGTTTGCTGCTGACGATGATGCTGAACCTCAGACGCTCGGAGATGTGCTCCGGGAATTGCGTCGCAGCAAGGACGAGGATGAGATTGCACTGCTGCGGCGATGCATGCAGGCTTGCGCTGCCGGTCATCGTCGAGCGATCGAGGTGATACAGCCGGGTATCAGTGAGTTGGAAGTGTATTTTGAAGTTCAGCGAGCGGCTCAGGCGGAGGCTGGTGAGCCCTGCATCGTCTATGGTGACTTTCGCGCAACGCATGCGAGGCTGCCCAAAGCTGGTGGCTTGCCAACAGATTATCGCCTGTGTGAGGGGGATCTGTTTATTCTGGACTACAGTGTGATTCTGCATGGTTATCGCAGTGACTTCACCAACACACTGCCGGCAGGGACTCCATCGAACGCCGCCGCGGATCAATTGCTGGCCTGCCGGGAAACTCTGCGAACAACGGCGCAGTTGCTCCGCCCCGGGGCGTCCTGTCGTGAGTTGTGGCAAGTCGCTTCAGCGACTCTGGAGCAGCATGGAATGGGGGCGCTGACGCATCATGCCGGACACGGCCTTGGGCTGGAGCACCCCGAGCCTCCGATTCTGGTCTCGGAAAGTACGGATGTGCTGCGATGCGGTGACGTGGTGACACTGGAGCCGGGGTGTTACCGGGAGGGCGTTGGCGGAGTGCGGCTGGAGAACAATTATCTGATTACAGAGTCTGGATCCGAGCAGCTGAATGCGACTCCGTGGGAGTAACCGCCTTGGGGGGGGGCTATGACGGGATCTGTTCAGGACGAGACGATTCGCTGATGCGGAGGATCTCGGTGGAGTACCCGGCTGGAGTCAGGTCTATGACGCGGAAGCCCGGCTGTCCGGGGACAAACTTTGGTTTGTCGCTGTCCGGCGCGAATTGAATTCCGGTCGATGGAGTGGTGCGAACGGCCGCCTGTGCAAGCTGTCCGTGAAACTCGTGATGAACGTGTCCGCAGCAGATCAGCTGAATGCGGTTTTCGCGACTGCAAAGTTCGGCGAGCATTTCACGTCCTGACAGTCCGATGGCATCCATCCAGACGCTGTTCAGCAATGTGGGGGGGTGATGCATGAAGAGGGCGCAGCGAGTTGTCGGGGTGGACAGCAGTTGTCTGCTGATCCAATCGATCTGCTCCTGATCGATGCTTCCAGCTACAGAACCTCGCACGTGAGTATCGAGGCCGAGGCATAGCCAGCCTGGGGCTTCAAATCGGAAGCGAATCGGCTGATCGCTTATTCCGCTGATGCGGTCGCTGAAAACCGTACGCAGGTGCAGGCGATCGTCGTGGTTGCCTGGAACCTGCCACAGCCGATCAAGCCACGGCCTCAGGAGCTGTCTGATTGCCGAGTAGGTTTCGGGTAATTCATCGTGTGTATGGTCCCCGGTGATGACGACAGCATCAGGCTGGGGACTGAGTTGTTGCAGCAGTTCAATGACTTGTTCGAGAAAGTGCCATGTGGCAACACCTTTCAGCAGTGTTTCCGGATTGCGAAAGGTGTGGAGGTCAGTGAGTTGAACAATTCGGAAGGGCATGATGTGAGCCTGTGCAGGGGCATGCGGTGATTGAGTCAGTGCTCGGTCTGAGCACGACGGGGATCCGTTCGATGAATAATCTCGGTAATACCGGTTTGGTTAAAACCTCGATAGCCGTCATTTCGTTCGAGTATTTCGAGATGTGAGCCGGGTGCTCCTGCTGTGCGGAAAGTCTGAGCCTGTTCGGGGGTAATCAGTGCTGCTGCCAGCAAATTTTGCAGGCGAGACTCGCTGACAGGCCAGCGTTCAGGCTGAGTAAAGCATTGTCTCAGAAAGGTGAAATCGGTGAACGGGTTCATGCTTTCGATGCCCAGTTCGGCCAGCTGCTGGCGGGCTCCGTCAAAGTGAAACTGACATTCGAGATGATGCATTCCGGCGGAAAACAGAGCTTCGCCATGGAGACCGCACCATAGTCCGATTGTGCCCAGACTTGGGGAGGGTGCAAGTGGCTGATGGGCAAAGTCGCCTGCCAGTTCATCGGCTGTCAGATCAACATCAGCGAAGATCACTACAGGGCAAACCGGGTGTTCCAGCACCTGTGCACCCCAGCCCGCGTTGTGTCCGGGATAAAAGCGTTCTCGGCACACGAAACCCAGTTGTTCGAACAGGGCAATCATGGGGGCGAAGCAAACGCGGCTGCTGCGATAGGTGTGATGATCATGATTTCCCCAGCCCATACCGAACGCTGACTGCCGCATGTACTGCACCTGAGCGGCACGATTTCTTCCCTGCCAAAAGGTTCGTTCGCCGGAGAAGAACAGGTCACAGGCGGTGTCACGTCCAACGGTGCGGACGGCGGTGCTGAGGAGTTGTGAGAGCGACTGAAAAGCGGTTTCGTGCGTTTCGAAGTTGCGGGGGCGAAGTCGCAGCTGTTCGCGTGTTTCCAGCAGTTGCTGTTTTTCAGCGGCATTTAGGGGCGGTGTCGGGCGGCGAATGCTGCTGCCATGCCGTTCGATGACGCCGAAATGCACATCAGCGGTCTGGGACGGGGCGATCCACGCCTGTCGCAGCAGATCACCGGGCTGCCCGGTGACGGTGACAGGAAATCGATGACTGCAGGCGACGGCAAAATCGCTGACCGAGTCAACTCGGAGTACGAGCGATTTGCGTCCGGAGACACGAACTGGCGGCAGGAGAGCACCGGTGTGTTCGAACCAGCCGTCGGCAGCAAGTTTGTAGCCGGCAGTCAGCAGGCCATCATCAGCGCAGACTTCTGTGTGATCAATCCAGTCGGTGAGTCGAGTACCGGTATGAGCTGCCAAAAGACTGGCGAAATGTGGTATTACGGAATTTCTGTTGCAGTAGTCGTTTACGAGATGTGAAAGCCAGGCCGCCGCTGCTGGCTGCGGTTCCCAGTGAGTGTTCAGTCGTGTGTTCATTACTGCAGTTTCCGCCCGTGATTTAATCGGTGCAGGCTGCAGAATCCGACAAGTACGCTGCAGACTGCCTGCCCGGATCTTCTCATTCACCGCTGCTGAGTTCCAGAGACCGTGGCGTCGTTTTTCTCAACTTGCGACCGAAGACGCCCGAAGCGGAGAAACAGGGGTTGCCACCTGTTTGTTTTGCTGCCGCCATTCTGCTGCCGAATACCGGAAACGGCCATGCTGTACATCGCCATCACATTGCTGTTGTTATTGACGGCCTGGGTAATCTTCGGCTGGATTGTGTCTGAATCATGGAATATTCGCTGGCTGAAAAACTGGCTGGCGGTGCTTTCAGTCACTTTACTGGTGCTGATATGTGGCGGTGGCGGTGTATTTGCGACACGGAAATTTTTGGTTGCACAGCAGCGTCGGAGTCTTCAGGCGTTTGCAAGCCAGCTGAATGCCCGGATTCAGGACGGGCATGCTGAGGATGCGCTGGAGGCGATTCGCATTATTGCCGAGGGGCCGCCGGAGGGTTCTGACTACAGCCAGGACGTGCTGCAGCGCATGGGGCAGTTGCAAACGCGAATGTCGAACAATGCGGACGAGCGGCTGTAGTCCAGAGGAGCCTGATTTGAAGCCTGTCACCTTTGTGAGCGCGGGGGGGGCCTGATTTTTGACTGGATACGGCGCAGTCATCAATCAAGGTTGAGCTGAGATTCAAGTTTTGCAGCCAGCGTCTGCAATTCTTCCAGCGAGAGCAGCAGCGAGTCCTGGCTGGTCATAGCAGGTTGAGCGAGAACCTGCTGCAGAGTTCGGATACGTCCGATAAGCAAACCGCGTTCGAGTCCCTGTTCGAGTCCCTGATTGCGGCCGCGTTCGAGCAGTGCTTCAAGGCAGTTGGGCATTTTTTTCTCCGACTGAGGCAGCTGTCCGGCCTGAAACGCAAATTCGAGCAGTTCGAGATTTTGAGAGTCGAGTACTGACCACAGGTAAATCATAATATCGTTCAGGGCATCCATTTGTGAATTCTGAGAACATATTTGAGCAGCTGCAATGCAATTCTGCGATCAACCCAGCTTTTGTGCTCAAGCAGCAGGTAGATCCAGACCTGAGTTCCATTAAGCATGCGAGCGGTGTAGAGCTGGTCAAGTCGATTTTCGTATTCGTCAGCGGCGAGGAACGTTTCTTTGGCGGGCTGAATTGAGTTTGGATCGAGCTTTTTGAACAGGTGAGCCGGGAGTTGAGATTTCAGCAGAGCGCGGGCATTTTCGAGCACATCAAAGGTGCGGCGAAAGAAGTGGTCATGGGGATTGCCAGGGTGGAAATCATTCATTCACTTATACTGCGACGCGACACATGGAGGATGCAATGTGTTTCGCAGTATTTTTTAGGGAAAAGCTGCCGTCGAGCGTGACTTTAGCGATTCTTTCGTGATTAGCTCAGGATGCCATGGTGTACTTTACCGGCAACATCGGTCAGACGGAAATCGCGTCCAGCGTACCTCCAGGTCAGTTGTTCGTGGTGCAGGCCCAGCAGGTGCAGCAACGTGGCGTGCACGTCATGGATATGCACAGGGTTTTCTGCTGCATAGTAGCCGTACTCATCCGTGGCACCATAGCGAGTCCCGCCACGCACACCGCCACCCGCCATCCACATCGTGAATCCCTCGGGATTATGGTCCCGTCCATCCGTGGTGCCCTGCGCGGTGGGGGTTCTGCCGAATTCGCCACCCCAGAGTACCAGTGTGTCTTCAAGCAGGCCGCGCTGCTTTAGGTCCGTCAGCAGACCTGCGATGGGACGATCGACTTCGAGCGCGTTTTTGGTGTGTCCTTTTCTTAAATCACCGTGCTGATCCCACTGCACGAAGGCGTCACTGTGAGTGACCTGAATGAATCGGACACCGGCTTCGGCGAAGCGGCGAGCCATCAGGCACTGTCGTGCGAAGTTCTCGGTGACTTTGTCATTTAATCCATACAGGTCCTGGGTTTCCTGAGTTTCCTGGGTCAGATCCTGCAGGCGAGGCATTTCTGTCTGCATGCGAAATGCCAGCTCATACGATTGAATGCGAGCTTCGAGTGCTGTTTCGGTGGGATTTTGCTGCAACTGCTGTTCATTGAGTGATCGCAGCAGATCGAGTTGTGTGCGCTGCGCCAAAGTGGACCAGCGGGGATTGGAGATATATCGCACTGCTGCGGCTGTTGCTGGCTGGCTGGCGACTCCCAGTGGAATTCCCTGGCTTTGTGCGGGCAGAAAGGCGGAGCCCCAGTTGTTGCGACCCCCGTGAGCCAGAGTGGGGCAGATTGTGATGAAGGCCGGGAGATTTTGATTTTCAGTGCCGAGTCCGTAACTGACCCATGCGCCCATGCTGGGGCGAACGAAATTGTCGCTGCCGGTGTGCAGTTTCAGGGCAGCTCCGCCGTGGGCCGCGTTCGTGCCGTGGCAGGAATTAAGAAAGCACATGTCATCGACGCACCGTGCCACGTGTGGAAACAACTCGCTGACGTGAATGCCGCTTTGTCCGTGCTGGCGAAATCGCCATGGTGATCCCAGCAGGTTGCCAGTGGGGGCAAACTGAACTCGAGGTTTTGCGAAGGGCAGCGATTTGCCATCGTCCTGCTGCAGGCGAGGCTTGTAATCGAAGGTGTCGACCTGCGAGGGGCCACCCTTCATGAACATAAAGATCACACGTTTGGCACGGGGCTGGAAATGGAACGGGCTGTGACCTGCATCAATTGCAGAGGCTGCGTGAAGCAGGGCAGAGCAGGCCGTGCCACCGAAGCCAACTGCTGTGGTTTGCAGGGCCTGACGTCGAGTAAAGGCAAGCTGGGGCATACCGGCACCTGTTCAGCGTATGTACAAAAATTCGTTGGACATCAACAGAGTCTGGCAGAGGCTGGTCCAGACAGCCGGACCCTGCCCGGCTGCGGGGATGCCGTCGGCCTGCAACTGAGCCTGCAGAGCTGTCGCTGCATGCTGCAGTTCCAGCAGCTCAGCAGAAGTCAGTTGTCGTCCCAGTACCGTCCGCGACAGTCGAGCTGCACGAGCGGTGAAATCAGAACTGCTGCTGCACAGATCCTGAGCGAGGTGTTCAGCCGCAGCAATTACGAGCGGACTATTCATCAGGAATAATGCCTGAGATGCGATGGTTGACGCGCCGCGATCACCATTTGGGACGGTGCCATCCGTGCAGTCGAAAAGCGACATGGCGTCGTAGAGGTTGTTGCGGATGACCGGCAGGTAGACGGATCTGCGGAAAGAATCGTACGACGTGAGATCCTTCGAAGTATGGTCGAACAGGAATTCGCGGTTTTTCACATGCAGCATGGATTCTCCCATGCTGCGGTCCAGTTTGCCGCAGACGGCAAGGATTGAGTCACGGACTGATTCGGCTTCGAGCCTTTGCACGGACCAGCGCCACTGCAGGTGATTGTCGGGATCTGCCTGTTCTGCAGGATTGCTGCGATCAGCCGTCGCCTGCCATGTTTTGGAAAGCAGAATGCGGCGGTGGAGTGATTTCAGAGACCAGCCGTTGTTGACGAAATCCGCCGCCAGCCAATCGAGCAGTTGCGGGTTAACGGGAGGTTCCGCCTGATGACCGAAGTTGTCGGCCGTGGCGACCAGTC
This sequence comes from Planctomycetaceae bacterium, assembly GCA_046075365.1. Lineage (GTDB taxonomy): Bacteria > Planctomycetota > Planctomycetia > Planctomycetales > Planctomycetaceae > SXXK01. The sequence continues at coordinate 7,323 of JBJTPZ010000325.1, forward strand.
CTCGACCAAAGTGCCACCTCCAAACGCGGTTCACAATCACTCGGGGTGTCAGCGGATTCGCTGTACTGGTGATCCAGTTTGCGAATTCGAGGCGACCGCTGTGTCCGTCGGGGATCTGGAAGGAGTTGTCTGTATTGAGGACGACCGGGATGGTTCGCGGTACGAGTCGCCCTGGGGCCAGATGATTGCCTCGAGGCAGGATGCGAGCGTTTGCTGCTTCTGTGTCTGTGACTCCCATGGCTGTGGGGAGTTCTGGTATGGCTGCTTCAAGTTCTTTCAGGGAGGCTCGGAGCGATGCCAGCTGCTGCTGGATCTGCTGCGGCAATTGATCCTCAGGTATTGGCTGGCCGGCAGAGCCAGCAGCGGCGGAGGCCTGCTGGATCAGCGAGTCAATTTCGGTTTTTTTCGCAGCGATCTGAGCGGTGTGCTGTTCGAGTTTCTGTCGATCAGAGGTTGTAGCGACGGTGTTTTCGTGCCATTTGGCAATGCGTTTCAGAGACTCCATAGTTTTGGTGCTCTGAAAGATGCCGGCCAGTGAGTAGTAGTCGGCCTGGGTCAGCGGGTCAAATTTGTGATCGTGGCAGCGAGCGCAGCCGATGGTCAGACCCAGCATGGATCGTCCAATGGTGTCGAGCTGCTCGTCGATGATATCGAGCATCAGTTTTTTTTCGTCACCTTCGGCCAGCACTTTGGGGCCGAGTGCGAGGAACCCGGTGGCGATCAGCTGGTCGATTCGAGTCTGCTCGTCGGATGTCGAGTCTGTCAGCAGGTCGCCGGCGAGCTGTTCGCGGAGGAACTGGTCGAAGGGTTTGTCGGTCTGGATGGATCGGATGACATAATTGCGGTAGCGCCAGGCGTTGCCGTGAGCGATGTTTTCGTCCAGTCCGTTGGAGTCGGCATAGCGCACGACATCCAGCCAGTGTCGTCCCCAGTGTTCACCGTACTGCTGACTGTCAAGCAGCCTGTCAACGACGGTGGCAAATGCTGCGGGTGAGTGATCTGCGAGGAATGCATCGATTTCTTCGGGAGCCGGGGGCAGGCCTGTAAGCATGAGGGAGGCGCGGCGGATCAGGGTCAGTTTGTCGGCCGGCGGGTTTCGCTGGAAACCCTGCTTTTGCAGCAGGCTTGCGGTGAGTGCATCGATGGGGCTGGTCTCAGCAGGCGATTCAATCGGGCGTGTTTCCAGTGGCTTGAAGGCCCAGAACTGGCGAGCTTGTTCGGGCACAAAGGGCAAGACAGGCTGCGCCGGCACGACAGCACCATCCGGATGCAATGCGCCCTGGGAAATCCACTGTTCAATCGCCGCGATGGCATCATCAGGCAGTTTGCCTTCCGGCGGCATTTGCAGGGTTGAGTCTGTGCGACGGAGGGCGACTACCAGCAGGCTTTCATCGGGCTTGCCAGGGATAATCGGCGGGCCGGCTTTGCCGCCGGTGTTCAACGCCTGCAGCGAGTCGAGTCGGAGGCCGGATTCCTGTGCATCCGGGCCGTGGCAGGAAATGCAGTGCTGCTGCAGCAAAGGTGCGACTTTTGCGGTGAACGTCTGATCCTGTGCGGCGACAGTGGTACAGGCGAACAGTGGCAGGCCGAGTGCAACTGCAAAGGGCAGTTGTGCGAGGCATTTTGTGAGGGCGCGGAGGGAGTGTGAGACAGCAGACATGGGACAGTCCTTGGCCAGGCAAACTGACGGGACCGTCAGAGTACGGTTCTTAGTGGAAAATCACAAGGGAAAACCGGGTGAGCGGGGGCAAAGATGTCTGTAGGCTGCGTCAATTTTTCAGTCGAATGCGGAACTGATGCCGGGGATGTAATCATCCACGAAAACCTGCTGAAAACTGTACACCCCGCAGAAATCTTCGAGGCAGTCATCGTGAGTGCGTCGCATGTCTCCCGAGTCGATCATCTGGAAGACGATGTGGCCGAAGTCGTCAGTGGTGTTGACACCCCAGTGGGCGAACACAAGCGGGCAGAGCATTCCGAAGGACTGGAGCCCGAGGAGGCGGATGCCTTCGAGCAGCTCTGCGCCGGAGATGTGGCCGGTTTTTTCGGAGCCAGAGTGGCGTCCGAGTTGTTGCTGGGTGTAGCGAAGAGCGGCATAGACGAAGCGGAAAGCCGCTGGATGATAGGTACTGGACGAAGTGCTGCTGAGCGATTTCATCGAGACTTAACCCATCAATCTGGAACAACCGCCGCCGGATCTGAGGGTCAGGAGTCGGCGAGCGGCGATGCTGTTAACGAACAAATGATAATCCGAGGCAACAGCGGAATGAAGCGCGTGTTTTGAAATTTCAGTCATCCTCGCCATTCTCATTCTTTCGCGAACCGCGTGAGATGACTGTGACGATGTCTGATTCATCGGCAATCTGGCGACGTCCATCTTCAAAAGCGACAACGAGTTTGCGGGCAAGCAGTTCCTGAGAAAGGACTCGACCCTGACCGGTTTTTGTCAGGACAGTCGCTCCGATGGGCGGCAATTCCCGCCGGTGCTCTTCGTAGGTGTCATATTCGTAACGCAGGCAGCATTTGAGTCTTCCGCAGCGACCTGAGATTTTTGTGGGGTCCAGTGATGCTTTTTGCAGTTTGGCCATTTTCATGGAAACTGCGGGCATTTCGCGCAGGTGAGTATTGCAGCAGACGGGTTTTCCGCAGTCACCGTAATCTGCGAGCAGTCGTGCTTCATCGCGGATGCCAATTTGTCGCATTTCGATACGAAGATTGAAATCCCGAGCGAGCAGTCGGACCAGTTCGCGAAAATCGACTCGCGATTCTGACAGGTAATACAGCACCAGTTTTTCATTGCCGAAAATCAATTCGACGTCGATGAGCTGCATTTGCATGGAGCGTTCCCGCAGCAGTTCTGCGGAGCGACGAAAGAGTTCGCGTTCGCGGTTTGCGTGTTCTTCGCGAGCGCGTCGGTCGTCATCTGTGACAGTGCGGAGAATGCGTCCTCCGCCCGAGCGTCCTCCGCTCAGCCAGGCGGCAGTGCGGGCGTCTGCGGGGCACAGAATGACGCCCCATTCTACGCCGCGTTCAGACCGCACGATGACTTCATCACCGCGGGCAAACCGCTGGTCCCGTCGGCCTTCAAAATCTCCCAGCAGTCGAGTGTTTCCGTAGCGGATTACGAAGCGTGGAGAATCATTGCGGGCTGCATCGCCACGCGGGGGTTCAAAGCGGGCCTGTTCGGCATCCCGTGCAGATGTTTCTGACATGCTGTGACTTTCTGAGTTGTCAGCGGATCGGGCTGGCTGGTCCGCCGATGCGGAACTGGCACAGGTAGATACCCAGTACGTAGAGGAACAGCAGGGGGAACATCATCAGCAGCATGCTCCATGGATCCGGTGATGCCGTCAGCAGCATGGAAGCAATGGAAATGGCAAGCACGGCGATGCGCCAGTTTTCCTTGTAAGTTTGTACGGAGCAAACGCCGATGCGTTCCAGAAAGACCATTACAAGCGGCAACTGGAAGCTGACACCGAACAGCAGCGGCATGAGCATGGCCATACTGATGTATTCGCTGAGTCGGGGCTGTACGGTGACTCCCAGCCACTGATTGAAGCCAATCAGGAAGTCCAGCATCAGCGGAAAAGCGTAAAAGTACCCTGCCATGGCCCCGAGGGTAAAGAGGAGGACGCTGAGGGGCAGGTAGACGTAGACATACCGACGTTCGTGCGGGTAGAGCCCGGCGGCCACGAACAGCCAGATCTGATAGAAGACCCACGGGGCAGCGATGATCAGTCCGCTGAAGAAGCAGACTTTCATGTAGGCCATGAAGCCTTCTTCGACTTTGAATGTGGTGATTCTGGAAGTGTCTTCGATGACTCGCTGGAGCTGTGCGAATTCGGGCGCAGTGATCACAACATTGACAAATTCCGGGGCGGTGATGTCGGTGGCCGGCGGCTGTTCAGTGGTGGTCGAGGGTGTCTGGTGTCCCAGTGCTTTGAGCAGTTCGGCTCGATCAATGCGGACGAGCAACTGATCGGATTTCAGGGCTGGCGGCTGATTTTGAGCAGTTGTCGGGGGGGCTGGATTTTCGGATTTCTGGGTGCTGGAGAACAGTCCTGTAAGATACTGATAGAAGGACTGTTTTGGCACATCCATGGCAACGTTGTCGATGCCGCGTTCGCGGAGTGCTTTTTCGACGGGCTGACGGAGCCAGTAGAAGATGCGATCACCGAAGAACAGGCTGAGTGAAACAGCCAGCAGGAGCCCGACGACGGCGCGAAACACGTGCACCCGGAGCACTTCAAGGTGCTCGCCAAAGGTCATGGTCGTGTCATCGAAGAGGTCGTGGTTGCGGGGCATTTCCGGATTTAGCCTGGGCTTTGGGAGCGTGGTGGTGGTGGGCGTTTAGGGGACAGATTACTGGCCGCGGGTCAGGCGACGGAAGAGTTCCAGCAGCTGGCCGGTAACGGGGCCGGGAGTTCCGGAGCCGATCTGGCGTCCGTCGAGGCTGGTCACAGCAATCACTTCGGCGGCAGTTCCTGTGAGGAAGCATTCGTCGGCGATGAAGATATCGTGCCTTGTGAGGACGCATTCGATCACCGGTATGCCGGCATTGCGTGCGAGTTTCATGACTGCATTTCGGGTGATGCCTTCGAGAATCCCGGCGTCGGGCTGAGGTGTTTTGAGTACACCGTTTTTCACGATGAAGATGTTGTCACCGGTACATTCAGCGACTTCCCCGTTGTGATTCAGCATCAGGGCTTCGACGGTTCCGGCATCGGTGCCCTCGATCTTGGCCATGATATTGTTGAGATAGTTGAGGGACTTGATGCGCGGGCTCAGTGCGCCGGGGTGGTTGCGAATGGTGGCTGCGGTAATCAGCCGCATGCCGTTGCGGTACATTTCTTCCGGGTACATCGTGATGGTGTCGGCGATGACGATGACGCGGGGGTTGGCTGTGCGTCGAATATCGAGTCCGAGCGAGCCGGCACCGCGAGTTACCACGAGGCGAACGTAGCCGTCCACGATGGCGTTGGCTTTAACGGTGTCTTCAACGGCAGCCGTCATTTCGGCCTTTGACAGGGGGATCTGCAGGCGGATAGCCAGTGCGCTTTCGTAGAGTCGGTCGATGTGTTCGGCGAGCAGGAAAACGCGGCTGGAATAGACGCGGATACCTTCGAAGATCCCGTCACCGTACAGCAGGCCGTGGTCAAAAACACTGACAACCGCCTGTTCAGCGGGAACAAGAGCACCTGCAACGTAGACCAGTCTGGACATGGGGAGACTCAAAAGTGCGAGTATCGGGGATCAAGGTTGTGGGGAAGGATACAGTACGCCGAGGGATTTGACCAGTTTCGAGTTAAAAACGGGTGACAATCCGGGGAATCGCTGGCGATGTGAAGGCAGCCAGTTTTTCCGGACTGGCGGAGATCTGTGGGCCGGCGGTTAGCGGAGCCCTGGAATCGTCTGAAAAACGAGGATTCGCGGCTTGCTTCCAGATTTTCAGCAGATAAGCTTCTGCTCTGTCCGCAAGGACGGGCCTGCGGGCCGGAGTGGCGAAATGGCAGACGCGCCGGATTCAAAATCCGGTATGGGTAAAACCATGTGTGGGTTCGAGTCCCACCTCCGGTATTTTTTGATCAGACTTCCGATCAGTTCTGCGATGTTCCCGTCATGCCTTCAGTTCCGCATCAGATTGATGGCCCGGTAGCAGTGATCGGGGATGTGCACGGGCAGACAGAGAAGCTGCGACAGATCATCGGCCAGTTGGCGCGTCTTCCGGATGTGCAGCGGCGGTGGATTGTTTTTATCGGCGATCTGGTGGATCGTGGTCCTGACCCGGCCGGTACAGTGCAGGTTTTTTTCGATCTGCTGAAGCAGCACGGTCGTGTGACGTGGGTCTGCGGCAACCACGAGCTGGCGATGATGGGATCGCTGAAGCTGCTGCCGTCGCCCGAGTACATCGACTATGCATCTCGCTGGGTGCACAACTATGATACTCGCAGTACCTTCGAATCCTGGGGGGCTCCTTTTGGCGATCTGGACGCTCTGAAGCAGGCGATTCCGGAACAGCAGCGGGCGGTGATGGCTGATCTGCCGTGGGCCGTCGAGCATCCGGAGTTTTTGTTTGTGCACGCGGGCATGGATCGGAACCTGCCGTTTGAGACTCAGATTCGCATTCTGCGGCAGCGTGACTATTCGCTGACTCATCCGCCGTGGCTGTATTCGAAGGATTTCATTTTGCTGGGGGCGCCGATGGATGCACCGGTGCCTCTGGTGATTGGCCACGTGCCGGTTCCGCGGGTCCAGTCGGCGCTGGGCATGATCATGACTGATACCGGTGCGGGTGCCAGCGGGGAGCTCAGTTGTGTGCTGTTGCCTGAAGGCACAGTGCTGCAGTCTCAGCCGGAAATTCGGCAGCGGGGATTTTCGATGGATGGGCCGGCACCTGGGCCACCGCCGCGTCCGCCGCAGGTCAATAAGCCGTGGTGGAAGGTGTGGTGATGTCAGACGAGGGTGGTGTTGTGAATGCGGATCGTCCCACCCCCGGAACACCTCCGGATTTCGCTCGGTTGCTTCCAGAGTTTCAGCGGTTGTGCGAAGTGGTTGCTCGCCTGCGTGCTCCTGATGGCTGTCCGTGGGACCGGCAGCAGACATTGCAGACTATCAAGCCGTATACCCTGGAAGAAACCTATGAACTGCTGGAGGCGATTGATGCCAACGACAGTGGAGCAATTCAGGAGGAGTTGGGGGATTTGCTGCTGCAGGTCATTCTGGATGCTCAGATTGCTGCTGACGAGGGGCGATTCGAACTTTCCGCAGTGGTAAGTCAGATTGCAGACAAGATGGTACGTCGTCACCCCCATGTGTTTGGCAGCGGCGGGGCGGAGACGGTGGCCGAGGTGCGTGCTGCATGGCAAACGATCAAGCAGCAGGAGAAGCCGGCTCGGACTTCGCAGCTTGAGGGGATTCCGAAGGCCTTGCCTGAGCTGGCTCGGGCGGCGCGACTGTCATCCCGCGCTGCGCTGGTCGGTTATGATTTTCCTGATCGTCTGATGTTGTTTGAGAAGCTTCGAGAGGAGCTTGGGGAGCTGGCGGTGGAGCTGTTCGGGGTGCCCGATTTGCCGGTGGTTGCTCCTGCGGCAGATACAGCGGCAGTTCCGGATGAACCCTGGACTGATGCGGCTCGCCGGGAGCGTGCGGAATCCGAGCTGGGCGATGTGCTGTTTGCGGTGGCGAACATAGCCAGGCGCTGGGGGATCAATCCGGAGGAGGCTTTGCGGAAAACCAATGCCCGGTTTACTCGTCGATTTCAGGCAATCGAAGCGGCGGTGCGGCAATCGGGTCGGACGCTGCAGGAGGTGACATTGCCTGAGATGGAGTCGTTTTATCAGGCGTACAAGCGTCAGGAAAAAGCGGAGCAAGCTGAAGTGCCTGGCGAGCAGTGATTTTCTTCAGGGTTGGGGCTGGGCAGAAAAGAAGGCCACGTACTTTGAGGTACGTGGCCTGTGAGTTTACTGGCAGCGAGTAATGCTGGGATCAATCAGCCGGCGTAGAATGGATGAGCCGCTGTGTCGCGCTGTGACAGCACTGTATCGACGCATGGCTGGTTCTTCATCGCACGTTCGATGGACAGCTTTGTGGCTTCGTAGTTGTACTGGTAGATTTTCCTGTCGTCGGCTGCATCCCAGTGGATGAAGACACCGCAAACGATGACGAGATTTTCTGCCTGGTCCTTTGGAATTGCACCGCTTTTGACGCAGTCGGTGACAGCGTCAGCAACTGCCTTCTGAGCGGGGCCAAACATCTGGACGGCCTGGCGAGCCCCCTTGATGGTGACCTTGGTGATCATTACTGTGCTGGGCTTCACTGCGACATTCGGAGTGAGCACTGCCAGCAGGTTGCTGTGGCCAGCTTTTTGATCAGCCAGAGCATTGGCGAATGCCACGCCGACCGGGCCGGCCTTGTCGCCGATCAGCAGGTCAATATGAGCAACTTCATTACCTTCGCCGACAAGAGCTTCCCCGACGTACATCGACATCTTTCAGGATCCTTTTTTGAGCCTTGCGTGAGTGGACAAGGTCACCGAAACAACGGAAGAATACAGGAACACAGGCTGACTCACGAAGCGGCAGAAGCGTTCTGCTGAATAACCCGTCTCCGACACAGGCTGCAGGATTGCGTTTTTTGTCCAAATGTTCAACTGACCGGACCGGCCGATCCAGAGTTTCGTCGGAACCGGACTGGAAGCGGGGGATTACGGTGACTGGACAGGTTCTGCTGGCTGGAGCCAGTGTGCGATCACTTGCGGAATCTGCGGTGGCGGCCGGGCTGCAGCCCATCTGTACAGATTTTTTTGGTGACCGGGATCTGCTGGATCTGCTGAAGTGCTGCGGTGGTCAATTTTTGGGGCGGCTGGACAGTTTTGCTGATCTGCCTGGTTTGCTGCAGGCGGTCCCATTGGCCATCCCGCTGTGCTGGGCCGGGGGCCTGGAGAACAGCCCAAAGGTGCTGGATGAGTTGCACGCCAGTGGTCGACTGGTGTCGGGTGGCAGCCCGGCTGCAGTCAGCGCTGTGCGGCAATGGAGGAATTTGAGTCGCTGGGTTGCCGGGACGGGGGTCATGTTTCCGGAGACAGTATCAGCCGGATTTGAGCGGTCCGATGGTGCCTGGCTGCTGAAGCCGGAACGCAGCGCGGGCGGAGCTGCAGTTTTTCGGTGCAGCGGGTCTGGTAATTTTCTGAGTTCTGTTGAGGCTGGCGGGATGCTGCGGCAGCGTTATGTAGCAGGCATGCCGATATCGATGATGTTTCTGATGAGGGCTGGCCGAGCCTGGCTGCTGGGTACCAGCCTGCAGTTCTGCGGCTGGCCTTCTTTGGGGGCAGGTCAGCGTGAGTTTCTGTGGTGTGGAAACGGGGGCCCGGTGACATTGCCGAAAGAGCTGCAGGCGATGGCAACTGCGGCTGCATGTGCGATTGCGAGCGGGGCGGGGTTGTGTGGTGTCTGTGGCCTCGATTTTGTATTGAGTGGTGGCGAGTTGTGGCTGCTGGAGGTGAATCCAAGGATACCCGCTTCACACTGGATTTATGACTGCGGCTGCAGAGGCCTTTCGCTGCGTCTGCATCTGGGGCTGGATCTGCCGGAGCCAGCGTTGCCGAGACGCAGGGGATTTCGTATGCAAATGGTGGTTTGGTATCCCGAGCACAGTGAGGCTGCGAGGGCCATGCCTGTGCCTGATGATTTGCCTGAGGGCATCCGGCTGGCAGATCAGCCGGAGGCCATGGAGGTGATGCCGGGGGCGCCAGCTTTTTCACTGCTGATTGAGTCCTGCAGCCCGGAGGGGGCGCTGCAGGTGCTGCGCGAAGCCCGCAGGTCGGGTGCCTGCGGGGAGTTCTGGGAGCTGGCGTCACATGACTTCGCGTCAGTGCTGCAGGAGTTTCAGCGGCACCTTTAAGGAAGACCGTCAGAGGACAGGTTCGGGAGGGCTTTGCGTGCGACGAAACCGCCGGATCACTCCCGTGAGAACTCCGAGGACCTGCCTTGTCGTGGGGGTATACCCTCCCGGCAGCAGGGGCACCAGCTGGCTGGTGCCTTCCTGGACGGTGCAAAGTACGACGGCGTGCCGATCGTCCAGTGCCACGACGTGGCAACCGGGCGTCACCTGGGCGTCGCGACAGATGATGAGGTAGTCTCCGCTGACGATGTTCAGCGGGGCAAAATTGCTGCCATCAACCTTGAGGCATCCGATG
>JBJTPZ010000326.1:0-25819 GCA_046075365.1 Planctomycetaceae bacterium
AGAAGCCAGAGAACTGCGAAGGCCAGAGTTTTCCAGATTTCGCGTCCGCCATCGGTCGTGATTCCCGGGGCAGTCAGTTCATCGATGTCCTGAAACCACTGGAACGCGGGCTTTGCAGCGAGTTCCTTCAGCTTCTCTTCCGATGCGGTTGCGAAGTCGGATTCTTTGCGATCGCGAATCACCGTGAACGCTTGAAGTACCGTCTTGTCCTTCTTGCTTCGAAGTTCATAAACCCCGGGAGTGATCGCGCTGGCGATGGAAACAAACGCGTGACCGTCTCCGTCGTCGACATCAACGCTGATTGGTTCCTGATCGCTTTCGCTCATCGGACGAATGAGCGTTAATCCTGCCATGGCCGGCTCGTTTGCGTCATCCGCCGGAGTGAGCGAGCCTGACTGGTTCCTGAACAACTCCAAAGTCAGATTCGCCGCAGGTGCGAGGTTCATCTCGGGAGACTGACCGGCTGTCAGTGCCTGGGTCCACAGGTGCATCAGCACCGGAAAGCTGACTCGTGAAATCAGGTTGCTGTCTTTCTGAGTGAGCGAGATCGACTGCAGCAGGACTCGGCCTTTCCCAACTGCATGTTCCACGAACAGCAGATTGTCGGTCGTGAGTTTCAGATGCTGGACAGACGGTTCTCTCGGGGCCAGCTTCCAGAATGACTCAACCTGCAGCTCGAACAAATCATGTTCCCCGCGTTCAAACAGTTCTTTCAGCCATGGAGCACCGGCCGATTCCGAGGCAATCGTCACAGTCTTTTGGGCACCCTCCGGAGCAGCGTTGCGCGTGGCATTCTCAGCTCGTTCCAAAAGCTGACATGGCAGAAGCCACTCATTGTGTTCATCCGACTTCCAGGCGTTGTAGAACTCGGCGTCAGCTGACTGTTCGGGAATGACCCAGAGTCGTCCGCCTTCGCTGACATAGCGAGCCAGTTGTGTCGCCGCGGCCTTCGGCAGTCGTGGAACGTCGGCGAGCAGGATGACGTGGAACGAGCCAGGTTCATCCATCGCCGCCAGTTCGGTCACATCGACTTCCTGAACCTGCACGGGACGCGAATTTTCCGGTAACGCGGCAACTGGTTCCTGCTTGTCACGACGATCCTGAAGACTCAACGGATCCAATGCAAGCTGTGCGAAGGTGGCTGACTGATCGGTCCTGTTGGCGAAGGAGTTTCCGTTGACGACAAGGACTTTGAGATTAGAAATCACGGCAACCACGGAGGATGCCTGGTTGTCCTCCAGAAGTGGTTCTCGCAGTTCGGCCGGGACTGTTTCCGGCTGTTCAAGTTTTGCGTGAAGGACCTGCGAACCTGCCGACGTAAACACGGGAAGAAAGCGAACCGTTCGGCTTGTTCCCGATTCCAGTTGAGCGATCGTCTCAACTTTGACGGGCTGGCCGTTCAGGAACAGGGTCAGCTTCAGGTCGCGAACCGTCTTCGGTCCGTGATTGTTGATTTCCACATCGCAGCGAATCGGCTGGTTGACTGTGGGCAGCGGAGATCGCACCGTGATTGAGTCAACCGACAGATTGACCGCATCGACTGGCAGTTTCGCCACGTGAACTGCATAGCGGACAGGGTCCACCTTCTCTTTGCCCGCGGTGAGGGCTGTTTGGCTGTTGTTCGAGTGCTGCTGGTCTGGAATCGATGTCGCGGGGACTGCCGGTTGCGCATCGTTGGCAGCGACTGCCGCATCAGCGACCGACTCCCAGTTCTGCAGCTGGTTATCAGTGAAAACCACGATCTGTTTTTTGGAATTCGCACCTTTCAAGACCGCTGTTTTTGCGACATCAATCGCGGAGCCCAGATTGTTGCCACCAGACGCAGGTTCAAGGCCGGCCAGCGAATGCTCGGCAGATCGGAGATTCCTGAACGGCGATCCTTGAACCGTCTGGGGCACAGGTCCGGCCAGAATAATTGACACGGAGGATTGTCCGGAAAGTTGTCGTGTGAGAGCGGAGGCTTTTTCGATCGCCCTCTGAAACTGGCTTTGCGAGTTCTCCTGCATCATCATCGTTGAAGAGCCATCGATCACGATCGCAACATCCTGATCAGCGCCCCATGTCTCCAGCGGCAGTGAACGGCTTCTCAGCAGACTTGTGGCGAAGGCAAGCAGAAGAACTGCAGCCACAATACCCGTTGTCCGCCGAGTTCGCGTCATTTGTCCGACCAGGCTAAAGACCAGCGTCACGAGCCCGCCGGCGATCAGTCCCGCAATAATGCTCCAGCGCAGAGTCTGGCCGGAAGGAATGACGGGCCGTGCCATCGCGAAAACAAACAGCAGCACGATCAGGCAGCGCAGGAACAGCAGCAGGAACTCTTCCAGCTTCAGGCTTCGACGTCTGCTGACAATTGTGCGAGTCAGAAACTGCATGGCAGGCCAGTCGACAACGCGGCTTTTTCGACGCTTTCGCAGATGAACGAGGATCGGAACGATCAGAGCCGATGTCGCGAAGAGTGCGATACTGTTTAGCAGAGTCATGCTAGCCCCCTGCCCTCTTCACCAGATAGTGGCCTAACTTTGTTTCAAACGGCTGGGCCGTGCTGAATCGAACATAGTCGCAGGGAATGCCATTGCAGCCATTTTCCAGGTCTGACAGATATTGGTGGAACTGCTGCAGGTACGCGCGACGAATGGCAGGCGGGTCAACATCCAGTTCGTCAAATGACTGTTCGAGGTCCCGGAAACGCGTCACATCAGAGAAGGGAAAAGTTAATTCTTCTTCGGACAGGACGTGAAACAGGATTACATCGTGCAGTCGATGTCGCAGGTGCCAGACTGACTTTAGAAGCTGGGGCACATCGGTCAGAAAGTCACTGATGACAATCACGATGCCTCGGCGAGGCATCCGTTCTGCCGCTGCATGAAGAACGGATGTCGTGTCTGAGTCGGCCTGAGGCTGTGACTGATGCATGGTCTGCAGGAGGGTTCTAAGATGAGCGACCGTTCCGAGGGCCGGAAGGAACGTTCGAATTTTGGAGTCGAAGTGAATCAGCCCAGCCGAATCACCCTGGCGAATGAACATGTAACTGAGCAGTGCCGCCAGCTGGCGAGCATATTCGAATTTGGTTGCGCTTCGATCGAAAGACGACTGGCTTTTGAAACCTGCGTATGCCATCGATGCCGAAGTATCGAGCAGGATGGTGGCACGGACATTCGTTTCCTCAACGTATTGCTTCACGCAGTAACGGTCCTGCTTCCCGTAGACTCGCCAGTCCAGGCTGCGGGGATCATCACCTGGGCTGTATTCCCTGTGCTCCGCAAACTCGGTTGACGCACCAAAGGAGGGGCTGCGGTAACTTCCCGCGCGCGGTCCCTTCACGATACCTCGGATCGCAAACTCTGTTCTTGCGAATCGATGCTGCAGGTCCGCTGGCAGCAGCCGCATGTATTCAGGCGTTTTTGGTGTTTTCATGGCTGGACTGCGACGGGAGAACGGTGGGGGAGCTGACATGGTCGACCGGGCGTTTGGGACGGATTTCCTGCAGCAGTTGCTGCACTATGTCGTCGCGACTGATGCCGGAAGCATCGGCGTTAAACGTTGTGACGACTCGATGACGCAGGACAGGAGGTGCGACTGCGGCAATGTCGCCGGTTGTCACATGAATCCGTCCCTGCAGGATGGCTCGCGCTTTGGCCGATGTGACGAGGGCAATACCGGCTCGCGGTCCGGCGCCCCACTGGACCATTTCCCGAATGAAATTGGGTGCATCCGCAGAATGTGGTCTCGTCGCCTGCACGAGATCTCTTGCGTAGGCAATAACATGGTCGGCAACCGGGACATTTTGGACGGCGGCCTGCAGCTTCGATATCTGCTCCGCATCCAGCATCTTTTTCAGTTCAGGTCGTTGTCCTGTGGCAGCCAGACGAATAATGCGAAATTCATCCGCGGGCCCCGGATAATCAACGACGATGTTGAACAGAAATCGATCCAGCTGAGCTTCCGGAAGGGGGTAAGTGCCTTCCTGTTCGATCGGATTGCGGGTGGCCATCACGAAGAACGGCGATGGCAGCGCCATGGTCTGTCCCGCGACTGTCACATGCCGTTCCTGCATTGCTTCCAGCAATGCGGCCTGTGTCTTTGGAGGAGCTCGATTGATTTCATCAGCCAGCACCATATTGCTGAACACAGGCCCTTCGACAAAGCGAAAGTTCCGAGTTCCATTCGTACGATCTTCCTGCAGCACTTCTGTACCCGTAATGTCTGAGGGCATCAGATCCGGTGTAAACTGAATGCGGCGGAACCTGAGGTCGAGAACTTTCGAGATGCTGTCGATCAACAGGGTCTTGGCAAGGCCAGGAACACCGGTCAGCAGTACGTGACCTCGGCTGAAGATCGAAATCAGCACCTCTTCAATGATGTTTTGCTGTCCGATGATCACGGTGGCCAGTTGCGCCGTTACCTGCCGGCACGTCTCACGAAGAGATTCGACAACGGCAAGATCATCAGCGGAAGGTTCAGCCGCTGGCAGGGAGTTTGAGTTGTGCGGCGATCTGCTGGAGGTGCGATGCTGTGAGGGTTGCGGAGGGGAGTTGCCTGCATTGCTGAGTGAAATCAGGCTTTGTTCGCTGGCTACAGCGATATTCCCGCATTGGCAGCGCAGTTTGCGGCCAAGATGCTCGGTGCTGACTCGGCGAATGCGGCCGCAGGCGACACACTGCATGGCGGCGACAAACGTGCTGGAGTTGTTCACGGGATCTGCTTTCTACGTTTCGTATCACACGTCGGGCAGGCAGCCGGGGAATGAGAGCTGTTTCGAAGTATTCGTTTCCGTCGAAAGCCGATCGTCACGGGAAACTAAACAAGATTCGCAGGTAATTTGGGGAACGGCCTGGGTTTCCTTGCCCGCCGCAAAGTGCTCGGGGAAGATCGCCGGACATTTACCTTTGTTCTGGCGGTTGCCAGAATTTCAGAAATTCTGCGTGACGCCGCCGTCACAGCGGAAACTCAGTACCAGTTGGTTTGTTTTGTCAGTTATGCAGGGGAGGCTGATTGCCTGCCGATCCGAAGTTGATTGATTCCAGTGCGGAAGAGGAGATTCGTAAGTCTGCGAATTCATCCTTTGAGGAGATTGTACGCCTGCATCAGGCCGACGTTCGCATACTGGTACGACGGCATTTCTTAAGTGCGGCAGAGGCTGATGAAGTGTCTCAGGAGATTTTCGTGCAGGTGTATCGCGGACTCAGTCGCTTTCGTGGCGACTCGAGCCTGCGGACGTGGATCCTCGGAATTGCTCGCAATCAAATTCGAGTGCACATTCGGAACGAAACGCGGCGACGCCGCAGGAGCGAGTCGATTATTTCTCCGGAGCTGCTGGAATCATCAGTCACTGCAAATGACGTCGATCCGTTCCAGAACGGCAATGCTCTGGAAGAACTCGACGCGCTTCGAGACTGCATCACCCGACTAAGTGACCGACACCGGCGGCTTGTGGAGCTGGCTTATTTTGAGAGACAGTCGGCGGAAATAATTGCCGCTGATGCCTCGCTGTCTCCTGGAGCCATCCGAATGTCGCTGATGCGAATTCGAAAGCAGCTGGCGGCGTGTATTCGACTCAAAGTCACAGGCTGCAATGAGGATCAAACATGAAAGACAGCAGCAGCGAGAATGAGCAGACAGACTTGGCACGCGCATTATGGTGTCGCCTGATTGATGGGGCGCAGCCTTCCCGTGAAGAGCAGGCGGCGCTTCAGGATGCGCTAAGAAGTAATGATCGTCTGCGGCAGGAATGTGATACCGATGCCACGGTACACTCGTTGCTTCTGTCGATGAACGATGTGAAGCAGTCGCAAGACAGTTTTGTGCAGGCTGTGATGAGTGTAATCAAAAATGGACCAGCAGATTCGGCGTCCAGCGAGGCGGGAATTGACGCGGGTCCCTCTGCTCGGCCTGTTCGTGCTCCGCGTCGACAGGTGTTTCGCAGCGGCATGGCGATCAGTTTGACAGTCATGATCTTCGTCGCAGCCGGGGTACTGGGATGGCGGGCGTCAGTTCATCATCAAGGCGAAAATGCAGATCTCCGGGTGCAGGGGCCTGCGGGTGCACCGGCCACAGAGAAGAATTCTCCGGGTGACAGACCCAGCCAGGTACCGGCTGACTCTGACGCGGCAGATTCCACCAGTCCTGCATTTGCTTCGGACACAGCTGCTAACAGGGCTCCGAACATCGACTTTGCTGCCACCCCGCCCAGGATGGCGGAAGCTGACCCGGCAAAATCGGGAGACACCACGGCAGCTCAGGCTGAAGAACCAGCAGAAGCCCTGTCAGCAGCCCCATTCGTGACTCTGACAAAGATCGAAAACCCGGTCTGGGAACGATCGTGGGTTGAGGGTGATCGAATTGGCAGCAACGTTGTGCGCTTGTTTGGCGGTCGGCTTGAGTTGAGTTTTGATGATGGAGCAAAGGTCATCGTTGAAGGCCCGATTGAATTTCTCCCTCTGACCTCCGGGCACCTGCAACTTCGGCGAGGTCGCCTGATGGCGACTGTCCCGAAGGAGGCAATCGGATTCACTGTGTCAACTCCGACTTCTCAGGTGGTGGATCTCGGGACAGAGTTTGAAGTTTCGGTGAAGCAGACCGGTGCCTCAGAAATTGTCGTGCAAAAGGGCGAGATTGAGGTGATGCCGGCAACTGCAAGGGGAAAGGTGCCGCGCAAATGGCGACTTGTACCGAACGGACTGAACCAGGCATCGTTCTTTGAGCGAACTGGCGAAGAAGAAACCAGTCCTGTATCCGCGGCTATTCGTGGGGTGGACGGTGCATTTCAGGGTATGATTTCCATTAACGGAAATGCCGCAGAGTTTTCTTCTGCTGAGGCTTTTGATGAGGTTCGTAACCGAGTGTTGGAGCAACTTGAAAAATCACAGCTTGAAACCATGCAGCAATGGACCGATTTTGTGGAATCGATGCAAAAAAACGTGCGGGGAAAGATGCAGCTGAATGGTGCTGAAGTTGAATTCGGAAGTTTTGAAGATGCGTTGCAACTGCAGCAGCAGATGCTGGAACGGATGCAGATTCCTCGCGGTGCCCCTTTACGTTTGCCTGATTCAAATTTCAGTGGTTCGATCAACATTAACGGGAAAATCATCGCCTTCAGGACTCGTGAAGAGTATGAATCTGCCCGACGCTCAGCCTTCGGAGCCGCTGCCAATTTCGGTGCGGGTGATTTCTTTGAGCGTCGGAAATCAGGCACTGGAGGCAACACCAGGGGCAGACGGCCCTGAAAACGCTGCAGTCTGACGACTGACATCAAATCCGCTGATTCCGACGACAACCGACGTTTTTATTCAGCGTGGTCGCTTTCAGCGTGGTCGCTTTCAGCGTGGTCGCTTTCAGCGTGGTCGCTTTCAGCGACTGTCCAGTTGCTGCCGCAGTCGGTAGAGCTCCTGCAAGGCCTGCATTGGAGTCAGATGATCCACCTGAATTCGCCGCAGTTCATCCACCAAAGGATCCTCGGGCAGCTCGAACAGAGCCTTCTGCTGACGCTTCTGAGGACTGGTTTCACGCTGCGGCATTTTGGGACGGCCGTCCGCCTGCAAATGATCGTGCTCAAGCGTCCTCAGAATTGATGTCGCACGCTCAGTCACACCCCGCGGAACACCCGCAATCTTCGCCACATGAATCCCATAGCTGCGTCCGGCAGCCCCCGAGACGATTCGATGCAGGAATACCACGTCATCGTTGCTTTCCCGCACTGCGACATTCCAGTTCGACGCCTGACTCAGAGTCGTCGTCAGATCAGTCAGCTCGTGGTAATGAGTGGCAAACATCGTGCGACAGCAGATCTCGTCGTGCAGGTGCTCAGTGATGGCCCATGCCAGCGAGATTCCATCGTAAGTACTTGTGCCCCGCCCGATCTCGTCCAGTATCACCAGGCTGCGTGACGTGGCGGAGTTCAGAATGCGAGCTGTCTCGGTCATCTCCACCATGAATGTACTTTGGCCTCGAGCCAGCTCGTCACTGGCCCCCACTCGCGCAAAGACCCGATCCGCCAGTCCCACTTTGGCCACTCGAGCCGGAACAAATGAACCAATCTGCGCCATAATGGTGATCAGTGCCGCCTGTCGTATATAGGTACTTTTACCGGCCATGTTCGGTCCGGTGATAATTTGCACTCTACCGGACGACGCTCGACTCTCATCCTCCGCTGTGACACCCAGCAGCACATCATTGGGCACAAATTGCCCCGGTGGCAACAGACGATCCAGTACTGGATGACGGCCATCCCGAATTTCCAGCGTGGCTGAATCCAGCAGCTGCGGACGGCAATACCGAGCCGTACCAGCCACTTCGGCCAGCCCCGCAAGGACGTCAATCTCCGCCAGTGCATCAGCCGTTCTCAGCAACTGCGGCACCCATGCCAGCACCTGCTCACGCAATGCCGAAAACAGCTCCAGTTCCAGTGCCAGAGCCCGGTCCTCCGCCCGCAGCACCTTATCCTCATACTCCTTCAGTTCCGGCGTAATGAACCGTTCCTGATTTTTCAGCGTCTGCTTGCGAATGTAGTCGGCCGGCACGCGGTCACGATTGGCCGCAGTCACCTCCAGATAAAACCCAAAGACATTGTTGCGTCCGATCTTAAGACTGCTGATGCCAGTCCGCTCGATCTCCTTCGCCTGATAAGCGGCCATCCATCGCTCACCACCACGCTTCAGATCCCGATACTCATCCAGC
Source organism: Planctomycetaceae bacterium (assembly GCA_046075365.1). Classification (GTDB taxonomy): domain Bacteria; phylum Planctomycetota; class Planctomycetia; order Planctomycetales; family Planctomycetaceae; genus SXXK01. The sequence goes on from JBJTPZ010000326.1 coordinate 8,674, forward strand.
GACGCATTGAAGCCTTCCCGAATCACGCCCCCTTCAATTGCTGTGGCCGGAGGATTTTCGACAATCGCCGCGGTGATCGCAGCATGCACTTCCGGACACAGCTCGATACGCTGCTCGAGCATCTGCAGACGCGTCGAGCGTCGTCCGACCAGGCGAGCCCGCAGCTTCGGCAACTGCTCAAGAGTCCTTGCCAGACACACGAGATCCCGCGGACTGCAGCGCCCCGTGGCCAATCGAGATGTCAGTCGCTGCATGTCCGATGTCTGTTTAAGCTGACCCCGCACATCTTCACGCAGAGCCAGGTCGCCCAGCAGCTCCTCTACTGCATCCTGCCGCTGACCAATCTGCTGCAGATCCAGCAGCGGACTGGACAGCCACTCTGCCAGCAGGCGGGAACCCATCGGAGTGCAGGTGTCATCCAGAACTCCAAGCAGAGTGTATTCTCGGCGACCATCGCGAATCGTCTGAGTCAGCTCAAGACTGCGTCGAGTCGACTCGTCGATCACCATGTGGCGGCTGCGTCGAAAATACTCGAGACGCACAATGTGCGGCAGTGCCGTCCGTGACGTCTCACGAACATAATCCAGCAGGGCACCTGCCGCCGTAACCGCGGCAGTTTCTTCGACATCAAATCCTTCGAGTGTCGCTGTGCCGAAGTGCTCGTTCAGCAGTCGCCGAGCCTCCTCACGCGAAAAACACCAGTCAGGTCGAGTCGTGATGACAAAGCTTTGACCTTCCATGCGACGCGGAGACAGCAGACCGTCCTCCGTCGCTGCACTCTCCGGCAACAAACACTCCGCCGGACGAATCCTCGCCAGTTCATCGGCCAGCTGCGACGGCTCAAGATCCGTCAGCTGGAATCGCCCGGTCGAAAGCTCAAGCCAAGCAAGCCCAATCCCCGTCTTCGACGGTGCTACACTGGCCAGAAAATTGCTCTGCCGCGGATCCAGCATCTGGTCGTCGGTCAGAGTTCCCGGAGTGACCACTCGAGTCACTTCGCGACGCACCAGACCCTTCGCCTTCTTCGGATCCTCCACCTGATCACAAATCGCCGCTCGAATTCCCGCCTGCACCAGCTTCTGCAGATACGCATCAAGCTGCTGCCACGGAAAACCGGCCATCGGTATGGGGTTTTCCGAATTGCGATCGCGAGTCGTCAGTGTCAGGCCAAGTACACGAGCGGCATTTTGAGCGTCTTCGTGGAACAGCTCGTAAAAATCGCCCATGCGAAACAGCAGCATCGCTCCCGGATGCTCGGCCTTCACTGCCTGATACCGCTCCATCATGGGAGACAGACGAGTCATGACTCAGTCCTACAGAGAACGCACGTCCGGAAACAGCATGCTGACACTGGTGCGGCGATGTATCGAATCAATCGCCTGAGCAAACAGCGGAGCAACCGAAATCACCTCGATCCGACTGCCAAGATTTTCCAAAGCGGGTTCAATGGTGTCCGTCATGAACATCCGCACGATTTCACTGTTCTCAATTTTTTGTACTGCACCTTTAGACAGCACACCATGAGAAACCGCGGCATACACATCCTGTGCACCTCGAGACTTCAGCACTTCTGCCATACTCACCAGTGATCCACCGGTGATCGTGAAGTCGTCCACCATCAGGACATTCCGCCCCGATACGTCGCCGATGACCTCCAGCACCTGAGCCGTCTCGGAGTGATCCTTCCGCTGTTTGTTGCCGATGACCACAGGCACACCAAGCAGGTTGGCATAGGCAGAGGCCGACTTGGCAAAACCTACGTCCGGACTGCACACAACAAGATCCGGAATCTGCAGCGAACGTACGTGGTCACAGATGACCTTACGAGCATACAGGTGATCGACAGGAACACTGAAGAACCCCTGAATCTGCGGGCTGTGCAGATCCATCGTCAGGACTCGATCTGCCCCCGCCTTCTCAATCGCATCCGCACAAACCCGTGCGCGAATTGACACTCGGGGCTCGTCCTTCTTGTCACCCTTGGCATAGCTGAAATACGGAATGACGGCTGTCACCTGAGCCGCACTGGCACGCTTCAGCGCGTCAATCCAGAACAGCAGCTCAACAAAATTGTCGTTGACCGGACGATGCACTCCCTGAATGACAAAGCAGTCTCGCCCCCGGACGTTCTCCAGCACCCGCACAAAAACATTGCCCTCGCTGAAGACCTGAGCTTCTCCGGGAGTCAGCTCGACACCCAGACACTGGGCAATCCGACGAGCAAAAATGGGGTTGCCCGAACCCGCCAGAATGGCCAGTTGTCCCATGGGTGCTGACTGTGGCGCAAAACTGTCCTGAGACAACGACGGTGGAATTGACATCGGAACCGAACTTGAAGGATGGTGGCCGGACATGAAGAAATGGAGTATTTCCTTAGGCCGGCAGTCGGAAAATTCGCAGATTGTTCACGAAACAGGCATCTTATCGGACCGCGGTGCGAACACAACCCCGCCCCCTTTGCAGCTGCGGCATTCCCGTCAGCGTCTGAAAACTACAGCCCCTGCAGCATCTCTGCGACCGTGCTCTCAAACAGCTGCTGCCACTGCGGCGCCACAATCGAATCACAGTCCTCCTGAGCATATCCGGTGTTGCTGCGCTGCTGAGACGTCGGCGTGTACCAGATGTACCCGTTCGTGTAGCCCGCCACAAAAGTCAGCCGATGCGGTGACGCCTGCTTGATGTTCAGCCCAATCTGTACTGTGACCTCACCCGGAAATGTCGTCAGTACGAAATCTCCCACTCGCAGTCCACCCACTTCTGCCAGCAGGGGAGCCCCGCCGGCCTCCTCGGTACGCTTCTGATGCATCTTCAGCAGGTTCAGATTCGTCTGCAGCTTCGTCAGCTTTTCCATCGTCCGGATGTTCTCGACATACGCTTTCAGGCTGGCCCGATTCTCTGTGTCCAGCTGACGCATGTCCGTTCGACCCAGTCGCTCATCCAGCATGTAGCGGTGTGAGTAATAGCCGGGGTAGTCCGGATTCAGGCTGTGCTGAATGTACAACGGCACAAATGTGCGAAAGTTGATGTTGGTCCCTTTCAGCTGAGTCAGCATCCGCAGCTGCTCAGTTTCAATCGCCCGAATCCGATCTGCGTAATCCGCTGCACGCGGCACCTGCAGCGTCTGATTGCGTGAACGCAGCATCGCATCAGCCGAAAACTGCGTAATCGTCCGCAGCCCGCGCAGCACATTCAGCCCCAGCATGTTTCCAAATGGCTCGCAGTCGTGCGGCGCTGAAACATCCTTGTACGTGGCCGGGTTGATGTCCCCGGCACAGCCCTGCACAAAAAATGCCAGCACACCATGCCCCAGAGTTTCTTCGATGACGGCAGATGCATAGCCCGGAAAATCCGCCGTGCTGACCCCCGCAGGAACTCCATGAATCGGATGGCAGGCAAAATTATACACGACCGCCAGCGGAGTACCGTCAAGACGATTCAGCTGCAACAGACCGATCTCCGGATCCACCGGACCAATCCCCGTCACTTCATCGTCCCATGGCATCGAGTAGGCTCGCCGCACATCCGCTTCACTGCCGTCCGCCAGTTGCAGACGACGATTCTCCATAATCCGCACCTCCTGGCCCACTCCCGCACCAGCCTGCACAGGCTGCAGACCTTTCCACGCCGCTGTCACCGCCTCCACCGTCCGTTCCAGTACGTCTCGGCACACCACACCATGACAATGGCTGGCATTCGCAAAAATACTTTGCGGCGGGATGCCCAGAGTCTGCTGCAGAGTCTGCCGCACCGCGGGCAGCCACGTATCAGGAACATGTCCAATGCCACCAATCGAAACGGCATCCAAAGTGATCAGCACTGCCGTCTGATCGCCCTGCTTCAGGACAAGTGCTTTTACGTACAGAGGGTCATTCTGGGGCACGGATTTTTCCGAGATTTCCGCACGTCCGGTTCCCGCCAGCAGTTGTCCGCTGCACTGTTCTTCGCAACAGACAAAACAGCAGGCGAACAGGATGGTGATGGCTGCTCTCATCAGATGACTCCGGGGCACTGGCGGGGAAATTCAGGCAGGAAGGAACGGTTCAAAGCATATCAGGGGGGCGTCCCAAAGTGCAGCCTGCCCGCGGCAATTTGCCTGCGAAGCGGCTGCGATCGACTGCTGAGGCTTGCGTGATGCCTGGTCTTCCGACGAATATGCTGTCAGAATCCGGTCATGGCAGCTCCGCTGCACCCCGCCGACAGTCTGCCGCATCCTGCGATCACGAAGGTTCCGCATGTCATTCTTCCCCTGTCATCAGACGCGTCGTGAGCTGGTCTGGCAAATGGGCGGAGGTTTTGCCGGGGTGGCGCTGGCAGCCCAGCTGCAGCAGGACGGCTTTTTCAGCAGGGTGATGGCGGACTCGCAAAATCCGGCCACCGCCGGGCCACTCGCGCCCCGACCAGCGCATTTCGCCGCAAAAGCCAAAGCCTGCATCTTCCTGATGATGAATGGTGCTCCCAGCCAGGTAGATACCTTCGACTACAAGCCGGCCCTCGAGAAATACGCCGGACAGCCGCTGCCGCCAGGTCGCAGCTACATCAATTCCGGGGGCCGTCGAGTCGGTTTTTTGACGCCCGCATTTCGCCGCTTTCGACCCGGCGGCGCCAGCGGACTCATGATTTCCGACTACTTTCCGAACGTTCGCCGGCATGCCGACAAGCTGGCCGTGATTCGTTCGTGCCATACGGACAGCCACGCTCACGGCTCTGCACTGGTCGCCATGAATACGGGCAAAACATTTATTGGTCGCCCCAGCCTGGGATCGTGGTGCGTCTACGGAATGGGCTCGGAAAATCAAAGCCTGCCCGGCTACGTTGTGATCCTCGATCGACGCGGCGGGCCAATCAGTGGTCAGCCCAACTGGTCCAGTGGCTTCATGTCGGCCGCCTTTCAGGGCACATTGTTTCGGCCGGCCGGCAACCCAATCCTCGACCTGCAGGGGCCGCGACATGTCACCGACGAAGTGCAGCGTGGTCAGCTCAGCATGCTGCAGAAGCTGAATGAGCGACACATGGCAGCACGGCCCGGCGGATCCGAACTGGCTGCTCGCATCACGTCCTATGAACTGGCCTATCGCATGCAGTCAGCGGCACCTGAGGCCGTAGATTTGTCCCAGGAATCGCAGGCGACACTGGAACAGTACGGTGTCGGCAGCCAGCCCACGGACGAATTCGGACGCAACTGCCTGGTGGCACGCCGCCTGGTGGAACGTGGAGTTCGATTTGTGCAGCTGTATTCGGGCGGTGGTCATCTCGAAGAAACCTGGGACGCTCACGAAAGCATCGAAAAGAACCACGGTCGACATGGTGCAGAAGTCGATCAGCCGATTGCCGCTCTGCTGACAGACCTTGAACAGCGCGGAATGCTCGATGAAACTCTGATTGTCTGGGGCGGTGAATTCGGCCGCATGCCCTTCAGCGAAGGGCAAAATGCACCGGGGCGCAATCACAACCCCTATGGATTTTCCATGTGGCTGGCAGGTGGCGGCGTTCGTGGCGGGATGTCCTGGGGCGAAACTGACGACTTCGGATTTGAAGCCGTCACGGACCGAGTGCACCTGCACGATCTGCACGCGACGATTCTGCACCTGCTGGGTTTCGATCACACTCGACTGACATGGTTTCATCAGGGGCGAGACGAACGGCTGACAGATGTGTTCGGAAATGTCGTTACCGGAATTCTTGCCTGAAGACACAACAGGAACTGGATCACTGCTGCTATGAACTGGATGAACGGCCGGAAACTGCTGTGTGGAATTCTGTGGCTGTCTGCTGTCGCTGAGCTGCCGGCGCAGCAGCCCGTCTTTAACCGCGATATTCGTCCGCTGCTGTCCGACAACTGTTTTCAGTGTCATGGTCCGGATGCTGCCAAACGGCAGGGTGGCCTGCGACTGGATCTGTCAGAAGCTGCTTACCAGGGCGGCGAGTCGGGGCCCGCGATAGTTCCGGGAAAACCTGCCGAGAGCCTGCTGGTCGAACGCATTTATTCGACCGATCCCGACCTGCAGATGCCTCCGCCGCAATCCGGCAAAACGCTGGACGCGGCACAGAAACAACTGCTGCAGCAATGGATCAGCGGCGGTGCACAGTACCAGCCACACTGGGCCTTCGTACCCGTTGAAAGACCGACCGTACCACAGGAACAGCCCCCCTGCGCACCGGTCGATGCGTTTCTCAGGCAGCGACAGCGCGCCGCCGGGCTGCAGCCTGCTCCCGATGCTGACAGGACGACGCTGCTGCGGCGAGTAACTCTGGATCTCACAGGTCTGCCTCCCACACCGCAGGAAGTCGATGCGTTTCTTGCAGATCAGTCACCTCAGGCCTGGGAAACCGTCGTCGATCGGCTGCTGCAGTCACCGCGGTATGGTGAGCGGATGGCACAGCAGTGGCTGGACTTTGCAAGATACGCTGACAGCAATGGTTTTCAGGTCGATTCATCTCGTCAGATGTGGGTCTGGCGCGACTGGGTCATCGACGCGTTCAATCGCAATCAGCCGTTCGATCAGTTTACCATTGAGCAACTGGCGGGTGATCTGCTGGAACAGCCCTCACAGGAACAAATCATCGCCACCGGATTTAACAGGAACACAAGGCTGAACGGAGAAGGCGGCCGAATTGCTGAAGAATGGTTTGCTGAAACAGTCATCGACCGCGTGGAGACTGTCGGACTGACGTGGCTGGGGCTGAGTCTGAACTGCTGTCGCTGCCACGATCACAAGTATGATCCAGTCAGTCAGAAAGAGTTTTATCAGTTGTTTGGCTATTTCAATTCCATCGAAGAATCGGGGGTGCTCGACAGCGAAGGTGGTTCTCCCGGACAGGGCAACAGTCAGCCCGTCCTGCAGGTTAGTACTCGAGCAATGTCGGCAGAACTGCAACGGCTGCAGCTGGCCGCAGAACAGGCGAAACAGCAGGTTGAAAAAGCCAGACAGACGGCCGGCGAGCGGATGGCGGCGTGGGAAATTGAGACGCGGCAGCGGCTGCAGTCGGAAGAGCCTGCCTGGAGGCAGCTCGACCTGCGGTCCGTTGTCAGTGCAGGCGGCGCAGAATTCACTCGCCAGCCCGATGGCTCATGGCTGGCAGCCGGAAAAAACCCGGACTTTGATGAGTATGTGCTGGAAGCTCCCGCTCCCGGTGAACGTCTCAGCGGACTGCTGCTGGAATGTTTTCCGGACGAACGCCTGCCAAATCGCAGTCTCGGTCGTTACAGCAACGGCAATTTTGTGCTGACGGGTGTGCTGGCGGAACTGACTGCACCGGGACTTGCCGAACCCATCCCGCTGCAGTTCGAGCGGGCCGCGGCGGATTACGAACAGCAGGGATACACAGTCGCGCAGATACTTGAGGAAAAAGATCGTCGCAAACGCAGCCGTCGCGGCTGGGCCGTCGACGGTCCGACACGGCGGGAAACCTGTCGGGCGGTGTTCGCTGCTGCTGCTCCGGTGACCGTTCCCCCCAATTCTGTGATCAGGATTACACTGCGGCATGATGCCATCAGCGGTCACAACATCGGACGACTGCGATTGTCAGTGTCAGGTCTGCCGCCGGAAACACTGACACCCGCAGGTGCCGCCTTTCCGGAAGCCATACGCAGTATTCTGCTGATGACAAAGGAACAGCGATCAGAAACGCAGCAGCAGGAACTGGTGCAGTATTTTGCCAGCGTCGGTGACTCGGCTGTGCGCGAAGCTGAACAGGCCGTCAAAGCGGCTGAGCAGGCCATTAAACAACAGCAGTCTGCCCAGCCAGTTGTGATGGTCATGAAGGAACGCCAACAGCCGCGCGAAGCCCGAGTGCTGGTGCGTGGCCAGTATGATCGACCGGGTGAAGTTGTGCCGCGAGGCGTACCGGCTGCGCTCCCGCCATTCCCCGCGGATCAGCCTCAAAATCGACTGGGATTTGCCCGCTGGCTGGTGTCTGACAACCACCCGCTGACGGCGCGAGTCTGGGTGAACAGAGCGTGGGAGCGATTCTTTGGGGTTGGTATCGTGCGAACCACGGAGAATCTGGGATCACAGGCTGAATGGCCGGTCCACCCCGAGCTGCTGGACTGGCTGGCTGCCGAATTCATGCAGCCAACACAGATTCGGCAGGTCGCCGGAACTGATTCGCATCACTGGGACATCAAGGCGCTCGACAAACTGATTGTGATGAGTGCTGCCTACCGTCAAAGTGCGAAGGTTGAGAATTCCATCGACCCCGAAAATCGCCTCGCTGCCCGAGGGCCGCGGTTCCGATTGTCTGCCGAAACCTTGCGCGACCAGATGCTGTTTGTCAGCGGTCTGCTGGTGGAACAGCAGGGAGGACCGTCTGTCAGACCCTATATGCCTGACGGTGTATGGGATGAAACCAGTCGCTACGGAGACCTGCGAGGATATCGGGCCGATCAGGGAGCAGGGTTGTATCGCCGCAGCCTTTACACAATCTGGAAACGCACGGCTGCACCACCCACCATGACTCTGTTTGATGCCCCCAGTCGAGAAGTCTGTACAGTCAAGCGGTCACGCACCAATACGCCGCTTCAGGCTCTGTCACTGCTTAACGAAACGACCGCAGTGGAGTCCGCTCGGAAACTGGCCGAAAGGATGCTGAAGGAGGGTGGTGACACGGATCAGCAACGACTGGAGTGGGGGTTTCGGCTGGTCACGGCCCGCCGGCCCGAGGCTGCTGAAATTCAGCTGCTGCAGGCTGGTCTGCAGCAGGATCTGCAGACATTTGCTGCTGCACCTGACGCGGCGACGAAACTGCTGCAGGTTGGTGCTGCACCGGCTGACGCTGCTGTGGCCCCCGACCGGCTTGCGGCATGGACGCTGACAGCCAATGTACTGCTGAATCTGGATGAAGTCATCAGCCGCTGAGAAATCGCGATGTTGCCGAAATGCAACATCTCGGAACGGTCTCCGGACTTTTGCCGGCAATGCCCGACTCAATCGGAAATTTCTGGAATTCCAGCGGTTGTGGTAGTAGGTTTTCCCGAATGCTCGGACGCGATTTGCTGTGTTCAGTTCAGCAGCGCACGTGCACCTGTGGAAGTACTCGACCGAGGCCGACAATGGATCCGATGTATCTGGTCAATATTCTGTGTGTGCTGGGATTCACCGCTACTTCTGCGTGGATGGATGTTCGGGAACGCCGAATTCCAAACAAGCTGACCGGGCTGTTTTTTGCTGCCGGTCTCCTGTTTCAGGTGCTGGTGGCGGTCCAGGCCGGGCCCCGCAGCCTGGTCTCGCCCGTGCTGGCGTCCATTACGGCACTGGTGATTCTGGGTGGTATGTGGATGGCGGGCGGTGTCGGTGCTGGTGATGCCAAACTGATGGCCGGCCTGGGAATGTGGCTGGGACTGCAAAACACACTGTATGTGATGCTGGGAAGTCTCGTCATGTCACTGGTACTGCTGCTGGGCCTGCAGTTGCTGCGGAAGCTGCGTATCCGTACAGGTGTGCTGCTGGTCCCTGTTCGAACCCCTGGGAAAGCCAGCGGCACGAAGGTGCACAAGGGCCTGAAGCTAAAACGCGGTATTCCGTATGCGGTGGGTGTTTGCCTGTCGACCTGGGTCTTTGTGGCAATTCGGGCCGTTCTGCCGGCACTCAACTAGCCGCCTGGGCACGAATTTTCGGTAATCAACAGTGCCTGTCGCCTCGGCAAGCCACCCGGGGTTGACCTGTTTGCCCGATTTCAGCAAACTTCGCCGGTCTCAATGAATCCGGCGGCAGTTTCCGCCGGTCATCTCTCAATTCTCTCAGATTCCGGCAGTCGCAGCAGCATTTCTCTGTCTGCAGGCTGACATCGGCAGTGTGGCTCATGAATTCAGGACCGAAACCCGACCGCCTCGAACTGGCGCGTCTGGAAAAGCTGGAGAAAATTCGATCTCTGGGTTTTGACCCGTGGGGCCAGCGATTTGACGGCCACAGTGCGATTGCTGCCGTGCGTCTGCAGTGTCCGGAAGAGCATGGTACCGATGGTGCCACGGTTCGAGTTGCTGGTCGCATCATGGGCCGGCGCAAGGCTGGCAAGCTCAGGTTCATCGATCTGCAGGACCAGACCGGTTCGATCCAGCTGCTGTGTTCGAAGGGCGATCTGACTGAGGTTCAGTGGGAACTGGTCAGTGCGTTGGACGATGGCGACCTGATCGGTGTGGATGGGCCGCTGCGGCGAACGAATACGGGTGAGATTTCAATTTTTGTGCGCGAGCTGACGGTGCTGTGCAAGTCACTGTCCCAGCCACCAGAAAAATTCCACGGCCTGAAGGACGAGGAAATTCTGGTTCGGCAGCGCTATCTGGACCTGATCTACACTCCGGGAGTTTTGCAGCGAATGCTGCAGCGGTCTCGCATCATTGATTCTGTGCGACAGACGCTGCGAGCCAACGCCTTCAACGAAGTTGAGACACCGGTTTTGCATTCGATTGCGGGAGGCGCTGCCGCTCGACCGTTCATCACTCACCACAATGCTCTGGACATGCCGCTGTATCTGCGAATTGCTCTTGAGCTGCATCTGAAGCGACTGCTGGTGGGCGGGATTGAGCGAGTCTACGAAATTGGCAGAGTATTTCGCAACGAGGGTGTCGATGCGACGCATAATCCTGAATTCACAATGATTGAAATTTACCAGGCTTATGGTGATTATCGCAGCATGATGGATCTGACCGAGCAGATCGTGACAGATGCCTGTCGGACTGTCTGCGGGTCTACAGTCATTCCATGGGGTACTGACGGCGATCAGATTGATTTGACGCCACCGTGGCCACGAAGACGGTATGCTGATTTGTTCCGTGAACACGCCGGCTGTGACATGTCCGATACAGTGGCCGTCGCCGCCAAAGCCGGCAGCCTGGGCATTGAAACTGCTGGCGTGCATCCGGATGTTGTCATCAATGAAGTCTTTGAGCGGACGGTCGAGGATCATCTGAGTGGGCCGGTATTTGTGATGGACTACCCCGCCTCAATTTGCCCGCTGACTAAACGCAGTCAGACGAACCCGGAAATTGCCGAACGATTTGAGCTGTACATCCGTGGCATGGAGCTTGCCAACGCATACACGGAACTGAATGATCCGGGGCTGCAGGAGCAGTTGTTCAGGACTCAGCTTGCCGGACAGTCTGAAGAAGATTCGATGGCAAAAATGGACCATGACTTCGTGCGGGCTCTGAAAGTGGGTATGCCACCCGCCGGCGGACTTGGAATCGGAATTGACCGTGTGGTGATGCTGCTCACAAACAGTCATGCGATCAAGGATGTGATTTACTTTCCGTTGACTCGGCATGAGCAGCCAGTCGCAGGAAAATCGGAAGACTGAAATCGCACACGACGAACGGGATGGATGTCGTCTGGATCAGGTGAGGGAGCACTGGGATGTATAAGCTGCTGCTGTGTCTGCGTTACCTGCGAACTCGATATATTGCTCTGGCCTGCATCATCAGCGTTATGCTGGGTGTGGCGACCATGATCGTGGTCAACAGCGTGATGGCTGGCTTCACCACGGAAATGCGCGACAGACTCCACAATTTCCTCGCTGATATCGTCATCGAATCCCGCGGTACTGCGGGTATTGAAGATGCCGAAATGCAGATGGAACGAGTTCGCAATGTCGCCGGCCAGTACATCGCAGCCATGACGCCGACGATCGAAATTCCAGGCATGATGACTTTCACTGATCCGTGGAGCGGTGAGACTTACACTGCTCCCATTCAGATCCAGGGTATTGACCCTGGCGGCAAGGCTCAGGTCGGGCCGCTGCAGGATTATCTCGACAGCTACAACCCGGTGCTTGAGGACGGCATCGAAGTCAGACCGGCACTCCGCAGTCGTGCGGAACCATTGGGCTGGGAGCTGACTGCTGAGGGGGACAAGCATTTTCGGATGGTCCAGGAACGCAATCGTCTGTTCCTGGAAGATCGGCAGCCTGAGCCTCCGGCGGCAAATCAGTCAGTTCCCGAAACAGACTCGCCCGTCTTTGACAATGAGCCGGCACCAGCGACAGCGGAAAATGCTTCGCCCGCCGCCGAAATGCCTGCTCCTGTCAGCGTCGATGCAGCCCCGCAGGAAGCACCTCCGGAAATGCTCTTCACTAATGATGAACACGCAGCAAAAGCTGCCGATGGCCCGCTGGAGGCTCGCATTTACCTCGGTGAAGGACTGGTCAGTTTCATGGCTCGAAACCCCGAGTCCGGCAGGCAGCAGAAAATCATGATGGTGCAGCCTGGAGATAATGTCATCCTCAGCACCATCACGGCCGGAACACCGCCGGATGTCACCAAGTTTCAGGCGATGGTCGTAGACACCTTTCGCAGTGGCATGAACGAGTATGATTCCAGCATAGTGCTGATGAATCTTGAGGCTTTGCAGAAGTACCGAGGCATGCATCTGAAGAATGCGATTTCCTCCATTCACATCCGGCTAAAAGATTACTCCACGGCGCCGCAGGTACTGGCTGCACTTGAACAGGCATTTCCACCCGGCATGGTCAACATCAGAACATGGGAAGAGAAGCAGGGCATGCTGCTGTCTGCCGTGGAAGTGGAAACCGCGATTCTGAATGTACTGCTGTTTCTGATCATTGCAGTCGCCGGCTTCGGCATCCTTGCGATCTTCTACATGATTGTTGTGGAAAAAACGCGGGACATCGGAATTTTGAAGTCTTTGGGGGCCAGCTCCAGTGGAGTCATGTCCATCTTCCTTTCGTACGGACTGGGACTGGGAATTACTGGCAGTGCAGCCGGTGTCTTCATCGGCCTGCTGTTTGTCAGGTATATCAATGAGATTGAGGACGTGCTGAGCTGGATTACCGGACGCAAGGTGTTTGACGAAAAGATTTATTTCTTCCTTGAAATCCCAACTCATGTCAATCCGTGGATGGTGGTCTGGGTGGCTGTCGGGGCAATCGCAATTGCCGTGCTGGCCAGCATTCTGCCAGCTCGACGAGCGGCTGCCCTGCATCCCGTGAGGGCACTGCGATTCGAATAAGGACCTGTCAGTCAACGCTGATGCCAGACATCCTGATACCTGACCTTTCCGGAACTCTGTTATGGCTGAGATTCTGAAAATGACACAGCCTTTAATCACTGCCGAAGCCGTCTCGAGATCCTACCTCAAGGGGCAGCACCAGGTACCGGTGCTGCGCGGTGTCCGCCTCGCGGCTGCACGCGGAGAATTTGTGTCCGTCATTGGGCAAAGCGGATCCGGCAAAAGCACACTGCTGCATATTATGGGGCTGCTGGATTCTCCGGACGTCGGTGAGGTCCTGCTGGGGGGTTCGCGCATTGATAACCTCAATCAGGCAGCCCGCGACCAGTTAAGAAATCACGTGTTTGGTTTTATCTTCCAGTTCTATCACCTGCTGCCGGAACTGTCGCTGCTCGAAAATGTCATGACGCCGCTCATGATTCGCCACTCCATCTTCGGATTCATCAAACGTCGCCGTGAAATTCGCGACGCAGCTCTCAGCATTCTGCAGCAGGTCGGACTGGAGCATCGCCTGAAACATCGCCCCTCGGAACTTTCAGGTGGCGAGATGCAGCGAGGTGCGATCGCACGAGCCCTGGTGGGGCGCCCTGAAATCCTGCTCGCTGATGAGCCCACAGGCAATCTCGACGCCGAAACCGGTGCCGGAATCATGGAACTGCTCAATCGACTCAATCAGGATCAGAAACTCACCATCGTTATGGTGACTCACGACAACGCCATCGCCTCGCAGGCCCATCGCACCGTTCAACTGGTGCAGGGGCGGATTCAGGCTGCTGGCAAAGATGCCGAAACAGACCCGCAGCAGCGTCTGACGGCCTGATACATATCTCTCGGAGTTCTCCCATGATTCACGTAATTGCTACCGTAACAGTTCATCCGGGTCGCCGTGCAGAATTCCTGGAACACTTCCACCGGCTGATGCCGCTTGTGCACGCTGAAACCGGCTGCCTCGAATATGGTCCGGCCATAGACATCCACACCGGTCTGCCGAATCCTGTACCGTTCCGTGAAGATGTGGTTGTTATCGTGGAGAAATGGGAGAACCTTGATACGCTCAAGGCGCACCTGGTGGCTCCACACATGCACGACTATCGAGCTCGCGTCAAGGAACTGGTCATCGGCACTGAACTGCAGGTTCTGGCACCAGCCTGACTGTCAGACAATCTGCCTATTCGGCCTCCGCCAGCAATTCTGCCGCTGACTGCAGCTCGCGACAGATACGCTGTCCCAGCGATTCCGAAGCAGCCGTGTCATCCCCCGGCATCACCGGCCACGTGTAGGTTTCAACTTCCAGATGCGGTGCGTAGTTCAGTCGAGCCACCTGGCGCAGGGCTGCAGCCAGATCTGCGCGAGTCGTCTTCAGGGGACCCAGCGACTCGGCAAAAACAGGCACATGAAAATGCACTCGCCACTCATCCGCCTCAAGAAATCGGTCCGGCGGATTTCTCAGCAGGTCCTCCCGCTGCAGGTCCAGACGGCTCTGCACGGTTCCATCCGCGAAGCGTGCAAATGTCTGATGCAGATAACGAGGCTCTGCAAAGGAACACAACAACTCGCGACCGGCCTGGTTGCTGGCCGGATGCGGCAGCGTCACGGCGTTCGTTATGTGCACCTTGTTGATGCGAATGCCGGCCGCGTCAAAGTCCCGGATTGATTGCGCCACATCCTCAAACTCAACCGCCTGATGGCACACATCAAAGCACAGCCCAATGTATTCTCGCACCAGTGGCTCACAGCCCAGCACGTCAGCCTGCTCGTACAAACCCCGCATGACTGGCAGGCTGTGACTGCGAGTCCCCGACAACTCGCAAAATGGTTCCGGCTCCAGTCCCAGACGAATCCGTCGACCTGTCGACTCGTACAAGGACTTCAGCCCACGAGCCAGCTGGATCAGATGAGCGTAGCACTGAGCTCGAAAGGTGGCCGACTGCGGGTTCATCAGACCACCGAGCGGCACTGTTGACAGACTGCCCTCAGCGCCTGGCGGCAGCAGCTGAGCAAGTATGTCGGCGCACAGCTGAGTATACCTCAGTCGCGAATGACTGGCCCAGTCCGGCAGATAAACATGCTCCTTCACTCGCTCCCCGTGAAAATCGCCGTACGGAAAGGTATTCAATGTAAAGCAGGTCAGATCATGCTGCCAAAGCGTCTGAGCCAGCGACTCAAGCGATGCCTCACTGGAAGAGATCTCTTCGGCCACACTGCTGGCCAGCCATAACCCGGCAGCCACCGGAAAGCCGGCAGATGCCCGCGCCTCTGCCGCATACTGCGACAGACCCGCATTGACTTCGCTGACTGTACGGCCTGGATGAACGTTGGTGCAGTAACTGAGCGGAAGGCCCGAAATCGTCATGAATGAACCTCAGGAAATAATCTCACTCACAACACGACACTCACGGTGATCGGTCAGAGTCTGCAGACGCGAATTGTGCAGGAAAGTGACCTTCGAATGATCACAGCCAAACAAATGCAGCAACGTTGCCTGGTAGTCGTTGGCCGTCACACGGTTCACCACGGCTGAATGTCCCAGTGGATCCGTTTCACCCCATGTCATGCCACCACGTATACCGCCCCCAGCCAGCCACATACTGAATCCCTGGCCATTATGGTCACGGCCACTTTCCTGCGGATTGCCATGATTCTCGGTCACCGGCAAACGGCCGATTTCTCCACCCCAGTGCACAACCGTGCTGTCCAGCAGCCCACGCTGCTTCAGGTCGCGAACCAGTGCTGCAGACGGCTGGTCAGTGCGACGACAGACGGCCGGCAGTTCTGATCGAATGCTGCGATGGTTGTCCCACGGCTGACCGCCCAGAAACAACTGCACAAATCTGACACCACGTTCCACCAGTCGCCGGGCAAGGAGACAGCGAGTTCCGTATTCGCGAGTCGCGTCCTGATCAAGGCCATACATCCGCTGCGTCGCCTGAGTTTCCTGGGACAGATCAAGTGCTTCCGATGCTGCCACCTGCATTCGCGCTGCCAGCTCGTAAGCCGCTATGCGGGCCTCAAGATCCGGTTCACCAGGAAACTTTCGCTGATGCAGTCGGTTCAGACTGCTCAGCAGATTCAAGTTTTGCCGCTGCGGTACTCCGGACAGGTGGGCCGGAGGTGCCAGGTTGAGAATCCTCGGCTCCTGAGGACGCAGCACCGTCCCCTGAAACATTGCCGGCATCCAGCCACTGGACCAGTTCAGCACGCCATCCACCGGATGACCGCCTGGGTCCGTTAGTACCATGTAGGCCGGCAGGTTCTGATTCTCAGTTCCCAGGGCATACGTCACCCAGCTGCCCAGCGCGGGGCGACCAGTGACGGCTGGAATCCCTGCATTCAGATACCGAATCGAGACCTCGTGGCCGTTGAAACCTGTGTGCATTGAGCGAATTACACACAGGTCATCCACAATGCCGGCTGTATGCGGCAGCAGCTCTGAAATTTCGGTGCCACACTGTCCATGTGGCCGGAATCTCCATGGACTGCCCATCAGTTTGCGACTGGCGCGATTCACAAAACTGTAGGTAATTTCGCCCTGGTACTCCGTTCCGCTGTACTTCGTCAGCTCCGGTCGCGGATCAAACAGGTCCATATGCGACGGACCACCATGCATGAACAGCGAAATCATCGCTGTTGCTCGCGGTGTACCGGTCGGAGCCTTTGGCTGCATGTCAAATGAAGTGCGAACGGCGGCAACCTCCGGCGGCGCACCCGTTGCCTTGGCGTCCGACAGCATCGCAGCCAGTGCTACGCCACCCAGACCCAGCGCCTGATGGCACAGGAAGTCACGACGCGAATAACTCGTCTGCATCACTGCACTCCGCTCTTCTTCGTCAGCGTTTCATGCAGCGCACGAGTCTCACGGATGATGTGTTCTTCCACCTCTGCCGACCATTTTGTCGGCAGGCCATAGTAAATCATGGCCGACTCACCCTCGTATCCACCCTCCAGCAACACCCGCCGTGAAGGGATATATGCCATCACATCGTTGCTGTAGCCCGCCACCCACGATCGATCACGAGACAGTTCCTGCTGAATACGCAGGCTGTAAGCAACCACAACCTCACCACCCAAAAATGTCAGTGTCGCCGCGTCGCCGAAGGACCACGCCTGAATCGGATAGGGATAGGTCTGAGCCAGGCTGCCGCGTTCTTCATACTGACGCATCAAACCACGCGCTCGTCGAGCAATAT
>JBJTPZ010000327.1:0-12868 GCA_046075365.1 Planctomycetaceae bacterium
TTCCGGGCAAACCCGAGGACAGTCGTCTGTTTCAGTATCTGGCGGCTGAATCCGAGCCGCATATGCCGCCTGGCAAACAGCTGACTGAAGCTCAGCAGCAGCAAGTGCAGCGGTGGATTTCGCAGCTGTCAGCGGCTCTGGGCGGTCAGCCGGCCGCGGCTGTTCCGGTGCGCAGTTTTTCGTCGGTGACTGAAGCTGTGGATGTGTGTGTGTCGGAGGGCTGGGATCTGGGCGGTGTGACGGCAGCCCGGCCGGTGACTGACTCTGTCTGGTGTCGGCGTGTGTATCTGGATCTGGCTGGCCGGATTCCGACCACTGCCGAGCTGGAAAGTTTCCTGCAGTCTCCTGCAGAGGTGCGGCGTGCAGAACTGGTGGATCGTCTGCTGCAGTCGGACGAGTATGCGGTGCGGATGCGTGAGTTATGGGATGTATTTTTGATGGGTCGACCGGGTCGAAATGGTCGTGAGGATCGGCGTCGGCAGCATGGCTGGTGGAGTTTTCTGGAGGGGGCTTTTCGAGACAACAGGCCCTGGAATGAGACGGTGAGGTCTCTGCTGGTGGCTCGTGGAGACCTTCCGACGGAGCGTGGTGCATCGTGGTTTTTGTATGAGCGTCGCAACAATCATCAGGCGATCGCCGAAGCTGTGGCTCCGCTGATTTACGGGACTCGCATTGACTGCGCTCAGTGTCACGACCACCCGTTGACTCGTGACATCCGCCAGCTTCATTACTGGGGTCTGGTGACGGCCTTCAATCGCAGTAAAAACGTGGATGGTGGTGCGGTGGTGTCTGAGTCTGCGACGGGTGGTTTTGTGAATTTCACGAATCTGAAGAAGGAGTCACAGCCGGCGCTGATGGTACTGCTGGATGATCGTGTGGTGGAGGAGCTGCGTCCGGCTGAGGGTGAGAAGCAGACTGACGGTGACGATTTGTATGTGGATGGAGGTGTGAAGCAGGTGCCGAAGCTGTCGCGTCGGCAGGCTTTTGCGGACCTGGCAGTTACGGGGAATCCGCGGTTGGCGGATGCTTTTGTGAATCGCATGTGGTCAGTGCTGCTGGGGCGTGGTCTGGTGCATCCGGTGGATGAGATGAACGGGCGTAATCCGGCCAGTCATCCTGAGCTGCTGTCGTGGCTGAGCAGGGATTTTGAAGCGCATGGTTATGATGTGAAGCGGCTGGTTCGTGGTCTTGTGCTGAGTCGTCCGTACGGGCTGGGATCAGTGGCAGGCGGGGAGGTGCCGGCAGCGGCCTTTGCGGCGGCGATTGAGCGACCTTTGACGGGCGAGCAATTGGCGCGATCGTGGCGTGTGGTGGCAGGTGTTTCGGCGGAGGATGACGGCCTGCGGCGGAAGGTAACGGGAGCATTGCCGGATGTGTTGCCTCGCGAGTATGCGGCGACGTGGCAGCAGGCGCAGTTTTTGAGTGGTGCGGCGGTTCTTGAGGAGCTGCTGCGTCCGGAGGTGTCACCAACGGCAGCTCGACTGTCGGCACTGTCTGCGGTGGATGAGCGAGTGCGGCTGGCGTTTCAGGAGGTGTGGGGGCGTGATCCGGATGCTGATGAGCAGCAGCGTTCGGCTGAGTTCTTTGCGGCGCACTCGGGTGATGCGTCGGTTGCGGTGCGAGATTTTCTGTGGGCGCTGGTCACCAGTGCGGAATTTTTGACGGTGCCTTAATGAGCAGACGAGTGGCCGAGGTTAGTGAATCGGAGCGGTGCCGAGTGCATGAGCATTCGCTGCATCGTCGACTGTTTTTGCGGGGGTTGTCTGGTGGAACGGCGGCCAGTGTTGCCAGTTTTTCCGGGCTGTTTGCGAATCCGGGGTTTGCTGATGCGGCAAAGCGGTCGCAGAAGCACTGTATATTGCTGTGGCTTTGCGGGGCTCCCAGTCAGTTTGAGACGTGGGATCCGAAGCCGGGCCGTCCGAGTGGCGGTCCGTTTGGCAGTATTTCGACCAGTCTGCCGGGAGTACATTTTTCTTCGCTGATGCCGCAGTGTGCGGGAATCGCGGATCGGCTGAATGTTGTGCGGAGTATGAAGACAGCGCAGACGGAGCATTTGCAGGCGATTACTTTGTTGCAGCAGGGGAATCCGGATCGTGCCGGGTTTACGAGGCCGACTCTGGGGAGTGCGATTTCGCAGGCGGTGGGGCAGCTGGATTCGCGGCTGCCGAATTTTATTTTTATTGATCCTGTGCCGGGCGGGAACGAGTTTGAGAGTTTCAAGGCGGGGAACTGGGCTGGCTGGCTGGGAGCTGAGCATGCTCCGGTGCGGATCGGCGGCGAGTATACTCCTTTGGAACGTCCGCTGACGGATGGGATACCGCAGCATGACCGTGAGGCTCGCGAGAGTCTGCGTCGTTTTTTGACGGGCCGGTATGAGCGGTTGCGTGACAGCCGGATTGCTCGCAGTCAGAACGCGGCGTTTGAGCGATTGCGGGGGATGACGGCCAGTGCTGAGTTGTTTGATCTGGAGCGACTGCCGGCTGAGGATCGTCGGCGATATGGTCCGGGCAGTTTTGCGCAGCACACATTGCTGGCTCGTTCGCTGGTTGAGCACGGTGCACCGTTCGTGATGGTGGCCAACGGGATGAACTGGGACAATCATGTGTTTCAGCATGAGATTCATCAGATGCTGGTACCGGAGCTGGACAATGTCTTGTTTCAGCTGATTACGGATCTGGAGCAGCGTGGTTTACTGGATTCGACGCTGGTGATAGCGATGGGTGAATTCGGCAGGACTCCGTGGATCAATGCTGCGCGTGGCCGCGATCATTATCCTGATGCGTGGAGTCTGATGATGACAGGCTGTGGTTTGGGGCGGGGCGTGGTGACGGGCAGTACAGATGAGGACGGAGTGGCGGTGACGGATCGACCTTACAGCGAGCAGAATCTGTTTGCGACGATATTTCGGGCATTGGGTCTGGATCCGTATGCGGAGTATGACCTGCCGGGTATGCCGACATTTCATCGGGTGGAAAACGAGGCATCTGCGATTCAGGAATTGCTGGTCTGATATGAAACTGACACTGGCTCATGATATTTCGCTGCCCACGGGTGCACTGGGAATGGCGATTGTACCGGATGGTTCGCGTGCCTATGCGGGGTGTGCGGACGGTTTGTTGTACGACGTTGAGTCAGCGACGGGGAAGTTGCGTGTGTTTGAGCAGCGGCATCAGAGTTATGCGACTGGCTGTGTGCTGTTGCCATGCGGAGGGGTGGTTATTTCTGGGGGGTATGACGGGGCTTTACTGTGGCACGAGGTATCAACGGGGCGTTGTCTGCGGCGTGTGCAGGCGCATCGATTCTGGAGCTGGCAACTGGCGTTATCGCCTGATGGTCGTCGTTTGGCGACGGTGACGGGCCAGTATTTGCCGGGGGGCTGGAAGTACGAGCCGGCAGCGGAGCTGGAGCCCAGTGTGAAGGTCTTTGATACGGAGACGGGGGAACTGTTGCGGTCTTTTGGCCAGACTCCGCCGGTGCTTAGCTGTGCGTTCAGTCCGGACGGCGAGTATTTGGCGGCGGCGAATCTGATGGGTGAGGTGCGTGTTTGGCAGCTGGCTGGGGGTGCCGAGCCGATATCGCAGTGGGCATCGCAGGATTTTACATCTTTCGGCACCATTAAGACTCATCATTACTGCGGCGGGATTTACGGTCTGGCTTTTGCTCCGGACGGTCAGTCTCTGGTGGGGTGCGGGATGGGTCCGATGGCTGATCCGATGGCGGGCAATGGCCGGATGACGTGGCAGCGTTGGGACTGGCGTACGGGGAAGCTGCTGAGTCAGATTCGGGATGGTCAGCATGGTGCGGGTTTGATGGAGAGTGTGTGCTGGCGGCGGGACGGTGGTGTGTTTGTGATGGCTGGTCGTCAGGCTCAGGGTACCTGGAATGCGGCGTTGTTTTCTGGGCTGGACGGTGAGTTGCAGGCGTCGATTGATACTCGCAACCGCATTACTCAGGCTCGTTTTTCAGAGTCTGGCGGTGTGTTGTTACTTGCTGAGGCTCAGGGGCAGCCGAAGCGGAAGGACGGAGCGTGGCCGGCGTGGGGGCGACTGCAATCGTGGGTGGTGGGTGATTGAGTCGGCAGGTCTGACTGTCGTGGTCGTAAGGATCGGGGCAAAATCCTTCTGATTTTTCGCGGCAACTGGTTGGCGGGTCGGCAGTGTAATGGTATGGGTGAAGCAGAGACTGATCGCCATGAGCGTTTTTTGCGGCTGTATCTGCAGCACGAGGGTGCGCTGCGCAGTTTTTTGAGGACGTTGTTGCCGGTACCTGCTGACGCGACGGAGGTGCTGCAGGATGTGGCGGTTGTGTTGTGGCGAAAGTTCGAGGATTGTGGTGGGGCGGTTGAATTTCGTCGCTGGGCGTTTGGTGTGGCACGACTGGAGGCACTGCAGTTTCGGCGTAGGAAGGCGCGGGACCGGCATGTGTTTGATGAGGGTTTGCTGCAGTTGATGGCATCAGAGGCTGAACGGGACGCTGATAATCTGGCGACAGAGCGTGAGGTGTTGTCTGAGTGTTTGAAGAAGCTGACTCAGGCTCAGCGACTGCTGATATCGGCTGCGTATAGCGATGGGGCGCGACTGGACGAGTACGCGCAGCGCAGCGGGCGGACTGCAATGTCTGTCTACAAGGCACTGCACAGGATTCGGATGCTGTTGCTGGAGTGCGTGCGGTACAGGGGAGTTCGGAAAGCAGACATATGAATTCATCTGACCCGGTTAATGGGGATTTCAGGCTGGAGCTGGCATCGCGAATATTGGATGGCCAGGGCAGTGCTGCAGATTTGCGGGAATTGCAGGCGTGGCTGGAGGGGGATGCGGAATTTCGGGGCGAGTATGTGCGATATGCTAATCTGGTGTCTGCTCTGGGAAACGTGTGTGAATTGGAAATTGCAGTGGGTACGGATGTTTTGGTTGCGGCTGAGTTGCCAGTGGTACCTGTTGAACGGCGTGGCTGGCTTTCGTTCAGGCGTCCTGTGACAGTCTCTGGTGTGTTGTCAGGTTTTTTGATTGGGTTGCTGGGGACTTCCCTTGCCTGGTCAATGAGTGAGCGGCGGCTGGTAGCGACGGTGGAGGCTGTTGGGGGGCTGGCAGACGGTGGTTTTGATTCCATCGCTGGTGCACTGCCTGCAGGATTTCCGCATGCTGTAAGTCAATGGGCGGGTGATACTGCAGAGGTCATGAAACCGGTTTTCACGGTGGAGTCGGCTGACGGAAGACTCACGGGCAGGAGTTTGCGATTTGTCACTCCCGGCAGCGATGCAACAGCGCCTGATGGTCCTGCAACATCGTGTGATGTATTTCAGATTGTGGATCTGCGTTCGCTGCATCTGCCCAGGCTGTGGAGAAGCGAGGCAAGTCTGGAGCTGGCTGCAGAATTTTTGGATTTGCGGCCTGCTCGTGCTGAGCCCCGAATGTCGCTTTTCTGTCAGATGTTTGTTTTTCGAGGTGATCCGGAGGAGATGCATCGACACTGGCCGAAGCGAAATGGGGAAGCACTGGCCAGTGCCGCAGCCTGGCACAGGTCGTCTGGTTCGGGGGTGCGGGAGCCTGTCCGCCTGAATGCTCGATGTTTTTTGCCTCGTGAAGCCGATTTTGTGGTAGTGCAACTGGCGGCGAGGCCAGATGAGGCTGTGGCGGATTTGGGTGAAGTGTATGTCGATGAGGTATCTTTGAAGTTGCGGCTGCAACCGACTTTGCCGGAGCGTGAGGTACTGTTGGGTCGCGGAGAATAGACAGTTTTTGGAAGGGTTGCAGATGCATCAGCTTGTGATGAGTGTGTTGTGGCTGTCGGGGCTGAGTTGGTTGGTTCCGCCGCAGTATTCGTATGGTCCATATAACGAGGGCCGCATGGATCCTCAGGTGGAGGGCTGGCCGCTGACTGCCGAGGAGCGGGCGTATGTGGTGGAGCGAGCCGAGCATGAGCGTCGGCCTGGGCGTGAGTCTATGAAGCATCTGCCGAAAATGTGGCCGGTGGTCCCGGCGGCCGGGCACTGGGGTGGTGCCTCCTGGCTGGAGACTCATGAGAAGCTGGTGCGACATGTGCAGGCGCATGCGGGACCGTGTGACGTGCTGCTGGTGGGTGACAGTATTACTCAGCAGTGGGGCAGTGTGCTGGACAGCGGGAGTCTGAATGCGGCGTGGCGGAGGTCATTTGGCGAATTGAGTGTCATCAACATAGGGATTGGGGGTGACAAGACTCAGAACATTCTGTGGCGACTGGATCATGGGGGTGTGGCGGGACTGCAGCCGAAGGTGATTGTGCTGATGATCGGCAACAACAACATGTTTTTTGTTCCGGAGACGGGTGTTGAGGCGGCGGCGGCGGGTGTGCGGGCGTGTGTGCAGAATTTGCGAGGTAAGTTTCCGGCGGCGAGGATTGTGGCAGCGAAGATTTTGCCGGCTCACGCGCCTGGCCACAGATTCTACGAGGACATAGTGCGGACGAATGCGGCGATTGACAGTCTGGATCTGGCAGGCGATGCGGGGGTGCGTGTGGTGGATCCATGGTCAGACTTTACTGAGGCTGACGGGCAGCTGCGTGTGGAATTATATGAGGCTGACGGGATTCATTTGTCGGAAGCGGGTTATGAGGTACTGGCAAAGGTGCTTAGTCCGGTGCTGGCAGATGCTTTGCGGAAAAATTAGACGAGCAGCCTGAGTGCAGCGGGGAGGACAGTGGCGGTGAAGGGGGCGGTGCCGGAGATTTCGCCATCGAGGTTGAGTGGATCAGGATCGCTGGTCTGAATGGTGACTGATCGAGCCTGGTGGTATTCGATGCCGGGCAGGTTGCGGTGGCTGCCGTCGGCGATTCCCTGGAAGACTTTCAGCAGATTCCAGCGTGAGGTTGGGCGGAGCAGCAGTACGTCGAGCAGTCCATCATCGCAGCGGGCGTCGGGTGCCAGCAGCATGCGATGTCCTGCGAAGCGAGTATTGCAGGCGACGGCGAAGAGGAACTGTCCATGGAGGGTTTGCTGGTCGAGTGTGACGATGGCGGAGCGGACGGGTGGTTGCAGGATTTGCAGCAGAGCGGCCAGTGAATAGCGGGACCGACCGAGCCAGCGGAGTTTTTCGGCGGTGATATTGATATCGGTGGCGGCCCCCCAGCCAGCGATATTGATGCAGCAGGTTGTTTGCTGCTGCTGGGTGACCTGCAGGACGTCAAGCGGGGTGGTGGTGCCGCGGAGGATTCTGTGTGCTGCGTCAGGCACGGACTGCAGGTTGTACTGGAGTGCGAGTGCGTTTCCGGTCCCTGCGGGGACGATGGCGATGGGTGTCTGTGCGGGTGCGTGGCGGAGCATGAGTCCGTTGACGACTTCGTGGATTGTGCCGTCACCACCGATGACTGCGATGCAGTGGAAGTGCTGCAGTTCTGAGTCAGCGGCGATCTGTGTGGCGTGACCGGGGCCGCTGGTGGTGATGACTGTCAGCTGACAGCCGGCCTGCTGCAGGATGGAGTGCAGCTGGTTGAGGTTATGTTGTCCGCGTCGCAAGCCGCTGCGCGGGTTAACGACGGCCAGAATGTGCGGCCGGTGCATGTCAGTCGGTGCTGTCTG
Source organism: Planctomycetaceae bacterium (assembly GCA_046075365.1). Lineage (GTDB taxonomy): Bacteria > Planctomycetota > Planctomycetia > Planctomycetales > Planctomycetaceae > SXXK01. The sequence continues at coordinate 7,553 of JBJTPZ010000327.1, forward strand.
CGTGTGAGGGAATGGCAGGACGGTGAAAGTCAACGAAAATTCGAACCGATTGTGGGTGGTTCGGTTTACTGGTGTGGAATATGTCGAGATGGTGAAGAAAAGCAACAGGAAATGCTGCGGATTCAGGGTCGGGAGCCGGGGCGGGGTGGATTTTTGGGGGGGGATTTTTTGAAACTTTATTTTTTGTTTGAACCTGTTTGTCGTGTGAGGGGAACAGGGAGGCATGGAAACCGGCGATGTCATCTCTGAGGCAGCACTAATTCGCCTTGCGGCAGCGGGCGATGGCGATGGGTTTCAGGCTTTGATGCGGGGGCATTGCGGTCGGCTTTTACGTGGTGCGCGGGCTTTGTGTGGAGACCATCAGCAGTCGGAGGATCTGGTTCAGGAGACACTGCTGGAGGCCTGGCGGGGGCTTGAGCGACTTGATGGTTGCTGTCAGTTTTCGACGTAGTTTGTAAAGCAGGTCGTGGGGCGTTATGGGGTGTCGCTGCATGAACTTCGTATTGGCTCGTGTGACAGGCAGCTGGATGCGGGTGCCGGACCTGGGCTGCTGATGACTCATCTGCAGAAGGCTCGTGATCTGAGCCGAGTGGTGCTGTTGCGTTCGCGGCTCCGATTTGACGCTGGGGAAGTCTGCGGGGCGCTGGCGGGTCTGCTGGCAGTATTCAAGCTGGGTCGTGACTGTGCGGTTTCGCCGTGGGTTGTTGCAACGCTGGTGGATGCTGCGATTGAAGAGCGGGCGGGGGAGTTACTGGCGCTGCAATTGCCGAGGCTGTCGCAGGCTCAGGTGGAGGACGTGACGGGCGAGCTGCGTCGACTGCCTGCGGGGTGGTCGGCGGCTGAGGTCCCTGGTGCGGAGGGGGTAATTTTTTCTGGCTGGCTGGATTGCTGGATTGCCTCCGAGTCGGCTCGACCGGGAGCTGCTGCAACTGGTGGAGCTTGGCTGCAGGCATTTGCCGGCGATTTCGGTGAAGGTTTGGGTTCTGAGAGTGATGCTGCCGAATTAAAGGGTGACCGTGATGCGATGCTGAAGTCGCTGACGATAGCGGAATTACAGGGGGCTGTGATACAACTATGGAAGGATCAGCAGGAACTTGTGAGCCTGTTGAAGCTGCCATTGGCGGAGCGTGCGCAGCCTTTGCAGCGGCTGTCAGCGCGGCTGCAGGCAGCGGGTGCATTGCGAACAAAGGCGGATGCGACGTTGTATTTTTCGAGGATGCCGCTGGCGGGGGTGCGTGTGGAGTATCGTAAGACGGCTGGTGGTTTTGAGCTGAGTTGTCAGGATGCGGCCGGTCGGGAGTTGATTACAGCGGGGCGAAAGTGATGTCAGTTGCGGGTTTTAAAGCCGGGGATAGCGGGGATGTACGTGGGCGGGCGATGCAGCTGGCTGCGTTGCTGGCAGAGCATCTTCTGAGTGTGTCGTTTGATCGAGAGAGGCTGATGGTGGCGATTGCCGGTCCTCCGGGGGCCGGCAAATCGACTCTTGCGGAGGCCCTGGTCACGGTTTTAGCGGCTCGAGGTGAGCCTGCGATTGTGGTGCCGATGGATGGATTTCATTTTGACGATGCGGTGCTGAATCAGCGGGGGCAGCGGTCGCGTAAGGGGGCGGCGTTTACGTTTGACTGTGCGGGCTTTGAGGTGCTGTTGAGGCGAATTCGGCGGTGTGAGAGGGAGATTGCAATTCCGGTCTTTGATCGGGATCACGAGTTTTCTCGGGCGGGTGCAGCAATTGTCGACTCGAGTGCAAGATTTGTGGTGGTGGAGGGGAATTACCTGCTGTTGCGGGAGCAGCCGTGGTGCGGGTTGCATGAGTTATTTGATTATCGTGTGTTTCTGGATGTGCCGCGGGACGAGCTGCAGCGCAGACTGCGGCAGCGGATTCTTTCGCACGGGCACAGTGCTGAGTTTGCAGAACAGTGGCTGGCTGGTAATGATTTGCTGAATGTCGAGCATGTGCTGAGTGGCAGTGTCGTGGCTGATTTGCTGCTGCCGGGGTGAATTTTTTTTGGGGTGTGTGTGGGGGGGGCAGAGTGATGTGGCTGCAGAGGATTGCCGGTGTGCTGGCTGTGGTGAGTGGTGGGCTGGTGCTGGCGTTGTCGCAGGCTGCGTCTGTGCGGGCGGCAGAGCGTCCGAATGTGATTTTGGTAATGGCAGATGATCAGGGCTGGGGTGATACCGGCTACAACGGGCATCCGCAGCTGAAGACTCCGAATTTAGACGCGATGGCCGCTGCCGGTCTGAGGCTGAATCGATTTTACACAGCGCATTTTAACTGTTCGCCGACGCGGGCCAGCATTATGACGGGGCGGCATCCGCATCGGATGGGCACGTTTTCGCCGGGGCGTCCGATTCGTGCTGAGGAGCTGACTGTGGCGCGGGTGCTGCAGGAGTCTGGTTATGCGACCGGACATTTTGGAAAGTGGCATCTGAACGGGAAGAACGGGGATCGCAACACGAAGGCGATGCCTGGTCGGGCGATTCTGGCTGACGATCCGCTGTCACCTGGGAAGCTGGGATTTGACGAATGGGTATCTGCGGACAACTTTTTCGATCTGGATCCGGTTCTGGGACGCAACGGTGTGCCGGAGAAGTTTGAGGGTGATGGTTCTGACGTGACGATGGGTGAAGCGTTGAAATTCATCCGTCGGCAGGCGGCTGGTGGCAAGCCGTTTTTGGCGGTGATCTGGTTTGGGAATCCGCATGTGCCGCATGAGGCATCGCCGGAGGATCGTCGGCAGTATGTGGATTTGTCGGAGGATCTGCAGAATTATTATGGCGAGATCACAGGAATTGACCGCAATGTGGGTCGGCTGCGAGCGGCGCTGCGTGAGTTGAAAGTGGCTGAGAATACTTTGCTGTGTTACTGCAGTGACAACGGTGGAGCAGCGGGACCGCGTTCAACGGGGAATCTGCGTGGTTCAAAGGGTACATTGTGGGAGGGTGGGCTGCGGGTACCCGGTCTGATTGAGTGGCCAGCGTGTATTCCTGGTCCGGTGGTAAGTGACGTGCCCTGTTCGACACTGGATCTGTATCCGACAATTTTGGCGGCGACGGGTGCTGCGGCGAAGAGTCAGATTGAACCGCTGGACGGGGTCAATCTTCTGCCTTTGCTGGAGGGGCGGATGGAGTCGCGGGGGAAAGCCATACCATTTGTGGCGATGATCAGCACAGAGCGATCCCATGCAGCGCTGCTGGACTGGCCGTGGAAGCTGCACACTGACGCGCGGGCGGGCAATGGCAAGAAGAAGCCGGCGGAGACGGGAGCAATTGAGCCGGTGATGCTGTTTGATGTGCAGGCTGATCCTCGTGAGACAACCAATCTGGCTGCTGCGGAGCCGGAGCGGGTGGCGAAGATGACGGCGGCGCTGGCGGAGTGGAAGCAGTCGGTGAAGCGGAGTCTGGCTGGGGGAGATTATCCGGTTGCGGGTGGCAGGTGAACGGGGGAGGCGGGGTTGTGGGACGGCGAATGAGTGTGTGGCGATCAGGTGTTTGTGTGCTGGGTTTTGTGTTGACGGCGGTGCTGCAGCAGAATGCGCTGGCGGCAGGTGCTCGTTTGCCGAATATCGTGGTGTTTTTAGTGGATGATCTGGGGTGGCGTGATCTGCAGTGTTATGGGAGTGAGTTTCACCGGACGCCGCGGATCGATGAATTTGCGGCCCGGGGTGTGCGGTTTACTCAGGCCTATGCGGCTTGTCATGTGTGTTCACCGACGCGGGCCAGCGTACTGACGGGTCGATATCCTGCTCGCCTGAAACTGACGGACTGGCTGCCTGGCCGACGTGATTTTGCTTTTCAGAAGTTGCGGAATGCAGCGACTATACAGCAGCTGCCTCTGTCTGAGGTAACAGTGGCGGAAGTGCTGCGGGAGCATGGCTATCGAACTGCGCACATAGGCAAGTGGCATTTGGGTGAGGACCCCGGCGGGCCATTGCAGCAGGGGTTTGATGTGCGTGTGCCGAACTGGAACAAAGGCTGGCCGAAGACCGGGTTTTACGCGCCGTTTGATCTGGACGGTTTGCCGGATGAGCCGGGAGATTATTTGACGGATCGCCTGACTGATGAGGCGGAAAAGTTCATGGAAACGCAGCGGGACGTTCCGTTTTTTCTGTACTTTTCGCACTTTGCGGTGCATGACCCGATTGAGGGGCGTCGAGATCTTGTGGAGGCTTTTGAGTCGCGCAGGGGGCAATTATCGGAGGGTGCGGGTTTAGCTTATATTCTGGAAGGAAATCCGGACGAGCGGTCGCCGTTGTCGCGGGCTGCATTAACGGCGATGGCGGGGCGTGCGGAGTGGTCGGGGTACGGTGTTTTGCCGCAGCGGACGGTGAAGATTCGGCAGCGACAGGACAATGTGCAGTTTGCGGCCATGGTGGGTGCTTTGGATGAGAGTTTTGGCAGGGTAGTGGACTGTCTGCGGCGGCTGGGGCTTGAGCAGGACACAATAGTGCTGCTGTGTTCGGACAATGGGGGCATGTCGGCGGCGAATTTTGGTCGTCCGGGACGCCGGATTGAAGCAGACCAGCTGGATGCAGCCTGGTCGACATCAAATCTGCCGTTGCGGGGTGGCAAAGGCTGGCTTTATGAGGGCGGCATCCGCGTACCTTTGATTGTGCGTGTGCCGAATGGTCGAAGTGGCGTCGAGTGTGACGTGCCGGTGATCAGCAACGATTTGTTTCCGACGATATTAGAAGCAGCGGGTTTGCCGGCTCGTCCGGACCAGCACTGTGACGGGGTGAGTCTGGCGGGTTTGCTGCGTGATGGTGGTGCGGTACCTGCCCGCGAGGCACTGTACTGGCATTTTCCGCACTACAGCAATCACGGCATGCAGAGCCCTGGGGGAGCAGTGCGCTGTGGTGATTTTAAGCTGATCGAGTACTTTGAGAATTACTCGGTGCAGCTGTTCAATCTGCGTGAAGATCCGGGCGAGCAGACTGATCTGGCGGGATTGTTGCCTGAGCGTGTGCAGGAGTTGCGTGGTCGGCTGCAGCGTTGGCGGACTGAGGTGGGTGCAGTTTTGCCGCAGTCCAATCCGGACTATCGTGAGGATACAGAATCCCGCTGACCGCCTGAGAAAGATCAGGGTGTCAGCAGTTTAAGGCCGGTCTGTTCATCCGGGATGGCGGTGCGAATTGTTCCGTTGCAGCCTGCAGTGCCGCTGCAGAGGCCGCTGGCTGACAGCAGTCGTCCGCCGGGAAGTGCTTCGATGCCAAGCGAGCAATCCCAGGGATATCGTCCCAGCAGGCGAAAATCGGTGTCGGTGATCAGCAGCTGTTGCGGTTTACCGTAGCAGCCGAAGTACCAGCGTCCGTGAGCGAA
>JBJTPZ010000328.1:0-10767 GCA_046075365.1 Planctomycetaceae bacterium
AAGTGGATCAGGCGGCTGTTCAAGCGTCTGGGAATTTCGGCGTCGGTGTGGAACGAACTGGTTCGCAATTTTGGCCGATTGTTCAGTATCGTAGCGGGCAAACCTGCGGTGGTGGATACCCACAAGCCACGATTCGGTGTGCATCGCTACAGGGCCCTTCCGTTGGCTCGCGATCTTCTGGCAAAAGCCTCAGCCTGAATCTGCGTCCGCCATGGAGGGCTTTGTTGCAGACTGAGCCTGTCAGGCGACGATTAGATCTTTGAAGCCTCCCTGACGCGCTGGTGCAGCGTATTCGGGTTAACCGCTTGTTTGCGCCGTTCAGATTCCCCGAAACAAATGACAGCAGATGCCGTCTGCGTTGTCCTTTGGCAGCACTGCCGAACTGTGCATCCGGCGACTGGTGCAATGGGGTTCAACGAGGGCGTGTTTTTTAGAGTATGTTGCACTCGGCACAGGCACCCACCGCATGATTTTCGGCCAGCACACGTGGCTGCGTGGCCTTTCGATGGCGTGGTTTAACAACTGAACGCTGGTAATCAGCGTCATGTCACTGCGGTATAGCCAGCATTGGGTGTTGCCGTGATTCTCCGCATGAGCTGCGACGGGAGCGGGTGTTCTCCCGCAGAAAACATTGTGCCCCGGCCCCCACCCGAGAAACACCAGATAGGGTAATTCAGTGCTGTGTCCCCGGCCCAACCTCCATACAGTGCTGTGTCCCCGGTGAACCAACCTCCATACAGTGCTGTGTCCCCGGTGAACCCGAATCCTACCACCTCTGCTGCAAAACCACCTGTTTTCCCTGCAAAAACGAGGGTTTCGAGGCGACTCTGGCGACTCACAAGACGACTCACCAGGGGACAAGGCAGCGCACTAGACGACGCAGCATGTGCAAGCATGCACGTGCATGGACGTGCAGGAAAGCCAAAGGAACTGGCCAGAAATGCGAAAAACCCTGGGAAGGCCAGGGTTTTGCAGCGGAGAGGGAGGGATTCGAACCCTCGGTACCGTTGCCGGTACACCGGTTTTCGAGACCGGCACATTCGGCCGCTCTGTCACCTCTCCGGAAGTCAGCAATGCGGAACCTGAAAATTACCCCGTAGGGACTTGAACCCCAACTGACAGAGCCAGAACCTGTCGTGCTACCGATTACACCACGGGGTAGTGTTTTTCGCGACCAGAGATGCTAGCAGGGGAATCATGAAAAGTAAAGTGCAGGGTTGATTGCCAGCCGGGACTCTCGAGCGATGGAAATTCCAGCATTTCCACGGGGAAAGACACTGAAAAAGGCCTGTGGTTCGCGCGATTTTGCTGCAAAAACGTGGGGGTGAGGGGGGACACAGCACTTGGAAACACCTTCACTTGTGCGGCATGGCTGCCGCCGCCGGCCGCAATTCAACAAAACTCACACCCGCGGACTCCCGTCCAGGGCTCGCCTGACAGAACACAGAACACCGAACACCGAACACTGACCGCTTTGCTTTTCCTTTCGCGGCTTCGCGTGAGACCAGTTGTCCGCACAGTGCAGTGGCCGGGCTGGAATGCCCGAGCTGCGTTTTTTGTCAAAGGGCGGCAACATTTGTCGCAGGTCAGTGCCGCGACGACAGTCACTGGCTGGCAAACTGTGATTCGGCCGGAGCACGGTACGAAATGTGTAAATGCGGTGTCTCCACGCGGCGCCCAAGACCTACCGAACGTACGCCCGCTTCCACCAGCCCGGTCGTCAGCAGTGTTCGCTCAATCGGTACTCGCGTTTTGCCAGTAACCAGAGTCTCCTCGGCACGCGACATCAATTCTGCCGAATATGCCACGTTGGGCACCGGCGGCAAATAAAACAGCGTCGATAACGGCTCGGGCCGACCACGCAGCCGTGCTGCAAATGTGAAGTCCCCCACCAGCCCGTTCAGCAGCAGCATCGTTGCTCGCAGTCCATCCCGATACTGTATCCGATACGCCACAGGCTCCTTAACCCACTCCCGAATTTGTGCAGGCGTCGGCATCCGATGACTGTTCGTCTCTGACTGCTGCAGTGTCTGACTGCGTGACAGGCAGGCTGCAAACAACTGGTCGTCCCAGCCGCCCGAGTTCCAGCCGCCGGCATCCATGACCTGCCACACGGCTGCCCCGCGCAGTCCCTGCACCCACTGCACTCCCGTTTCCCCGCCACGACGACGCTCAGCCATGCACTGAATCACCTCCAGTGCATGAAAGTCGTAACTGTCCATGCCCCCCATTGCCACACACAAAAGCTCTTCAGCGTCCGCCTGAGCCGGCATGTCAATCGCCGGCAGCCGCCACGTTTCCGGCAGCGAGGATCCGGCATCCAGAGCAAATCCCAGCTCTTTCGACCAGTCATACATTTGCTTCGCCCACTCCCACTTCCACGAGAGATGTTTGTCGTTGAAAATCGGTACCGACCGACCGTCACGACGAAATACTTCAACGGCATCCCTTAAAAATTCATAGCGGGGATACTTCGTCTGCCCGTACTGAGTCTGCTCGTACTTGCCATGCTCACCAATCAGCAGTACGGCATCGACCGCCAGCTTGTCCGTGCCGCACCGCAGTGCCTCGGCCACACTGCCATAGAGCTGAAATCCAAACTCCTGCGAACGCTGCCGACTGAGGTCATTTTCGGGGAACTGATCGACATACGCAGACACCACCTGCAGTCGCGGCTGATGCCAGCGACCGCCGGTGGGATACCCGGCCAGAAAGCGTTCGGCCATGTGCCACGCGTGCGAGTGATATCGCCACTCCGTCGTCAGCACCGCCAGCCGCTGCTTTTGACTGCCTGCCGGCGGATCCTGCCCGCCAGCCTGCAGCAGCGACGAACCTGCCAGTCCGGCCAGAACACTCCGGCCGGCTGTGTCAAGAAAATTACGCCTGGTACTCATTTGGATTTCCCCGATTATTTGACTGTCAGTTTTCTGCGGTACAGTCGCGTGCCATGGGCGATATAGAGCGTATTGAAATCGGACCCGGCCAGAATGCAGGTGGTCAGCGGCTGGTCCCGATGTACCACCGGCAACACACCGCAGGGGCGACCTGTCGGATCAAACACCTGAACACCCAGGGCACTGGTAACGTAATACCGTCCGGCAGCATCCACGGCCATGCCATCACCTTTCGCTGCCTCCAGATACGGTGGCGGTTCACTCATACGAAACTCGCCCTGCTGGTTAATGGGCAGCCGCATTGGCATGGTGGGCATCTTTGCGTCCAGCGTTCCGTCACTGCGGATGCGGAATGTCCACGTGTAGCGGCCACCATAATCAGAAACAGCCAGCGTGCCGCCATCACCTGAGACCGCGATACCGTTGGGCTTGCTGATGCCCTCGTCAACAGTGCTGACGACATTCGTTCCGAGCTGGAACCGTTTCACCGCACCTGCACCAGTGTCCGTGAAATACACCCAGCCGTTCCGTCCGAGAGCCAGGTCATTCGGCACCACATTCTCTGCCAAAACCTGCGTTTCTCCAGTGGCGGGATCAATGCTGATGATGCGTTTCTTTGATCCCTGGCAGGCAATCAGCAGTCCTTCCGACGTCAATTCCATGCCACTGACGGATTCTCGGCAGATCAAAGCCTGGGAGCCGTCCGCTGCGCTGATGCGAAACACTGCCGGGGCTTTCATGTCGCAGTAATACAGGTTGCCATTGCTGTCCGCACACAGGGCGTCAGCAAACCCCAAATCTGCCGCAGCCAGCTCCCAGCCGGCCCCGGGGACGAGCAGTTTCAGCAGTGTCAGATCACCTCCGAGGTCACCGCGAGTATCGAGGACCGGCTGATGCTTTTCCTGCCGCCACAGCCAGCGCATGGCATCGGGGAAGCGGGCGCCGCTGAAGTCTGAGTTGTGGGCATAACCTTCAGCCCAGTCAAACTTCACGTCGTAGCCCATGTATTTCAGTGCCGCTGCCATTTGCTGATTGGCCCACGGCCAGCTGCCGAACTGATTGTCAATATCGCCGCTGGTATCGGCCATGTAAACTCTGATGGGCTTTGGTTCCGTCTTGCGGACCAGCGACGGATACACGCTGCCACCTCGCAGATTGGTGAAACTGCCCACGCTGGAATACACCCTGCCGAAGACATCGGGACGTTCCCAGGCGGCATTAAACGCACAGATGGCGCCCGAACTGGAGCCTCCGATTGCCAGCAGATTCGGGTCGTCTGAAACGGCATACTTTTTCCGGACTTCCGGCAGGATCTCTTCCAGCAGGAATCGCACATAACGGTCGCCCAGACTGTCATACTCAAAGCTGCGATTCGAGGCTCGGTTGTTTTTCAGCTCCGTGGTTTTGTCGTGACCCGGATCAATAAAGACGGCGATTGTCGGCGACATCTCACCGCTGGCAATCAGGTTGTCAAACACCACGGGAACTCGCCAGCGTCCCCGCACATCCCGGAATCGCTCGCCGTCCTGAAAGACCATCAGGGCTGCCGGAGTTTCCGGGCGATACTGAGCCGGGACATACAGGCTGATGCGACGTGTGGTGCCTGGGAAAATCTGCGATTCCCATGCCGGCAACTCTTCAACTCGCCCCTGCGGCACGCCGTCCCGCACTACGGCATCCGGATGCGGTGTCCATTCCGGTTTTGTTTCCTGTGAGTGAACAACTGTGCCAGACGCATCCGACCAGAGCCACTTCAGTGCTTCCGGCAATCGCTCACCTGCCGCCTTGCCGCTGTGGCCGCCGTCAGTCATTTCCAACTGGTACTGATAACCGGCAAACTGCAGTGCGGCCGCCAGCTCGTGATTTGAAAGCGGCCAGTGCCCATGCAGATTGTTCAGATCCTCACGGCCCTCCTGCAAGTACACGCGAATCGGCTTTGGCTGTTCCTTTGTTTTGCGGACCAGACTGGCGTATTCCCAGCCGCCGCGAATATTGGTGTAACTGCCGATGTGGCTGAGCACCCTGCCGAACTGATCTGGTCGTTCCCATGCTGCGGTGAACGCACAGATGGCCCCCGACGAGATACCGCCGACGGCGCGATCACGAGGATTGGCCGATACATTCAGGCCCTGCAGCACCTCGGGCAAAAATTCGTCCAGCAAAAAACGCACGTAGCGGTCACCGAGGGAATCGTATTCGAACGAACGATTGCTGCGATCCGCTGCCCCTGGCAGTTCAGCGGGAATGACACCTGGATTGACAAAGACGGCGATTGTGACGGGCATGGCCTGCTGATGGATCAGATTGTCAAAGACCACGGGCACTCGAAATGCACCGTCCGTTTTTGCGTACCCTGCTCCGTCCATGAATACCATCAGACTGGCGGGTTTGTCGGGTGCATACTGTGCCGGAACGTAGAGGCTCCAGTTGCGAGTTGTTCCGGGAAAGATCTGGCTGCTGCGGAATTCTCCGCTGGTGATTTTGCCCTGCGGAACTCCGGGCTGCACTGTGCGATCGGGGTGATCCTGGGCGACTGCCAGAGCACTGCAGAGCAGCAGAGCGAGGCAGGCAGAGATCAGAGACCGCAGAAAGTGCTGCATACGGCTGTGCATTAGAGGACTCCTGACAACGAATTCGACCGTGACTCGATTGCCGGCACGTGTGCCGACGGTGGAGCGGGATTCTGGCATGCTGTGGCAGAAAAGTCATGCGAACCGAGCAGGCCGATGAAATCGAAACGCGCAGAAAGCTGGCAAAGGAAGGGTCTGGAAATATGGATGAACCGAGAATGGTGCTGAATATCGTGTCCCGCAACAGGCCGGTAATTTCTGAGTTCGCTGGTTTGCCCAGGAAAAAATCCCGCGGAATGCAGTCAATGAAGGCGAATTGTCAGGGCTGCAGTTGATCGGCGCTGAACAGCAGCAGGCCCTGATCAGCACAGATCAGCAGATCACCGCTGGCAGGATGCTGCAGCAGCGTGTTGATGCTGCCGCGTTCCAGCTGACTTGTTCGCAGCAGTTCAAGGGATTCGGGCTGCAGCTGCTGCAGAGTTCCGTCAGTGCACCCGACCAGCAGCTGGCTGCGATTTTGCGTCAGGTGCAGTGCCTGCGGGACAGCGTTGAGCCTTGCAAATCTGACCAGCCGGCCTCGCAGCGGCTGCCACAGTCGGATGGTTTTGTCACGCGAAGCTGAATACAGCAGTGGTGGTGTTGCCAGCTCAGTCCGGGGCGCCAGCAGACTGGTGACGGGACCGGTATGATTGTCCAGGATTCTGATCAGTCGTCCGTCCTGTGGCTGCCACAATCGGATGATGCCGTCCATGCCTGCTGTGACTGCCTGCAGGTCGCCGGAGTATGTCAGAGCCAGCAGTGGTCGTGAATGCAGAGTGATGCGGCGCTGCACGGTTCCATCCTGAGCGTTCAGTACGGTGGCCGTACCGTCATCGGATGCTGTCAGGATCTGTGTGTCGCCAGGCAGCCAGCAGGTTTGCGTGATGCGATCGGAATGCGGTGTGCAGGTCAGCAGTGTTTTGCCGCTGTGCAGATCCAGCAGCTGCAAGATACCGGTTTCTCCGGCGGTGCCGCCGGCAACCAGTAAACGCTGCTGATCGGCGGCCAGACGCAGATCCAGTATGTGCTCGATGTTACATTCCAGCTGTCGCTGCAGTTTCAGCTGCGGCCAGGAATATTCCTGCAGTCCTGATTGCGAGCCTGTCATGACGGCATTTGCCGCCGGGTGCCAGACAGCCGCCGTCGGGCGAATCTGAGCGAGCAGCAGCGAGCTGTTCCCCAGTGCGACAACAAACAGTGCAAGCTGGAGCAGCAGATGTGTCATTGATGGATTCATGGGTTTGCACGGCCGGCAGTATCCGGCACCAGCTGAGCGACGGGCCGGGCATTCTGCACAAGCGGGACTGGTCGACCATCAGGTGCGGTCAGCGTGTGGTTTGGGTCAAAACCCAGCAGAGTGTAGATGGTGGCCACCAGATCACGAGGTGTGACGGGCTGATCCTGCGGACTTTCCCCGGTGGAATCACTGCTGCCGATAATTTGTCCGCCGGGAATACCGCCACCTGCCAGCACCGCACTGAAGACTCGCGGCCAGTGATCTCGCCCGCCGCGAACATTCAGCTTGGGTGTTCTCCCGAATTCTCCGAGAGCGATGACGAGTGTCTGTTCGAGCAGACCTGACTGCTGCAGATCGGTGAGCAGTGCGGCGAATGCCTGGTCGAATGTCGGCAGCAGTCCGACTCCCTGCTGCGCTCCGCTGTAGCCGTCCCGCAGCTGCAGTACCAGGTTTTCATGGGTGTCCCAGCCGGAGCAGTTGACGGTCACAAAGGGGACACCGTGCTGAATCAGGCGACGGGCCAGCAGACAGCTTTGTCCGAACATCCGGGGTCCGTAAGCCTGCCTGAGCTGGTCGGATTCCTGTCGCAGGTCAAAGGCGGTTCGGACAGTCTCTGATGAGGCCATTTGCAGAGCGGTCTGCAGTCTGTCGGCTGCGCTGGTCTTTTGATCGGCTGCGAGTGTTCGGCTGTGGTTCCAGGTTTCCAGATACTGCAGCCGTCGTTGCATGCGGGCCTGATCGATGGTGGGGAACAGTTCGAGGTCGCGGACTTTAAAATCTGGCTGCGAGGGGTCGCCGCCTGTTGTGAACGGGAGAGCGGATCCGGTCAGAAAGCCTGCACCAGCGGAGCCGGCTTCGGGTATGGCGACCCATTGCGGCAGCGCCTGCTGCGGCTGGCGTGTTCTGAGAGTGGCGGCAATCGCCGGAAAGCTGGGATACTGCAGTACGGCGGAGGGCTGATACCCGGTCAGGACATAGGTGTTGGCGAGACCGTGTTCGCCCAGCGGCGAGGTGAGGGAGCGAATGATGGCGAGGTTTTGAGTAATGGAGGCAGTGCGTGGCAGCTGACTGCAGATGCTGATACCGGGGACGGCGGTTTGAATAGTTTCAAACGGTCCGCGAACTTCGGCGGGCGCCGTGGGTTTTGGATCAAACATTTCCAGGTGGCTGGGGCCGCCATCCAGCCAGAGCAAGATGCAGGACCGTGGTCGGGCGTCGCGGCCGGGCCTGTTCGCCGTGCATATCGACGGCAGTCCGGCGAAGGCGGTCAGCGCGGAAATACCGCATTGCAGACTGCTGCGACGTGATGGCATTCGCAGTGCTGAGGGCGGGTGGTCTGAGTTTTCCGGCATGGCGAATTCCTAGGGGATACTGCGGAATTCCTGACTATTCAGGAGGCTCCAGAGAAAATCTTCAAGCTGCAGTCGGCGTTCGTCGGGGGTACTGGCGGCCAGTTGCTGCTGCCAGGTCTGCAGTTCGTCGGGCCGGGGCAGACGACTGAGTGCGAGCAGTGTGAATGTGGTGATGATGTCGGTGTCTGAGTTGCCGGCCTGCAGCATTTTGTGCAGTCTGGAATCAGCAGCCGAGACGCGGGTGTTGATCAGGGTTCCATTGATAAGGTGCAATTGTGCGGACAGGGGCAGTTCGGGCTGGGACGAGTTGAGTGTGCAGCTGCTGAGTCGACGGCAGCGTCCGAGCAGATCAAGTTCTGCAGCAGGGCGAGCAGGATCGAGTACGTGAACGGCGCGTGTTGCCGGCTGGGGGCTGAGGTCCAGTGGTATGTCGCAGACGTCAGCGATGGCATCGGCCAGCACTTCTGTGGTGACTGGCAGTGCTGTGCGGCGGGCGAGGAACAGGGTGGCGGCATTCTGCCAGGCCGCGTGCTCAGCTGTGAGTGAATCGGCAGGAATGTCTGATGAGCGGCTCCAGGTGTCACTGAGCACAATCTGTCTGAGCATGCTGCGAAGGCTCCACTGCTTTCTGACCAGGTCTGCTGCGAGATCTGTAAGCAGTTCAGGGTGAGTTGCCGGGTTGGTCAGGCTCAGATCATTGACGGGTTCGATCAGACCGCGGCCGAACAGGTGTTTCCAGATTCGGTTGGTGAGATTCCGCGCGAGTGGTGGTGCGGGTCCGGTGGTCAGCCAGTCTGCGACGGCCGGTCGCAGATCTTCTGAGGGGCTGAGGTAGCGAAGTCCAGGAATCCGCGGAACTGCGGGTTCTCCGGTGCGCAGGTTCGTGACAGTTCCGCGACCTGTAAAACGGACGTTGCGGCCTCGATCCATGGGTGCGAAGATAGCGGCGAAGCCGTGGAAATCATCCTGAGTCCAGCGATCGAGCGGATGATTGTGGCAGTTGGCACAGCCGAGGCTGAGTCCGGCAAATGCCTGGCCGACCAGTTCTGCCTGGCTGCGGGCGTCGGTGGCCATGCGGCTAAAGCCGGCGGCACCGTTTGAGTGTGAATCTCCGGCAGCCAGCAGCAGTTGTCGCGTTAGCTGGTCCAGCGGGAGTTCGGTGGCAACAGCATTGCGAAGCCAGGTTGAGGAGGCGAGGAAAGCCTCGGGCTCATTGGGCAGCGAGTGCAGGTTCAGCAATTGTGCGAGCTGGAGAGTCCAGTAGTCAGTGCAGGCGTCACTGGCCAGCAGCTGATCAACAAGTTGCTGGCGGAGACTGGGTGAGTCATTGGCTAAGAGCTGTCGAGTGGTTTCCGGTGGCGGCAGTTTTCCGGCGATTTGCAGGTACAGTCGCCGCAGCCATGTTTCTGGTGCAGCCTGACTGGCGGGTGCGAGTGCCAGCCGCTGCAGTGTCTGGTGGATGTGTCTGTCGATGAGGCTGTCGGAAAGGTGTGCAGCTGATACTTGGCCGGCCTGCTGCGGGAAGGGCGACTGTGCCTGAAAGAGCACGGTTTGACTGAGATAGCGAATGATGACGTGGTGTTGTCCGGGACGCAGAACGGTGACGCTGTCGGAATCTGAAACTGTGATGGCTGAGGGATCAGTTGATGTGAAGCGGCAGAGGCGAGTGACATCTTCTGCGGAGGTGTCATTAAAGCGGGCGATCACCTGCAGTTGGGTGCTGGCGGGTGTGACTTGTGGCGTGAAGTTTGCGGGCGAGACGGTGAGGGACACGGGGTAGCGGAGTATTCCGGCGGGGGTTCCGCTGCGGATCCAGTTCAGCAGCAGGGTGGCTTCCGGGCCGGCTGGGTCAAGGATTTGTCCTCCGCCGTGTTCCAGCAGGCCACAGGCTTTTTTGAGCAGCAGGCTGTGCTGAGGTTGTGTGAAGTTGATGCGTCGGCTGTGGCGTTCGTTTGTGATGGAGTGGAAGTCGGCGACGGGGTCTGCGGCGAACAATGAGAGCCGGAATTCACCGCGTCCGGCGGCTGCACCATGACAGGCACCGGCGTTGCAGCCTGAGCGGGTCAGGAGGGGCAGTATTTGTGTTTGGAAATCCGGGACGGTGTCCGTTGCGGCATGAGCAGGCTGAGCGTGCAGGGCAGGCAGTATGCCGGCGTGCAGTAGCAGGGTCAGGATGGCGGTGATGCGAGTGACCATCACCTGGGTGTTTCGGGTGCAGGTTGTTTTGGTGCGGGGGAGCCGTACTGGCGGGCCCATTTTTTTAGGTATTCCTGAGCGGTGCTGGTGCCATAGCTGGAGAGTTTTCCTGAGTTGACGATGGTGTTGGAAATGCGGGCCAGTTCGGCGCGAACGGCGGGGTCAGCCTCGGCGCGGGCGACGACTTTTTCTGCGGCTGTGCGGACTTCCTCAGCCGTGGCATCTTTGCGAATGACGGGCGTCAGCAGAGCACGCATATCGGGGACGGTGCCAACGGCAGTCGAGCGGGCTGTCATTTGGGGCATACCGGGAAGTTTATCGAGTTGCGGGAGTTCGCCACCGATTTCGGCAACCAGACTTTTCAAAATGCGTGGCAGGTCGGCCTGCAAGCTGGGCTGAATGAGTGCGTAGTTGGCGCTGACTTTATCAGCGCGGCTGATGACGATGGTGAGGGTGACATTTCGGTTGAGTCCCCATGT
>JBJTPZ010000329.1:0-40234 GCA_046075365.1 Planctomycetaceae bacterium
CGACAGTCTCGGCCTGCCGAGCGCCGCACAGAGCTTCACCATCACGGTTACTGCGGTCAACGATGCACCGGTCTTCACCGTCAACCCGGTCACTCCGATCGTGGTTCCTGAAGATGCCGGCAATCGTACGGTAGATCTGATTAACACCTTCGCGGCGGGTCCGGCCACGGCCCTCGATGAAGTCTTCCAGACGCTTACGTTCCGACTCAGTACCCCGGTTCAGACCACACCAAACCTGGCCTTGTCTCTGCTGACCGTGGATGCAGCAGGAAACGTCACATTCCGCTCGGCTGCTGATACAGCCGGAGTTGTCAGCCTTAGCCTGACTCTGGAAGACAGCGGTCCTGCAACACCGCCAAACGTCAATACGTCCGCGGCCTTCCCGTTTACCATCACCGTCACACAGGTGAACGACGCTCCTGTGGCGGTCACAGGACCATACGTTATCGACGACGGATACAACCTGTCACTGGATGCCAGCGGCAGCTACGACGTCGATGCCTTCTTCGGTGACACGCTCAGCTATCGCTGGGACCTGAACAACGACGGCATCTTCGAGACCAATGCGGGAGCCAGCCCAACGCTGACGGTTGACTGGAACACCCTCAAGGCACTTGGCGTCACGTCACCAACCGTCCGCACGATCCGCCTGCAGGTTCAGGACTCCAGCGGTGCAGCCAACAATACTACGGTGGCAACCACCTCTCTGCAAACTCTGATTGTTGATTACGGAGACGCCCCCGCCAGCTTCGGAACGCTCAAGGCTGATGGCGGCGCTGCCCATACCATCAGCAACAGCCTGCGACTGGGATCGCTGGTTGATGATGAACGAACCGGCTTGCCTGGTGTCACAGTCAGCGGTGATGACAGTGATGGACAGGCAGATGAAGACGGCGTGGCCTTCCCGATTCGTCTTGAAACCAGCAATATCTCGCTGCCAGCCTACGTCGACATCACAAGCTCGGGCAATGGCCAGGTTGATGCGTGGCTGGACCTCGATGGTAACGGTGTGTTCGCCTCGTCTGAACGCCTGACCGCCGCAGCCGGATTCGCTGTATCCGCCGGAGTGAACCGGTTCACCTTTACCATGCCTGCCGACACACCGGTTGGCGATAAGGTGATGCGATTCCGTCTGAGCACCGCTGGTGGCCTGAATCCCTCCGGTCGGGCTGCGGACGGTGAAGTAGAAGACTACCTCGTGCCGGTGTTGACATTGTCTCAGCCCGTCACACCGGTCATCACTCGTCCGATCGATATCACACCGTCGAATGGCGTGATTCCTCAGACAAGCGACAGCACACCACAGGTCGACTGGACCGTCCATCCGGAAAACTTTTACTACCAGCTGGTTGTTCGTAACACAAGCAGTGGTCAGGTCGTGTTTACCGGAGCCCAGACGACCTTCGGGTTCCAGGAAGTGACGCCAGCTCTGTCAGCCGGAAGCTACACTGCCGAGGTGACTCCTTACAACAAGGCCAACACCGCAGGTGCGGCTGCCAGTTACCAGTTTGAAGTGGTCACAGTCAATGTTCTGGCACCGACCGGGGACCTCGCTGATAATCGCCCGACGGTTCAGTGGTCTCCAGTACTCGAAACTGCGTCATGGATCATCACCGTTCGTTCCCTCTCCCTCGGTACTGTTGTCCAGAAGTCAGAGATCGCGGACAGCAGCCTTTCGGCCCCGCAGACATGGCAGGTACCAGCCGTCCTCGACATCGGTCGGTACAGCGTCACTGTGCAGGCTCGCGATCAGGCCGGACGAACGGGTGACGAAAGTGCCCAGCTGCCCTTCCAGGTGCGAACTGCTCCGGTTGTCAACGCCCCGGGCAATGTCACGGTAGCTCGCCCGACGCTGACATGGCAGGGCGTTCCAGGTGCCTTCCGCTACCAGGTGGAACTGCTGAACCTGACGGACAACGTCATCGTCAGCAGCGTCTCCGGACTGCAGGGCACGTCCTGGACAGTGCCTGTCGACCTGACGCTGGGTCGGTATCAGTTCCGAGTCCGCGCTGTGAATGCTTCTGCTGATGTCAGCTTCTGGAGCACTCCGGTGGTGTTCGGGTATACAACGCCTGTCACCTCGATCTCGCCAGTCAATGGTATTCGCCTGCCGGATTCCACGCCGACGTTCGTCTGGAACGCTGTACCGTCCGCTGACTTCTATGACCTGCTGGTATATCAGAACTTCGGCAGCAATGCCGAAGTGTTCCGCGCAGAAAACCTGCCCGGCACATCGTTTACTCGGTCAATTGAAGTGCCGCTTGGTCGCTACCGGTACCAGATTCGTGCCGTGAACCGTGCGGGAACCGGTGCAACTGATGGCGATTTCACGACCACCAGCCCGTTCTACACATTCGTCGTGACAGAACGCCCAACTATCGTCAATCCACCTGCCACCACGTTCCTCGCTCGCCCGACTGTCGGCTGGACGCTGCCGGCAGGATCAGGTGCCGCACCACTAAGTGACATCTGGATCAACAAGATTGAAGGCTCTGTATCACGAGTCGCAGTGAAGGCGGAACGTGTTCCAGGAGACAACTGGACACTCAACACTGATCTTGTGCTTGGCACATATCAGGTCTACGTTCGCACCTACTCTGAAGTCGATGCTGCCACAGTTTCTGACTGGAGCCTGCCAAAGACCTTCCGCGTCACGACTCCGCCCACTCTGATCGGGCCTTCAGGTCGAATTGATGACCAGACACCAACACTCAACTGGCAGGGTGTCGCAGGTGGTCAGACCTATCGGGTGTATGTTGCCAGCTTGTCGCTGACAAGTGGACCGGTCATCCTGGACGTGTCTGGAATCAATGCCCTTAATTACACGATTCCAAACGATCTGCCGATCGGTCGCTACCGCTTCTGGGTTCAGGCCACCAGCGCCTTTGGCGATATCAGTGGCTGGAGCATCGCCAGTGACTTCCAGATCGTTACGGCACCCACACTGTCCGGACCTTCAGCATCCACATTCAGCACAACCCCAACCTTCAGCTGGACGAATATGGCAGCAACGCTGATCGGTCGTCCGGCTGGAGCCACTAGCTATGACTTCCGCATTGACCAGGTTCTGGCGACGTCTGTTGTCCCGAACTACATCTTCCAGACCACTACTGCCACGACCTTCACGGTTCCGACAAACAAAGCTCTGCCAACCGGCACCTACCGGGCCTATGTGCGGGCTCGCAGTGCCGACACTCAGGGCGACTACACGAAGATGCTGGAGTTCTTCGTCGGAGGCCGACCGAACGTCAACGCCATCCCGACCTCCAGCAATCAGCGCCCGCTGTTCTCGTGGGGTACCGTTGACGGAGCTTCGTCTTACGAAGTGTTCCTCGTGAATCTCGCCGACCCAACAAAGATTCTGCTGCGTCAGGCGGGAATTGCCACAACATCGTACCAGACCACGTTCAATCTGGGTGCCGGTGACTTCCGTCTGTGGGTGCGGGCATTCCGCTCCAGCGATGGTACTCCGGGGCTGTGGAGCAACCCGGTGGACTTCAAGGTCCTGGCTGCCACGGAACTGAAACCCAACAACGACCAGTGGGTGCTGACCGCTGTCGCTGCGGTGTTTGAACAGCCAGTAGCCGATTACTCTGTCAGCATGCTGCGGTCAACAGTAGCCGGCACCCAGGCTGAGCCAGTGGTATTGCCGTCGGATTCGGAACAGCCCGCAGCAGATCAGCACCAGCCAGCAGATGTGCCATCGGAAACCGAAGTTGCTCCGGTGGAATCTGACGAGGTGCTGTCCGGCTGGGGTCAGGAAACATGGTGGGATGCTCCGGCAGCACAGCCCGCTGTGGCCCTTGAAACTCAGCCAGCGCAGCCCGCTGAATCTTCCCGCGAGGAATCGAAGGGAGCTTCCGTAGGATTGCTGGGAGCCCTGGTAGGTCTGGTTTCTCTGCGTCGCCGTCGTCGAGAGGAAGACGGATCCGTCTGAATCTGACCGTAAACAACTCGACTTTCCGCGGGGCTCAACCGAGCCCCGCTTTTTCTTTGCCGCGGTAAAAAACGCTGCGGACGGAAACAACTCCATGCAGGTTACAATCACAGCTGTCGGGCCCGATCATCGCGGACTGGCAGATCCCATCGTGCACTTTGTCACCGGTGCCGGCGCCAACATCCACGAAATTCAGATGTATGACCGGGATTCCGAACGGCTTTTCGCTATGCTGATGCGGATCGAATGGACCTCCGGTTCGGTTTCTGATCTCCGGCGTGAGATGTCTGACATAGGCAAACAGCGCGGTCTGCAGGTGCGAGTCTGGTCCCGAGACGAGCATCCTCGGGCACCCAGGCTTGCAATCTGCACCACGTACCGCACCGAGCCGCCACTGGCAATCCTCCGCGCTGTCCGTGACCGCCGACTTAAGGCCGAAGTTGCTGTCATGGCAGGAAACCGCAATGCCTGCCGCAGCCTCGCTGAACAGTTTGATGTCCCATGGCTGCCCATCGGCGATGAACAGGGGAACCCGGACTACAGCAAACTGGAACGAGCTATTGACGACCTGGAAATCGACTACGTGATCCTGGCACGCTACATGCGGGTTCTGCCGGCAGAGCTTTGCTGGAAGTTTGCCGGAGGCAGAATCATCAATCTGCACCACGGGCTGCTGCCGTCGTTCCCAGGTTTTCGCCCCTACGAAGACGCCTTCCAGCATCATATGCTGTGTTTTGGTGCCACCATCCACTTCATTGTCCCGGAACTGGATGCCGGCAATCAGATCATCTACCAGGCAGCCTTCAGCGTGCCGCCAGGAACCTCAATTGAAGAAGTCAAACGTCTTGGTGAAACAGACCATGAACCACATTGTCTGCTGGAAGGTATTCGGCGAGTCGTGGATCGAGAGGCCGAACTGCATTTTCACCGGGTTGTCCGTCGCAGCCACTGACTCGGAATGAACGAATTTTTCGTTTCTCCTGCGACCACCGGTCCCTTAGACTACTCACACACTGTTCCGTCCAATTCTCTTCGAGCCCTGCAGATGCGCCTTCCTGATCTGTTTTCCTCCCGTCGCTTCGTGCTCTCCATTGAGATGTTTCCGCCAAAAACCGCGGAATCCAGTGAGGCACTTAAACGCAGCCTGCTGTCACTCAATCAGTTCAACCCCGCATTTCTGTCATGCACATACGGGGCCGGCGGATCCACGCAAGGACAGACACTCGAGTGGTGTCAGTGGATTCAGCAGACACTGCAGCGCCCGTCCATGGCGCACTTTACCTGCGTCAGCTCCACCGTCGACGATCTCACCGCATGGCTGCAGCAGGCATGGCAGGCCGGCGTCAGAAACATTATGTCCCTGCGCGGTGACCCGCCAGTCGGACAACAGGTGTTTACCGCCGCTGAAGGCGGCCTCAGTCACGCATCTGAACTCACAGCGCTGATCCGTCGACTGTACCCGGAAATGGGCATTGGCGTCGCCGGTTATCCTGAAAAACACGTCGAAGCTCCCTCAATGGATGCCGATCTCCAGCACCTGAAAACCAAAGTAGACGCCGGAGCTGACGCCGTATTCACTCAGTTGTTCTTCATCAACCGCAACTTCTTTGATTTTCGTGATCAGTGCGTCTCACGCGGTATCACAGTACCGATCGTTCCAGGCATTATGCCCATCACCGATTTTGCCCGGATTCGCAGAATCACCGCCATGTGTGGCTCGATCATTCCTGTCGAACTCGCAACTCAGCTCGAAGCAGTCCGCGACGACGCTGCCGCACAGTTTGAAATTGGTGTTGAGCATGCCATCCGGCAGTGTCAGCAACTGCAGGCTGAAGGTGTCCCCGGGATTCACTTCTACGCACTCAACAAATCCGACGCCTGCGAACGCATCCTGAACTCACTCAGCCTGCCCTCGGCCTGAACACAGCCTCCGAACCGACCACCATGCCCCCTGCCTCCTCCGTCATCGCTGGCCAGGACATCAACTTCAGCTTCGGCGAAGGCGAACTGCGGAAACAGATCCTGTTTGACGTAAGCCTGCAGATACAACCCGGTGAGATCGTGCTGCTCACAGGACCATCAGGCTCCGGAAAGACGACACTGCTGACTCTGATCGCCGGACTTCGCAGCATGCAGCAGGGCAGCCTGACCGTCCTCGGACATGCCCTGCACAAGGCCACCTATTCAGACTTGATCGAACTGCGACGAAAAATCGGCTTCATCTTCCAGGCTCACAATCTGCTGCCATTTTTGACGGCACTGCAGAATGTGCAGGTGATGTTCGATCTGCACCCGCACGTCGATCGTCAGGAGGCCCGACGGAGGTCCATCGCCATGCTGGGGGAAGTGGGGCTGCAGGATCGCGTGAACTATCCAATTGCCAAACTCTCCGGCGGTCAGCGGCAGCGAGTGGCTGTTGCGCGAGCACTGGTCACCGACCCGCAACTGGTGCTGGCCGACGAACCAACCTCCGCCCTCGACAGCGTTACCGGCCGTGAAGTCGTCAGCCGCCTGCAAATACTGGCTCGTCAGCTTGCCAGACCCATCCTGATGGTGACCCACGACCCCCGAATTCTGGATATCGCAGACAGAATTCTGACCATGCAGGATGGCCGACTTTCCGAATCCTCTGCAGCACACTGACGCCAAAACTCAGCGCTCACGCCCCTTGTTGCTCTTCGCTGCCTCTAATAACCCGGCCCACTCCGGATGATCATGCAGGATTTTCAGGTCCGAGTCTTCCGCCAGATGCTCATGATCGTCGAAGCCGGTGGCATTCGTAGCTTTGATCAATTCCACCGCTCGAGCAATCCAGCGAGCCTTGTCATCCGCCGATGTCTCAGCTCGCTCCGCCGCTCGCGCGTATGAACAGGCCCCGTTGTACAGCGCGTAATCATCAAATGGCACACTCGCAATCAGACGATCGGCTGCCTGCAGTCCGTCAGACACCTGTCCCTGCCTGACCATGACCAGCGAAATCATGCTCTCCACTTCCACATGCTCAGGAGACAACTCGGCTGCATGCCGCAAATCCCCCATCGACGCTTCAAAATCTCCAGCATGCATGCGCACCGAACTGCGCCGCAACCAGCCCTCGGCCAGAAATGGATCCAGCCGCAGCACCTCCTCCAGCATCGCGTCCGCTTCCATTTTTTGGCCAGCATCACGCAACTGCCCCTCCTGCTGCAGTGAACGAACTGCCGGAGAACGTACCACTGCATTCGAGCGCTGCTCCCGCGCCAGATCCCTCACATACTTGTTGCCGTCGCGGCACAACTGGTTGATCAGACGACGACATTCCGGATGCACAAATCCAGCGATCTGTGCAGTCAGTCGCTGCAACTGGTCCTGCCCTCGCGCCGAAGCATCCTTTGTACCCTCCAATGCAGCAACCTGCCGTCGCAGCAGCCCACCCAGAAGCGACAGCGACTCCTCAGACGCATCCTGCGACAACAAATTGATGGCCGTTTCCGAAATGTCCGAACCTGACTGCAACTGATCGGCTGCCAAAGGTTTCCACTCAGCATGCTCAATTGCCGCCAGATGCACCAGCAACTCACTTTGAGCTGCCCGATTGAGCTGCTTCCACTGAGCCACAAGTTCGTCAATCTGAGCCTTCGTGGCGCACGCGATGATCGGCTGCAGCGAACGCTGATCCTCCTGACGCCCCGAATTTCGCGGCTGCTGATAATCCGCCAGTAACCGCTCCGTCCATGAGGAATCCCGCAGAATCATGGCCGCATAGAGAACTTCCAGAGTAATCTCGCCGTCGCGAATCCTCTGATCCGCAGCCTTATGCACCGCCCGCAAATCCAGCGACTGTCCCTGATCAAGCAGCAGCCGCATCAGAGGATCCTGAAACTTCGATTGCCTGATCAGCGGCAACTGCTCACGCACCAGCACCTGCGTCGGCTCATGGCGACGGTCCAGCAGAAATGCAGTTGCCCCACGTACCTGCTCAGGCTGAATCCCGCCCGACTGCCCCTCCTGCGACAGCTGCAAAAAATCCTGTACCCACGCCGCCACAAAACCCAGCCAACGATCATCTCCCGATCGCACCATGGCAGCCGCAGCCTGAGTCCTGAGGGCAGGGCGAGTCGCCCCGGATTCCCACACCGCAGCCATCGCACCCTCCGCCGAATCCTCACGACTTGTCGACAGCCCTCGCAGTGCTGCCGCTGCCAGCTCCTCATTGTCCCCAATCGCCATTTCCTGGAGAGCAGCAACAGCTCGACGGCCCGGAATCTGATTCAGCCACGCCGCCACCTCCAGCTGCTGCTGAACAGAACCGGAACGAGCACGCTCAAGTACCGCCGCCGCTTCATCCTCTGTCAGCCGGTCCACTGCCCCGGCCAGCGCCGCAAGACGCACACCAGCAACCTCACTTCGCAGCCCCTGAATCGCCTCGGCAACCGGAGCATACCGGTACACAGGAGCCAGCGCCTCGGCAATAGCCTCTTCCAAACGCTGATCTGTACGAATCGCACGACGACGCATGTATGGGTTCGTGCCCTCCATCTGACCCATCTCAGCCACAGATACCGACCGCAGCGGACGACCCAGTGCCGGCAGAGGAGGCTGCATATTCGCCGGCTGAGGAAGCATTCCTCCCAGCCCGCCCGGTCGCGCATTCCGCTGCGAACTCTGCTGCAGACCGCTCAGCCAGCCACTCACTTCTTCCGATACCGACCGACGCTCCTCACCACCCGATGTCAGCAATATACGTTCGACACCGTCGCTCAGAAGCTGCCTGAACATACCCTCCAAAACCCAGACCGACAGCAAGTCCAGATCACGCTCAGTACGAATCAGAGCCAATGCGCCGCCCGGCCCCAGTCGCTCAGTTCCAAAACGAGACGTTTCACGCACCCACTGCAGCAATGGTACCGCGGCTCGCACGTCGCCCAGTGCAGGCACCAAACGACCTTCGGCATCCAAAACCGGATTGTCCTCGTCCGGCTCACCCTCAACCCCAACTTTCAACTGCAGCTTTGCAGGCTCGGCCGGCCACGGAGTCAGAACAAATCCAGCAGTACAGTCCACGGACTCACCAGCCTCCATGGTCCCCAGCTTCGGAAAACGATGCTCCTCGTCCGCTCGACGACGCAGTAAGGCTCCGCCACTCTCAAGAAATACCTCAACACCCTGCAGATCCAGGGACTCATCACCGTCATTCGAAAGACGAAGCTTCAGCTCCAGATTCATTGACCAGGAAGCATTCTGACGCCCTGGCTGCCGGCTCGGATCGAAGCCGGCCGCAGACTTCACCTGCAGCAGTTCAACTCGCAAACCCGCAGTCACCACACCGCTCAGTGGCAGACAAAAGACACTGCCCATAACTGCCAGCGCGGCTGCAACTCGGAATATACAGCGGTTCTCCGACATCTGAACGATCCTCGCTAACCCTTGAGCTTCGGTGGCGGACAGACGAATCTGCCCGCGGATATTGTCTCCGACAAACTCACTTTGGGGAAGCCAGATTCCGCCGCGTCACATGTCTGAAGCAGCTGCCAGGCGGGCAATCTCGGAATTCTGAGACTGGAAAGAAGCGAGCGTTGCATCGAGGCGATCAGGAGGAATCAGGCGGTCCAGACGCGGCCTGAACATCACCAGCAGCAGCAAAGGCAGATACCAGAGCACATAATGACCGATATCCTGAGGATACCAAAGCTGCGCGGCAACAATCAGCGATGTCGAATTGCCCAGCAAATTCTCAAGATTTCGCGGCCGCGGCAACACCGTCATGGCCGTAAGCATCACGAAAAATACGGCTGCCATCAAAATGCGAATGATCGTCTGACTCAGCTGCGACTCCTGAACAGCCGACGTCTCAAAAAACAACCGATACACGGTCCAGTTCGTTGAACGAATCAGCTTCTCGACAAACGATGATGCATCCTGCGAAATCAGCATCAGCGTGCCCGCCAGCAGCACTGCCACCGCTGTCACTGAAACAATAAACCGAATCGCCCCCCGACGACCGTAAAATACCGCCCACAGCGGAATCAAAAAGATGGCAAAAAACAGCGTGCCACTGGCAAGACCCAGCAGAATTCCAGCCACAGTCGGACGCCGATAGCACGCAAAAGCCCATGTCAGACACGCCGCCGGAAGCACGTGGCTCAACTGGTGCACGTACACACCCGTGCACGGCAGCAGCAAATACAGACACACCATCGAAACACCCAGCTGCAGACTGGCAAAATGCAGCCTGCTGATCACCAGCAATCCCAGCACAACCAGCGAATGAGCCGTGATCACCAGTCCCCGCGCTACCCAGTCAGGTTCAGTGTCCGCCAGATCGCCCACAATACTGCCACCAGCTGCCATCAGTGTCTCAACCGGTGCCGGCGGAACCGTACTCTCGTCAGCCAGTAATTCCACATGCTGACGCTGCAACAATGCCTGACCATACTGCAGAGCAGCCTGCGCGTGCTGCGGTGGCGATAACAGTGCCACATGCGCCATCAAAATGCCAAACGCCGGAATACACAGGCACGACAGACCCGAAAGATTCAGATTCTGATCCAGACGAGGACGCCGGGTCAGACTCTCATCAAACATCAGACGTACCAGCAAACAGGCCGATGCAGCCAGCAATACCAGCGAACCCCAGCGATACATCGGATGCCGCCGGCTGACCTCCGAATTCAGTATCTGCTCCGCCAGACCACCACGCTCGTCTACAGGGTCCGAAATCGCTCCAGGACCTGGCTCGTCAACACGATACGAAACAGGAATCGTACTGGCCGCACCGCCACCCAGCACATCCGCCACCAATGTGTTCACTTGCGTCAGCAGCGGCCCGCCATCCGACGCTGCCGGCCAGGCACGATCCCGATACAGCACAGTCGCCGTCAAACTGGTCGACACCGCCAGCAACAGCAGCAAATCCAGATTACGAACAGAAAATACTCGCGAAAACCTGAAATAGACCGCAATCACCAGCAGCCCGACGTAGACCCACCACGTCGGGTTCGCAAGATCCATCGATAAAAACGGACGTTCAAACATCTGCCCACTTCACAGAAAGAATTCTGCCATTCCGCCAGCCTGCCAAATCGCCAGCGAAATGCGTGCCCGATCCGCGTGACCGCAGCAGAAAATCTGGAATTCAACTGAGAATTGAACAAATGAGCAGATAAATAGCAACCAAAACCCAGCAAAACTCACCCACTTCGACACACTTCTCTCAACGACTCGCCCGCAAACTCCCGCAGAATTCCCTCAGTTTACCCTCAGACTCCCGATCCTCCGACAAAGGCTCCGACCGCAGCGCCGGCAGCAGATGATCCCACACCACATTCAGCTCACCCTGCATGTCACCCGTGTTGGCCGTGATAATCACAACCGCGTTTTGGTCCGGCAATACCACACAAAACTGACCGTCCTTGCCGTCCCCCCGAAATGCATTATGACGGCACCGCCAAAACTGAAATCCATACCCCTGATCCCAGTCACTGTCAGGACGGCTGCCGTTGCTGGCCTGCCGCGACGTCGCCAGGGCAACCCACTCTCGCGGAATCAGCTGCCGACCATTCCACTGCCCGCCCTGCAGATATAACAGGCCAAACTTTGCCAGATCCTCGGTCTTCAGATACAGACCGTACCCGCCCAGTGAAATCCCCTGAGGATTGGCATCCCAGCGCGGGGCAGCTATTCCCAAAGGCTCAAACAGCCGCGGCTGCAAATACTCAGCCACCGTCTGCCCGCTGACCTTCTGCACAATCGCTGACTGCATGAAAGTAGCCGGAGTATTGTAGCGAAAATGAGTCCCCGGCTTGTGCGGTACCGGATGCTCAAAAAAAGCCTTAATCCAGTCTGACTCACGCGCCAAGGCAGGCTCGTCCTGATGCCCTGCCGTCATTGTCAACAAATCTCGTACACGCATCTCCTGGAGGTTTTTTGACGGAGCCGCCGGCAGACTGTCAGGAAAGAAGCTGCTGACACGGTCATCGATGCTCAGCTTTCCCTCCGCTGCTGCCAGCCCAACGGCCGTCGAGGTGAAGCTTTTACTCAAAGACCACAGGACATGCGGTTTGTCTGCTGCTTCAGGATTCCACCACGCCTCTGCAACCACATGCCCGTTTCGCACCAGCATGAAACTGTGCATTGACTGCACCTTGCGATCAGCCGCCTGCACAAACTCCAGCAGACCTTGCGAGGACACCCCCTGAGCCTCCGGGCTGCTCCGCGGCAACGACATATCTTCTGCCAGCACCACCACGCCGCTGCCAAAACACAGTCCGCACAACAGCAGTTTTCTGACAATACCCGCAGACATCCCCATAACCGCACTCCATTGAAGTTCTCAGGGCCCCCGCCGCAGCAGATGCCCGAACGCATAAAAACGGTTCTGCATCCGCGTGAGTGTGTGAACCCTTCGATGAATCGATGACCGGCACACAGGCTTTCAACAGCGGCTCACGCTGCCTCGCCACCGGCCACCACTGGTTTCGGACCAATCGATCGTGCCCCATCCTTGTGGCGGGCTTTCAGATCAAACAGACCGAAGATCTCCGACGCACTCAGACTCAAGGAGCGATTGTTGTTGTCACCCTCTCCCAGCACCATCTCAAACAGTTCACGCTTTTCCCGCAACACTCGGTCAATACGCTCCTCAATCGTGTTCCGCGAAATAAAGCGAGTCACAATGACCGGGTTCTTGACACCGATCCGATGAGCACGGTTGACCGCCTGGTCTTCAATTGCCGGGTTCCACCAGCGGTCGAACAGAAACACATAGCCGGCAAACTGCAGATTCAGGCCCACTGCTCCCGTGCCATAACTCATCAGCAAAATATGAGCCTTCGGGTCCTGTTTGAATTTCGCCAGAATCGGCTCCCGCTGCTTCGTCGGGACTCCTCCGTGGTAAATCAAAGGATTGAATTCCTTCAAACGAGGCTCCAGCCAGTCAATCGTCTTTGTCCACTGGCTGAACAAGATCGCCTTCCCTCCGCTGGCCGCAATCTCTTCCATATCCGCCTGCAGACGCTCAAGCTTGGCACTCTCACCCGTCAGCGGATCATAATTGGCAATCTGTTTGAGCCTCAGTACAAGTTCAAACACGTGCTGCACCGTGATTGAGTCGCCCAGATCATTGAGCTGAATCACACCCTCTTTTTCGGCAATTCGATAGGCGGATTCCTGAGCGTCCGTCAGTTCCAGCTCAGCATCACGGTCGATGCGGGGCGGCATATCCTTCATCACCAGGTCTTTGGTGCGTCGCAAAATGTATTTTTTTGCCAGACGCGAAAGCTGCCTCAGATCCGGCGAGCCCCCCTTCGGTATCACCTCCATGAACTCAAACAGCGCCCCCAGTTCCTCAGGACGATTCTCAATCGGTGTCCCGGTCAATGCCCAGCTGCGACGCCGCTTGATAGCTCGTGCAGTTAACGCTGTATTCGATTCGCGATTCTTGATGCGCTGCGCCTCATCGAGCACCAGCAGGTCAAACTTCGGCTGCTCCTCCTCCGACATCTCCGCCAGATCCCGCGTCATCAGTTCATAGTTCGCAATCAGAATCGGCACGCCTGGCATGGTCCAAAGCATCCGCCGCCGCGCACCATTCCCCTCCATCACCACGACCGGCAGCTCCTCAGCCCACGTCTTAAATTCCCGCTGCCAGTTCGGGATTAACGGCTTCGGGCAGATCAGCAGAATTCGCCGCGCCTGACCGCTTCGCAGCAGCAGTCGAATCGCCGTGATCGTCTGCATCGTCTTGCCCAGACCCATCTCGTCAGCCAGCAAAGCAGACTGACTGGAAAACAACCACGCTATGCCCTCGTACTGATACGAAAAAGGCTCAAACGGCATGATCAGTTCCTGACCAGCCAGCCAGGATTCAAGAGGAGGCTGCAGCAGGTAAAACAAGCGATCCTGCAGCGACAAGGCGTCCGCCGGCGGCTTCAGTCGCGTCACCTTCTTCTTCGGCTGCTCGCCGTCACCAGATTCCTCAGCGGACTTCGCTGCGGCTTTGCGAGCATCCACGGGCAGGGCAGGCTTTGGCAGAGCCGGCGGCAGAAACTCCACACCCTCCGGCAACGTCAGACCGATGCACTTCAACGGAATTCTGCGAGGCGTCCAGGATGGAACGAAATCAAGCGGCAGGTCCAGCGTCGAACAAATTGTGTCCGGCGCAGGAACGCGGGAAAGAGCCGGATTGAAACCAGTCTGCAGCAATTCCGGGCGCTGGGGCAGCAACATCCCTCCATCCGCCTCAGAAATACCCCCGCCGTTGTTGCCTGACTCAGAATTTGTCCCTGCCGCATCCATTCGTCGGGGCCTCTGTCAGTTTCTTGCTGTACGGTGCACTCAGCGAGCAAACACAGTTCGAACCGTCTCGGCCAGCGCCTCACGCACCCGCTCAAGCGGTTCCTGCAGATCGGCTGAATCCGGAATCAAATGCTTTTGCTTCTGCAGAGAATCAACATCACCATGATGAGCCTCGTGAAATCGCAGCATGCTGCCACCCAGCTGCAGCTTGCGATTCTCGGCCTCCCCGCCCGCCGGAATACCGCGGCGTCCGGTTGTCCCGCCCAGTTCACCCCCGGCAGATTCCGCCACCGCTATCGGCACATGGGTGTGATTGCGCAGTTCCAGCAGACAGGGATCGCTGGTCACCACCAGACTGGGCTTGATCGCCACGCGGTCCAGCAAAGTACTGCCAATCAGTTCGCCCAGTAACCACGGCTTCAGAGTTTCACCAAACAGAATTTCCTGAGTGCGATTGGGCCGAACCGGGGTCGTACACTGAAACTCCAGCGGACGGCCGTTCTGATTCGTTATCAGCAGCCCGCCAATATGGCCTCGCCCCTCAACCTCGATCGTCTCCATGAAACCCAGTCGAAGCTGATCAGTTTTTGCGGATCCTGACATTGCTGCCGCGTTCCTCTGCCGGGGTTTCCCCGGTGGCTTCCTGCTGCTGTTTCCCGCCAGACACGTGAATCTGCATACGCCAAATCCAACGCATCGCGAACATCGGCCGTTTTTGCCGAAGGCCGCCAGGCATCAGAATCAGCGAACAAACCACCGAACCGCTGGCCAGCGAGTTGATCGTCGCTGACTTCCCCGCACCTTTAGCGTGTTCCCGTCAGCAGAATAGACCGTTGCAATCGCTCAGGTTTCACTCTTCTTCCTGACCCTCATCTTCCTGATGCGGTCGCGGAACCCCGTCAACACTGGTCAACCAGGCCACCAGCGATCGAATCTCGTCCGCGGTCAGACGATCCAGGGTTCCAGCCGGCATGGATGAAACGGCATGACTGCGAATGGCCTCAATTTCCGACTGCGGAATTACTCGTACCTCCGCAGTACTGCTGAAAAGCTGAAAACCGCCGTCCGGCGACCTCTGCAGCAGGCCTGCCGCCGTCGTTCCGTCTCGCAGCACCACAAGAACAGACGGATACTCCTCGTGCAGCTCCTGCGATGGATACAGCAGTGATTCCAGGACTTCCGCACGCTGCCGTCGCCAGCCCAGCGACGTCAGATCCGGACCCGCGGCGCCTCCCAGGTCGCCACGGCGATGACACTTCGCACAGCCCGCTTTTTCAAAGATTGCCCGACCACCTGCAGACTCTTCAGCAGTCAGGTGCCGCCCGGCAAACAGAGCCTCAAGCGACGCGCCGGTCCACACGGCGCCGGCTGGATCCTCCGGCAGCACCGCAGGCGGCAGATCCTGATGTTCAGCGGCAAACCACTGCTGATATTCCGACAGCGTCCATGCCGCAGCCGGACGCACCGGCTGACCTGTCCAGTGCTGCAGCAGGTCACACGCTGCCTGCCGGTCCGTTTCAGCCAGCCGCAACCCTGTTAGTATCACTCGACGCACCCAGTGCCCCTTGTTGGCTCGCTGTCGATACCGCTGCAACGCGTGCAGGACAGCCACCGCTTCCCCATGCCGCACTACATTCAGTGACCGCACCAGTAATCTCCAGTTCCGCAGACTTCCGGGACGACTCTGTGCGGCCATCGCGACAGCCTCAGCGGCCATCCCCCGGCGCTCCGGCTCATTTTCAAACACCGCGTGCACATGCTGCTGCGCAGCCTCATCATCTGCCGCTGCCAGCGCCCGCAAAATTCGACGGCAGCAGTCCTGAGACTCTGGCGTCAAATCCGTGGAAAGCTCAAGATCCGCCATTATGAGCGGAATCCAGTCACTGCCTTCTGCTGTTTCCAGCAGCTGACCGACCTGCTGACGCAGCCGGGCCTCACGAGTTTCACCTGAAGGCTCGTCTGCAAAAACCGCAGATGCCGCCAAAAATACAAACATCGCCCAGGATACTCGCGGCAGCAAACATGTGATTCCAGGCATTTTGAAGACCTATGCTGATAACTCACGTTCCTGCCAGACCGTTTCCCGCAGCCTGCAGGGACTTGGCAGAACACATTCGTTTCTCCAGAATACCAAATGTTGACCGTAAACAATCGCTGGAAGCTCTCACATGACACTCTTTTATTCGGATCCCGCGTTTCAGCGACACCGAACAGGTGATCACCCGGAATGTCCAGTTCGAGTTGCCGTGCTTGAACAGCACCTGCACCGCAGCGGGCTGCTGGATCGAGTCAGCCGTCGCCCCGTTGTCGCCGCTTCTGACACCGATCTGCTGCTGGTCCATACCGCAGATCACCTCCAGGAACTTCGCAGGTTTGCCGCAGCAGGCGGCGGTCGTATCGAAGCAGATACAGTGCTCTGCCCGGAATCTGCAGAAGTCGCCTGGCAGGCCGCCGGAACTGCGATCGATGCAGTCAGCCGTGTTCTTGCCGGAGAAGCCCGCACGGCATTCTGCGCAGTGCGGCCCCCCGGCCACCATGCACTGCCCGCCTCGCCGATGGGCTTCTGCCTGCTCGGAAACGCCGCAGCTGCCGCTGCGGCCGCCATCCACCGTTTCGGTCTGTCCCGAGTGCTTGTCGTGGACTGGGACGTGCACCACGGGAACGGAACACAGGACACATTCTACGAAGACAGCCGCGTCGGTTTTCTGTCATCGCACAGATTTCCCTTCTACCCCGGCACCGGACGTCGCGACGAAATCGGCTCAGGAGACGGCCTCGGCACCACCTTCAACCTGCCCGTCGCCTTCGGAACTCCCCGGCAACAATTCCTGCGAGACTTCACTGCCCTGCTGCACACCGCAGCCGATCGCATCCGCCCGGAACTGATCATCCTCAGTGCCGGCTTCGATGCTCACGCCGAAGACCCGGTCGGCTCGCTGGGCCTTGAAACAGAGGACTTCGAAACACTGACTCGCGCAGTCCTGGATGCCGCTGCCGTCCATGCTGCCGGCAGGGTCGTCAGCGTCCTCGAAGGTGGCTACAATCCGGCAAGGCTGGCTGAATCCGCTGGCCTGCACCTCAAAACTCTGCTGGATTCCGCCGCACCAGCAGGCACTTGAATTTCCCGCCAAAACTCAGCGGCACCAGGCTTTCCTCTAAGGTTCTCCGGCATGCAACGTCTCGTTTGTCTGGCACTTTTCAGCATCACCGGGCTGCTGACTGGAATTGGCACAGCCCTTGCGCAGACAGATGCTGTGGAACAGGCTGTGCTTCAGTCACTGACCAGTCGGCGGGAAGTCAGCTGGCAGACAGCACTCAAAATCTGGCAGGCTGCCGAACCCGGATATCAGGAAACCGTTTCCAGTGAACTGCTCGCAGATGCCGCTGCCGCAGCGGGATTAACAGTCCGAAAATCGGTCGCCGACATCCCCACAGCATTCATAGCAGAGTTTGGCAGCGGACACCCGGTCATCGGAATCCTCGGAGAATACGACGCCCTGCCCGGACTTTCGCAGCAGGCAGAACCGGAACGCCTGCCTCGAACTGATGACCATAACTGGGGACACGCCTGCGGACATCACCTCTTCGGTACGGCGTCTTTGTCTGCCGCAATTGCCATTGCCGAACAGATTCGCGAAGGAAAGCTGTCGGGAACCGTCCGCTTCTATGGCTGCCCGGCAGAAGAAGGCGGTTCGGGAAAAGTCTTCATGGTTCAGGCGGGCCTGTTTAATGACTGCGACGCAGTTCTGCACTGGCATCCCGGGTCACGCAATTCCGCAGGTGACAGATCCAGCCTTGCGCGTATCGCCGTCAAGTTCCAGTTTTCCGGAAGAACGGCGCACGCGGCATCCGCGCCACACATGGGCCGATCGGCTCTCGATGCCGTCGAACTCACCGCCCACGCATCAGAGCTGATGCGCGAACACACGCCGGATAATACTCGCATCCACCACGTGATCACCAGCGGTGGTGACGCCCCCAATGTGGTCCCGCCATTCGCCGAAATCTACTACTACATTCGACATCCCGAAGGTCGTTTTTTAAAACCGCTTTATGAACGTCTCGAATTGTGCGCTCGCGCCGGAGCACTGGCGACGGAGACTCAGCTCAAGATTCGATACGAAGGCGGGATCCGCGAAATACTCCCCAACAGCACACTCACCGGAATCATCAGACGTCGCCTGCAGTCACAAAATGATCTTCAGTGGAGCGATGCCGAGCAACAGTTCGCTGCTCGAATTCAGCAGACACTGGAAACAAAGGATGGACTCGAAGCACTGCGAACCGTTGACGACGTTGACAACACGCTGGGCAAAGGCTCAACCGACGTCGGAGACATTTCCTGGCTGGTTCCCACAACCGGCTTCACCACTGTTTGCTGGGTGCCGGGTACTCCTGCTCACTCATGGCAGGCTGTGGCCGCCGGTGGCACAGGCATCGGTGAAAAAGGCATGCACCTGGCTGCCCGCACACTGGCTCTGACCGCCGTCGATCTGTTCCGAAGTCCGCAGGTCCTTCAGCAGGCTGCCGCCGAGCTGAAACAGCGGCTGGGAACAGAAAAATACGAGTCTTTGATGCGGCCCGGCCAGCAGCCTCCGCTGGATTACCGCAATCCGCCAAAAGCCGGGGCTGCCGAGGCACCCTGACAACACCTCTGATCACCGGTCTCCGGATTCCCCGTTTTTCACACCCGCCGGACAGTGGAAAACCGGACAAATCGATTAGACTTCCTCGTCCTTCAGTCTCGCGCGACACTTCCTGCTGACCTCGGCTGTTCCCATGAAAACCCTCAGTATCGTTCACCACCCGCACCCGGCCCTGCGGCGTAAATGCCGCGAAGTAAAGAAAATCGATGCCGAGCTGCGGGATATGGTGCAGCAGATGTTTCAGCTGATGTATCAGGCTCGTGGAGTCGGACTGGCTGCTAACCAGTGCGGACTGCCCTATCGCCTGTTTGTGATCAATCCGGAAGGTGATCCGGAATGCAGTGAGTCCGAAATGGTGTTCATCAATCCGCGCATCACACGCCGTCGCGGAGGTACTGACGGTGAAGAGGGCTGTCTCAGCCTGCCCGAACTGTACGCCACAGTTCCCCGCGCCGCTCAGATTGTCGTCGATGCGTTCGATCTTTCCGGCCAGCCGTTCGAAATAGAACTGGAAGATTTCCCTGCCCGGGTTGTGCAGCATGAATTCGACCACCTCGAAGGGCTGATGTTCACGGATCGCATCAGCAGTACCGAACTAAGCCGCCTGCAACTGCAGATCGCTGACCTTGAAAAACAGTTCGCCACCAGACAGAAAGATGGACAGATCCCGTCTCTCGAACAACTGAACTCGGAACTTGATCAGCTTGAAAAAGCTCGCACCTGACAGCGGCATCTCAGGCATTACACCAGACACACGACACAAGCCATTAAACTCATATTCCCCAGCACGGACTCCCCCGCTATGACTCGCTCGATTTTCGACCTGACCGGTGAAACTGCTGTAGTTCTCGGCGGCACAGGTGTACTGGGTGGGGGCATGGCGTCGGCACTGGCAGCAGCCGGCGCAGCCGTCGCCGTCGTCGGTCGCAGTGCGGAACGCGGGGAAGAACGAGTGCGACAGATTGAAGCGGCCGGCGGAAAAGCTCTGTTCGTCTCGGCCGATGCACTCGATACCGACTCACTCACTGCCGCTCGCGACACAATCAACCAGCAACTCGGCCCCGTCACTGTGCTGATTTCTGCCGCCGGTGGAAATCGCCCTGACGCCACACTGCCACCAGGCAGCAACTTCTGCCGTCTGTCACGAGATGCGTGGAACGGAGTTTTCGACCTGAACCTCACAGGTGGAGCACTCTTGCCCGCTCAGGTATTCGGAGAAACGATGCTGGCGCAGAAAAAAGGCAGCATCATCAACATCGCATCGATGGCCGGAATGATTCCTCTGTCGCGCGTCGTCGCTTATTCAGCAGCGAAAGCTGCCGTTATCAATTTCACAAAATTCCTCGCACGTGAATGGGCCACTCAGGGTGTGCGAGTGAATGCGATTAGTCCGGGCTTTTTCCCTGCCGATCAAAATCGTGCCCTTCTGTTTAAACCGGATGGCAGCTACACAGAACGTGGTGCTCAGATCATCGGTCACACTCCAATGGCTCGATTCGGTGAAGCTCACGAACTTGCAGGGGCCGTTGTCTGGCTGGCTTCACACGCTGCCTCATCATTCGTAACCGGCCAGAATATTGTAGTCGACGGTGGTTTCTCTTCGACCACGATCTGAACGACGCCGGTGATAAACCGGTGCAGGAGCGCCGGCAAAAACTCAGGGAGGATCGTCCGAATAACTCTGCGGTACGATCATGGCAGCCACAACAGCAACACGAATCCTTCGCTCCATTCCCGTTGGCCGACAGGCCAGCGAACCTCTGAAAGCGTCGGTTCCCGCCGGTAACGTCAAATCCTTCTGTCGCGAATATCTGCGACTGCTGGCAGGCCCTGCGAAAAAGCTCAGAAAGCTTCAGGGTGAAGATTCGGCCGCACTCTGGTCAATCGAAGATGCTGCGCTGTCGCCCCGCGAGCGTTCACTGGCCGCCGGAATTCAGTTGTTCTGGCAGTCCATAAGAACTGGTCGGCAGAAAGCCAGACAGCGCCGCGCACTCGAAACGCTGCTGGCCGAATGGGCCAGTTCATTTCGACAGGCACCGCGACCATGGGAATCTGTGGCTGTTGCCGAACTGCTGCTGCTGCATGGTGAATCGCTTGAACCTGCCACGTTTTCGGCCTGTATCGCTGTCCTCGCTCGATTGAAATCTGAGCTCTCCGGTTCCGCTGCTGCAGAATCAGCTCCGCCGCTGCAGGAAATGATGGCAGGCATCGGCGGAAGTGAGGCCGCCTGCATCGTCGCGCTGCTGCTCAGCCCGCTGGGCGACTCCGAAGCCCTGCTGGAAAGCGGCTGCAGCGAACTGCGTCAGTTGGTACAGCAAGCCACCGACGAGGCTGGGTGCCCGCACGGATCACTGCTGCCCGTCCTCGCCAGATTCCTCGCCACCATCGCTCGCCCCGTAGCCTGGGCAGCAGCTTTTCGGCAGTCCGTCTGGACTCAGGAACTGCACTCCCGCCTGAACGGGCTGACTGCCGCCGCAGCAATGCTGGTCATGCCGCCTCAGCCGGCAAAAGCTGATGATACCCCCCACTGCTCACCATCACTGGCCGACCCCCTCCTGCTGCTCACGGCCGGTCTTCGCCATCCGCACACCACCAGACTCCAGAAACTGCTGCTGAAAAGCCAGCGACCACTAAAGAAAATCCGCTCCATCAAGCCCTGGAAGTCCGCGTCAGAGACCGAACGACCGTCGGGCTCCGGCGATAAAAGCGGTGAAGAAACAGCCACACCATCGATCCAGCCGGCATGGCAGTCAGATTCAGCCTGCTGTGCCGTTCTGCGATCATCACTCGACCATGATGCAGATCTGATTTCCGTTGACTGGCACGCCGATCAGGTTCAGCTGCAGGTTTACACCGGCGGAGTCCTGTTGTTCTCTGGCGTCTGGCACTGGTCGGCTCGCACAGATGATTCGCAGGCAGCCACACCAGTCGCCTGGAAGTGCAGCTGCTGGTTTGACGACCCCGAGTGCGTCTTTATTGAACTGGAAGGTGAGCCGAGCGGGACGCTGAAATGCGTTCGCCAGATCATGCTGGCTCGCCGTGACAGGTTCGCTGTTTTCACTGACACAGTCTCCACACTCGCCGATCAGGTTCGAGTGCAGCTCACAACCGCACTGCCATTTGCCGCGTCCGTTGCTGCCGTGGCGGACACAGTCACTCGCGAACTGCGGCTTTCACGCGGTGTTGCGGACGTACGAACCCTGCCGCTCTGGCTGGAGGATGATCGGCTGCAACATCCCGCTGGCAGTTGTGCTGTCCATGACGGCCAGCTTGAAATGACGGCACCGGGTGCCGGCGGAGTGACGGTTCCTGTTGCTTTCGACTGGAACCCGCGTCGCAGCGATGTACCTGCCGACTGGGCCCGCCTGACTGTCACTGAAAATCGCAGGCGCTGCGGTTCGCATGAAGCGGCCGGTTTTCGAGTACGTGTGGGCAAATTTCAGGTGTTGCTCTACCGCAGCCTGATGGCTGGCGCCAGCAGTCGCGCGGTGCTGGGGCTGCACACGTGGGATGAAACTGTCTATACTCGTGTTCCCGGTCGCGAAACCCCCATGGAAGGACTCGTGGAAGTCGAATCGCCAGGATAACCCCTGTAGCCCCCTGCTCAGAAAGTTTTTGCAATGCCTTCGATGCTGCGTTGTCTGGTGCTGTTGTTCATAGTGACCTGCGACAGTGCCCCGCTGCTGGCAGAAGATCCCGCGCCGCCCGCCGGCATGAAACTGGTCTACAGCCATGATTTCGAAGACAGCAGCCTCGCTCGTTATCAGCCGACCGATCAGACCGCCTGGAAAATCCTTGAGCAAAACGGAAATCGCTCGGCAGCACTCATCAAACGCAACAGCGATTTCAAACCGAAATTCCGCTCCCCCTTCAATCGTACTCTGATCCGCGACCTGCAGCTTGGCACCTTTGTGATGGACATTCGCCTGCAGTCCACCATCCCGGACTATGGTCACCGGGATCTCTGCCTGTTTTTCGGCTGTCAGGACGACGAGCACCTGTATTACGTACACTTCGGAAAACAGACCGACGATCACGCCAATCAGATCTTCATCGTGAACAACGAACCGAGGAAAAAAATCTCGGTTCGCACCACGCCCGGTACGCCATGGACCGATGGCTGGCACCACGCCAGGATCGAACGAAATGCCCAGTCTGGAGAAATCAACGTCTGGTTTGATGATCTGAAAACTCCCGTCATGACGGCTGTCGACACGACCTTTACCCAGGGCCGCCTCGGCTTCGGCTCATTCGACGATATCGGCAACTTCGACGATATTCGGATCTACGCTCCATAACGTTTTCGGCCCCCACATGATTGCCATACGTGACCTGCAATTTGCGTGGACCGATGGTCCCTTTCGGCTGTGTATCCCGACACTGGAAATCGCTCGCGGTGAGGCCGCTGTACTCGCCGGGCCCAGTGGCTGCGGCAAAACGACTCTGCTGAACCTGATCTCCGGAATTCTGCCACCGGCCGCCGGACTGGTGGAAGTCAATGGAACAGATATCGCTCGCCTGTCCGATGCAGAGCGACGACTGTTCCGTCTCATAAATATCGGCCTTGTATTCCAGGACTTCCAGCTGCTGGATTACCTCGATGTGCTGGGAAATGTCCTGCTGCCCTGTCGAATTCAGCCGTCGGTGCGTCTGACACCCGCACTGCGTGAACGCGGTCTGACCCTGCTGCAGCAGGTCGGACTGGCCGATTTTTCTCAGCGATCCGTTACCCGACTGTCTCAGGGTGAGCGACAAAGAGTTGCGCTCTGCCGAGCGTTACTGCTGAATCCACAATTGCTGCTGGCTGATGAACCCACCGGCAATCTTGACCCGCACAATTCCAGACGCATGGTCGAACTGCTCCTGCAGGAATCCAGACGCAGCGGCGCCACCCTGATTATGGTGACTCACGACCACTCGCTGCTGCCCATGTTCGATCGTACGCTCCCTTTCGAGCAGTATCTGGCAGGAAAAAACGCGGGTGATGCAGGAGCGTCCCCATGAACAGCGCACTGTACCTGGCAGTTCGTTCGCTCTGGTGGCATCGACGACGATCGCTGGCCGTCGTCTTCAGCCTCGCTGTCATCATCTGGCTGCCAGCGACCCTGCGGATCGCTCTGAACCAGTTTCGCAGTGAGATTTCTGCTCGAGCCGTCGCGACACCACTCGTCATCGGTGCCCCTGGAAGTCGTATCGACCTCGTCATGCACTCGCTGTACTTCCGCTCTCAGCCGGCGGCCAGCGTCACGATGGCAGATTACCAGCTGGTTGCGGAAGCCACGGAAGCTGCTGCTGTCCCCCTGCATGTTCGTTTCAGTACGCGATCACAGCCAGGTGCAGAAGGTGCTCCGATTGTCGGTACAACTCCTGAATACTTCCACTTCCGCCAGCTCAGACCGCAGTCCGGTGAACTGCCTGCACTGCTTGGCGAATGTGTGCTGGGAGCAGACTATGCTGCTCGCAGCGGGCTGAAAGCCGGCGACACAGTGCTCTCAGCACCCCGCAACGCCCTCAATCTCGCTGGTGAATACCCACTGCTGCTGCTGATCACAGGCGTCCTCGCCAAAAATCACTCGCCCGATGACGACGCTGTCTTTACGGATCTGCGTACAGCCTGGGTGATTGAAGGTATCGGGCATGGACACCAGACTGTTGACCGCCAGACCGACACGACGCTGCTGCTGCCAAACGATCGTGAAAATGCCGCCAGCGTGACCGCCAGCATGGGAATTCTGCCATACCTTGAAATCACGGACGACAATCGAGACTCGTTCCATTTCCATGGCGAAACTGCAGAATTCCCGCTCACCGCGATTCTGGCCGTTCCCGCTCAGGAACGAGATCGTGTCAAACTGCTGGGCCGATTCAGCGGCAGTCGACAGCTGCAATGCATCAGCCCGCCTCAGGTCATCACAGAACTGCTGAGTATTGTCTTTCGTATCGAACAGCTGGCACTGCTGTTTACCCTGACTGCCGCCACGGCCGCACTTCTGCTGCTGGGACTTGTCCTGAATCTGTCCCTGAAATTACGAGCAGCTGAAATGCAGACCATGTTTCGCCTGGGATGCAGTCGACTCACAATTCTGCGGCTGCAGTCCGCCGAAGTACTGCTGCTGCTGCTGAGCGCCACTGCTGCAGCTGTCGCCGGCGGACTGCTCGTCCGCAACACCGCAGCAACACTGCTCCAGCAGCTGCTGTTGTGAACATAAGCAAGCCGCAATACAGCAGCTGACAAATTCAGCAGCTGACAATCCGGTGAGGAAGTCGAATCCGATTGAATCGGTGACCGGTCGCATCGTAAAACAGAAGCTCGTTCACGGCCTCAGCCCACACAGCCGCCAGACGCACAGACCTTGGGCCATGCAGCAAAAACTGCACCCCACAGCGACGCCCACTCTGCTGAATCTCCAGTTCCGTCATCGGAAACTGATACTCCAGCAGGTTCTCTCGACGACAAAGCTGCACATGCACAAAGTGCCTGAGCTGCTCAAGTGTTCGAATTTCCGAAAGACTTTCAGTTCGTTGAACCGCAGCGGCGGATTGAAGCATGCAGGATGTTCCCTTGCAGTCAGTGTCTGACCTGGCATCCATTCCCGGAAAGCCGCAATTAGGGAGCTTCGGCAGAATTTTCCGATCTTCCCTGAAGGCTCAGGTTGTATCGGTCCGGGTTTTCATAAACCTTGCCAGATCTAAAGACACCTCGCACAGCCGCCAGGACCCCAACAACCCCTACAAATCACCCGAACCAGTCAGTTGCGTTCATCGCTTTCATCGGCCGGGATCGCACCCGCATCAGCAGCCGCCAGTGCATTCATCTTCGTACGAATTTCAGCAATCACCGCAGGCAGATACAGAATCCCTGAATAATGGTCCGCCGCCATTTCTATGTGATGCCCGGCCGGCAGTTTCGCTGCAGTGGCCAGCGCATGTGAACACGCAGGGGGCACCACATCATCATACTTACCGCTGTACAGCCATGTGGTGTTCGGACGCAGACGATGAGCAACCCGCAGAGGCTCAACAGGTCGAGCCAGCTCCCTAATCTGATCGGCCTTCACACCCAGGGCCTCAAGACGCCGCCGCACCTGCGCGGCATCCTTCTGCCCCTTCAACACGACATCATGCAAATTCCCCCCAGCCAGCAAAATAAATACCCGATCAAATCCCGCGTCAAGTCCCGCAGCAGTCGAAGTCACAAAACCACCCAGACTGGTCCCCTGAACACCAAAAACCCGACCGCTGATCAACGGTAAACTGGCCGCCGCATCACGCGCTCGACGTACATCCGCTACGGCCTGCTTCAAACCGTCCAGCATCTTCTCAGTACGATCCCCGTCGGGCGTCCGACGGGCTCCGTACCCCGGAAGATGAACCAGAAATGTATGCAGCCCCTGAGCATTTAGACCGCGAGCAAAAATTCGCCCCACAGTCATGCCACGCCCCGACTCATGCACAACAATCACACAGTCCGCAGCACAAGGCCGTCGCTCCTTGTCCCGCGCCGCATACCACTCCATCGAGACCAAATCGTTCACACTGTTGCCCGACGATACCGGAGAAGGGAAACGCACCAGCAGATCCCCGTCATTCCCGGATGGCTGCTCAAGCTTCACCTCAAAACGCCCCGGCTT
The DNA here is from genome assembly GCA_046075365.1 of Planctomycetaceae bacterium. Lineage (GTDB taxonomy): Bacteria > Planctomycetota > Planctomycetia > Planctomycetales > Planctomycetaceae > SXXK01. Next base: position 26,490 of record JBJTPZ010000329.1, read on the forward strand.
CCAGCGCAGACCATCCAGACACTCCTGAGCATCCTGCTGCCCGTCTGCCGCCGTATCCAGTGTATCCTTAGCCTGAAAAACAGCACCAGCAGCAGGTAAATCCCCATCCTCGCCACACGAAAATTCCACACCGCAAATCTGCCAAACACAAAACACTGCCACCGACAGACAAAAACTTCGATCCGCTGATCGAAAGCCGAAAATACTTCCACTCATGGCCCTGATTTCTCCTGTGGAGGACGCTTCGAACCGCCAATTCGACTTTCGGTACCATTCAGAATTCGCACCAGATTCGTCCGATGACGCCAGATAATCACCAAAGGAACAATGATCGCAAAGACCGTCAGAGGCAGTCGATTCGCCGAAAATGACGAAACTCCGTACTTCTGAAAATGAAACACCAAAAATCCCGCTGCCGCCAGAACAGAAGCCAGCGAAACCATCCGAAAAAGAGCCACGGCGACTGCAAAAACAAGTAACGAGACCACGCTGTGAAAAGGCGCCACCACCAGCACAGCCCCCAGAGCTGTTGCTACACCCTTTCCACCACGCAGCCTCAGCCAGACCGGAAACATGTGCCCCAAAATCGCTGCCAGGCCCGCCATCACTGGCGCTAACTGACTCTGATCACCCAGTCCAGATCGTCGCAATACCTCCCCCGCTGCCAGCACCGGCAGCATGCCCTTCAATGCATCCAGCAACAGCACCGTCAGCCCGGCCTTCCAGCCCAGCACTCGCCACACATTCGTCGCACCAATGTTGCCACTGCCATGACGACGTATGTCATCGCCCAGAAGCACTCGTCCAGCCAGATAGCCAAACGGAATGCCACCAATCACAAACGCCGACACCGTGCACGCCAGCACCAAAAGAAACATTGATAACCACTCGCTTCACAAATCACAGCAAACAAATCACCAGATCAAAGTCACTCGCACCTTCGCCACATTCGCACCTGCAGGCAGCTGCACCAGCAGCTCGTCCTGATCGCCAGCCCGACGCACCAGCGAAAGCCCCTCTTCAACCTGCAGACGCACACCGTTCCAGACATATCCACCCTGCAACTGCTCGATCTTCCCCTGAGCAATTCGCAGCCAAAGATCATTCAGCGACTCCTTCGATTTCACAACCAAAGTACGCCGCAGACCACTGTCCGGCTTATTCGGAATCGGCGTTAACGTCTCCTGAACCTCCACACTACCCCACTCATAACGCATCGTCGGAACACCAGCAACATCCAGACTGTAGCCCCTGAACCGATAGCCGGTCTCACGCGGATTCCCACCCGGCCACGACTGGTCCAGTGACGACAGCTTCGCTATCGGCGGCCCTGCCGGCAATACCATCACATGGTCACCCAGCGGAACCTGATTGCCCGGTCCCCGATCCACCCAGTGCTTCGCCGCATCAATGAATGCACCATGCCAGATCAGTCGCACAGTCATGTGCTCCGCATCCCACGCATAATGCACCCGCTCCGGAAAACCCACAGCAATCCCTCGAGGCGACAAACCCTCCAGAAAATTTCTGTAAATCAGCGGACGATCAACCGGCTTCAACTCAATCGCCTGTCGCTCCAGCCCCGCAGGTATCTTCGCGCGACGACCGTCCAGAAGGTAACGCCAGATAGCCTCAATCTGCTGACTGGCCTGACCGTCCAGCACACCCGGAACCACCGAACGACCCCCAGGCCACGCCGCCGGCATCCTGGTACCCGGGCGATACTGCTGCGGATCAGCAAGGTAGCGATGGAACCAGTCTCGCCGCAGCCGACGAGTCATCGTTGTCATGTCCAGTGACTGCAAACCCGTCGCCGCATACGAATCAAAACGGTGACACTTGATGCACGACAAAGCCTGATCACCAACCAGCTGACGAGCATCTGCTTTGACCCGGTGATCCGGGGCCTCAAACATCACTTCCGGAACTTCAGCCCCGCGATCCACCTCAGCCATTCGCGGAGCAAAATAACCAGCATGCTCGCCACCAAAACGCGGCATCCTCGTTGCCATGTAAGGCCGATCCTTCGCCCCTTCACCCAACACAGTCCGAATCCAGTCCTCGTTCAACTTGTCACCCGCACCCGTCAGCGCCGGAGGAATTCGGCCCTCATCACCCATCTCAGGGATTGAGCCGGCAAACACATGATTCAATGATTCAGCAACACCACCCAGCTCTCCGCGCATATGGCAGGCAAAACAGTTCAGCGACAGCATCGCCTGCTGCACATCCGCTGCAGCAGGCGACAGCGGCTGCGCAGCCACCGCAGCAGCAGCAGATACCGCCGCTCGCAAGTCCCCCCGCTGACGCTCATTCAAGGCAAACACAGGAACACCGGCAGGCACCTTCTCAGACAAACAACCACCCGCGGAATTCAGACGGGCAAAATCCCCCGCCCTCTTCCCGACTTCAACTCGCGCCGCACCTTCACCATGCTGATGACAGGCCGCACAGCCCAAAGATGCAAAATGCACCCGTCCCGCCGCCACCAGCTCCGCTGATGGCTCAGACGGCCCAGACACTGCCGGCTGTACGGCTGACCTCGTCAATGTCGTCAGAGCCGACATTGGCTGACGCCCCACATCAGGCCCCTCAATCTCTACACTGAGTTCCTCTCCACCACCCTGCTCAAAAAACTCCACAACCACCGCATGACTGCCAGCTGACAACTGCACAGTTCCACTGCGACTTGTCGGCGGATGAATTCCGTCGTTGTTCACAACCTCCGCTTCGTCAATCAACACTCGTGATCCGTCATCCGATGTCACATGAACACGATACTCACCAGCCTTCGCTATCTGCAGATATCCCATAAAACGCAAGGCAAAGTCATTCTGACGAGAACCAGCACCCGCCGAAAAATCCGTGGTCGTACCCTTCGATACCGGTTTCAACTGGCTGAAATCAGGCAGCTTCGTCCAGCTGCCCTCAAAATACTCAAACTCAATATTTGCCTGCACCTGCACCTGCCGCAGCAGGTAACTCGCAATGTCACGCGACTCTTCAGGCGAAAGATTCAGCGAAGGCATACGCCCCGATGGACGCACCGTGTGCGGCTCTCGCAGGAACTGAATCAGCGCAGACAGCGAATACTTCTGCTCCAGTCGACCCAATGGCATCAGAAAATCCGCACGCAATTGCACAGGTGACTTCTGAGTTGCCTCCGCGTCTCCCTCAGGTTCGTCCGCTTCCTCCGGCGGAGCAGCCAAACCACGCCGCAAAGCCTCAATCACCTCGTCACTGCGCTGGTCACCATGACAGGCCGCACAGCCCACCCGATGAAACAGATCTTCACCGCGACGAATCGCATCTGCTGAAACCGCCTGAGCACGCCAGCCACCGCCGACAGTCAGAAACGCAGTCAGTGCATCAAGGACCGCGGGACTGGATGCCGCTGCCGGCACATGCGGCATGGCCGTCCCGGGCTTGACTGCTTGAGGATTTTCAAGGAACTGACGAACGTACGCTGGATTCAATCGCTGAGCCGCAGCAGTCAGTACCGGCGCATGACGAGGCTGCACGGAAAGACCAGCATACGCCCCATGACACGACTGACAGTTCAACTCACTGATTAACAGTCGACCAGCCTGCTCCGCACTCAAATGCTCTGCCCGAAACCGCTGCCATGCAGGCACCACAGCGACATTCTCTTCCGCCCCGTGCAACGTCGGAAACAGCATGCCGCAAAAGCACAATGCCAACACCCAGACACTCCACCGCTGATCAAACGCAGACCGTTCCATAGACACAGTTTCACCTGAATTGCGAATACCCCCGGTCCAGGCCCGTCCTTCGAAAAACAGCAACCCACACCGCGCATCCAGGTATCTTGAAATGCCGTGGCCATAAACGCAACCCAGCACCCCCCGGAACAGCAAATCAACGGGGAACTCGACAGAAAGACGCCAACAGACTATCAATGCCGTATTCGCTACCACGCCTCAGCACCTGCCTGAATTCAAAGCCCGGTTGCTGCACCCTCAACCAAAGCCTCTGCTCAATCCCATGATTCCCGAACAATTCCTGCAGTTGCTCAAAGAGTCACTCGCTGACCACCAGTTGTCCCGCTCAGAAAAAAACTCACTCAAAACCTGGCTCGAACACAATCAGCCCGATTCGGCACTTGTCTCAAGACTTCGCAATGCAGCTTTTGAGCTTGCCCGAATCACTGCAGCCACCAGCCCTGACCAGGCACCAGCAACACTCACATGGCTCGAAGACATCGTCCGACTGCTGCACCCACAGCAAAACTCTGCCAGTGAAGTTTATGCACGAGCCTGGTTCAGCCCGCACGACGACTGCCCCCGAGAAATTCGCTCACTGATCGCAGCCGCACGCCATACCATCGATCTGTGCGTCTTCACAATCACAGATGATCGACTCACCCAGTCAGTCATTGCTGCTCATCAGCGAGGTGTCAGGATTCGGATCATCACAGACAACGACAAAGCCGCAGATCTGGGTTCAGATGCAGATCGATTCAGGCAATCCGGAGTCCAGCTGCGGATCGATCAAACCCAGTGGCACATGCACCACAAATACGCCGTCTTCGATCAAAAAATCCTGCTGAATGGCAGCTACAACTGGACACGCGGAGCCGCTGAACACAACGAAGAAAATTTCCTCGTGCTTAACCACCAGCCACTGGTCAGTCGATACCAGGAACACTTTGAAACACTCTGGAACAGCCTCGCCTGCTTCGAAAACAACTGAGGCCCCCCAATATCACTCCGCTTCCTCAGCCTCGCCCCCGGCAGCAGACTCACCCGCCGCACGTTCATCCATCATGGCACCACCCACATCCTTGAGCTCTGCAGCCAGTTCTGCCAGCAGACTGGTCGCAAATGTCCCGGGTGGCAGCGAAAACGAAACCTGCAGAGCGCCTTCCAGCAGCTCCGCACTCACGTTCTCAGGAAACTCCAGCATCCGTCGCCGAGCCCCGGATGTCAGCTTTGCAAATCGCGAAAATACACCCGGATGCAATCCTAAAGTCTGCATCGCAGACTGCTCCTGCAACAGCGCATTCCCCGCAGCGACCGTCATCTCAGGCCCCGGCATCGGTCCCGCAGGCAGATAATCTGCCGTGGGCTGCCCCGCAGGCAGCAGAAATGGCTTAATGCCCCCGCGACGAATCACCACGTCGCCCTCCGCAGCAGTCCCGGCCGTTCCAGCCTCTACACGCAGCGCAGTTGTCAGATTAAAAACCGCACTTTGAACTGCACTCAAAGACAGTCGCTTCAATGTTCGAGACTGATCCTCCGGCCAGTAGTCCTTCGGCATCCGACCCTGCAGCAGACGCAGACCGTCATGCAGCGTTTGACCCCCGCGTCCAAATCTCTGAGGACCATAGTAGTTGGGAAAACCCTCAGACTGCAGCTCTGCAAGTCTCTGCCGAACAGCCGCCAGATCCGCCTCACCAAACGGCTGCTGATCAGCCCGCAGCGTGATGATAAAACGATTGCCCTTCAGATGCCCCGTCTTCAGCTTGTTTCTGTGCAGCGTGACAGAAAGTACCTTCAGCTCCGGCAGTGCAATTCCCGCTGCAGCCTCAACACAACGCCCAGGAACAGAAACAAACTGCCTGGTCACCGCCCAGCGGTCCTTCTGACCCGCCAGACCGATCTCACCACCACGAATTCGCAGCTCCCGAGACAACAAACTGATCATCTGCGGCGAAGAAAGTCCGCGTTTTTCCAGCCACAACCAGGCATGCTCACCACTGCCCGTCAACTGATACGCAGGCACCTCCTCCACCTGAAAGTCGTCGTCCACTGATCGCATCACCGCTGCCGGAAGCACAGGAGCCCGCATCCGCGGCGGGTTAATGATTCGAGCAATCGTCTGTTCCGGTACCGGCATCTTTGGTTCTGCCTGAAAATCCTGACCCACTCCCGCGATGACACCCCGCAGGCCCTGAACTCTGCTGCACACTCAGTCCCGTGACCCCGGCGTCACCTTGAAGGACAGTTCCTTGCCATCACGAGTCACCACAATCTCGGTTTCCTGACCTGACTTCAGTGACTCAATCGCATACGTGTAGTCGTAAATATTCTCAATCTTCTTCCCGGCCAGCTTCACAATCACATCGCCACCCTTCACGCCCGATTTCTCGGCCGGTCCGCCTTTGGCAACACCCGACAACAGAACCCCGGCAAGATCCGATTGAGCATAGTCCGGCACAGTACCCAGCCACGCACGCAGCGCTGCACGCCGCTGCCCCTCGGCCGGTCGCTCCTGCGCCGCATACTGCGGTGGCCTCTCCGCAGAAATCAGCTGTCGACAAACAAGACTCATCAGACGAGCAATCCTGGAAATGCCCTCGTAGTTCAGCTTCTCCGGAGTATCCCGGGGCGTGTGGTACTCGCCATGATTTCCCGTGAACGCTGACAGAATCGGCACCCCGTGCAAAAAGAACACACTGGCGTCCGTCGGCAGATAACTGTCGTTCTGCAACGAGATCGACAGCCCCAAAGGCACATTCGCCCGCTCAACCAGACTCTGCCAGACCGGTGACGACCCAATCCCCTGCAACACCAGTTTCTCCTGCAGTCGCCCCACCATGTCCATGTTCAGACACGCAGCGATGTACAAATTCAAGCCGCCCGTGTTCGGCCCGCTCAGCGGGTCCTCCTTTGGCTTCTCGGACTGTCCCACACCTGCACCTGCACCGTCGGCCCGCGGCTGCTTTTCTCCCGGAGCACCCTCACCCTCGGCCGCCGCAGCATGCTTTGAAAACAATGTTTCCAGATGCTTCACATAGTGACTGGATCCCAGCAACCCCAGTTCCTCGCCAGACCACGCGGCAAACACAATATCCCGACTGCCCCGCAACTGCCCCGCCTGCTTTGCATTCGCCAGAGCCTCCGCCATCTGCATCAGTGCCGAAACCCCCGACGCATTGTCATCAGCACCAAAATGAATCCCGCCACGCTCGTCATCTCGAGCCAGTGAGCTTCCGTTGGGCCCCGTCCCCAAATGGTCAATGTGCGCTCCCACCACCACCACCTGACCAGCCTGCTCTTCATTCACCTGCAATCGACCAATGACATTCCGGCCCTTCTTCTTCTCATGCACAATATCCACCGCCGCCTCAAACACAGCATCCTTCAGCGGATAGCCAATCGCCGGAACACCACTGTCCAGTTTTTCCTGAACAGTTTTCAGATCCTTGCCGGCCGCACTGAACAAAAACTGCGCAGCCGAATCCGACAAACTCACCACCGGCAGACCAGCCCCAGCCAAAGAACCATCAAACTGCAAAGGCACAAGCTGCTCACGAACGCCAGACGTCGGACCGCTGACAATAATCAGCCCCTTTGCCCCAAGGTCCCGAGCCTGCATTGCCTTGAAACGCAGACTGGAAAAACGGCCATAGTGCTGCCGCTGCTCAGGTGTCAGCTTCTCAGGCATAAACCGAAAAGCAAGAACCCACTTATCCTTCACGTCCAGATGGACATAAGAATCATACTCTTCATGACCGTCAGCCGCCGGCACTCGCAGCCCATAACCAGCAAACACCACGTCGCCACGCTGCAAATCAGCGTTGGCAGAAAATGCTGCCGGCTGCCAGTCCTTCTTCAATTCAAGGACATGCCCGGCCGCTGAAGCTGAATTCTTCGGCCCAGCCGAAACTCCACTCGTAAACTCAAACTCCTGAAACCACGAACCGTCATCTCCCGCCGGCTCCAGCCCAAGCGTCTCAAAGTGCAGCGCCACGTAATTGGTCGCCAGCTGCTCGCCCTTCGTGCCCGTCAGCCGACCTCCCAGCTGCGGCCGACACAAATACTCCACATGCCGCACCGCATCCGCCGGAGCAAAATCGCCCCGCCCCTCAGCACCAGCCCCCATCACTCGGCCTGCTCCGGCCACAGCCGCTGATGACTCGGACGCTGTCAGACCCAGCAGCTCAAGAGCCTTCGCATGATTCCACTCAGCCATGAAAATCTGCGACTGACCACTGACGGTTCGACCCGCAGTCCATGCCAGTCGAGCCCCGTCGGGACTAAAGACCGGCAAGCCGTCAAAACCCGGTGTATGAGTTACACGCACAGGCTCATGCTTCGACTCAGCATCCACCAGATACAATTCAAAGTTGGCAAAACCATGCCGATTGGTGGTGAAAATCAGATACTGGCCGCTGGGATGATAATACGGCGCCCATGACATCGCACCCAGCCTGGTCAGCTGCCGCTGGTCACTGCCGTCAATATTCATCGTCATCACTTCCGCCGTCGCGCCGTTTTCCGCAAAACGACGCCAGCAGATCCGCTTGCCGTCAGGACTGAAAAATGGTCCGCCGTCATAGCCCGGAGACGTCGTCAGCCGACGAACATTCGATCCGTCAGCGTTCATTACGTAAATCTCATTCGCCCACGCCGGATCCAGCTCAAATGCTTTCTGCTGCTCAGCAGTCAGCGACCCTTCGTACGCTGAACGATTCGATGCAAATGCAATCAGACTGCCGTCCGGTGACCACGAACCCTCAGCGTCATAACCCTTCTCTCGAGTCAGCGGGCGATAAGTTTTGCCCGCCAGGTCATATTCGTAAATGTCGTAGAACAGATCATAGTCCCATGAGTACCGACGCTCTTTCCCGGAAGCTCGCATTTCAATTTCCTGCTGCTGCTCAAGCTTCGCATCAGGATCCTCCTGAGTCGATGCAAACAGCACTCGATCACCCGCCGGATGAATCCAGGCACAGGTGGTCTTGCCAGTACCCGGAGAAATCCGCTGGGTGTCACCAGACTCAAGATCCAGCAGATAAATCTGAAAGAATGGATTGCCCGGCTCACGCTCACTTTGAAAGATCATCTGCCGACCATCGGCACTGAAATAACTTTCTCCCGCACGCCGACCCTCAAATGTCAGCTGCCGCACACGAGTCACCAGACGCTCTTCCTGCACTCGAGCTTCTGCAGGATTCGTCTCAGTGATATCCGAATCGGCAGTCTGAGCCCTGACTGAGAGCCCCACACACAGCACGGCCAAACCCGTACCCCACCGAGCAATATGTTCATATAGCGACATCTGCATGCCTCCAGCGGATCACACACAAGCTTTACCGAGACCACATCAGGACATTCCAGGAACGAGACAGCATACCGAGTGACTGCCCTCGAGAGCAAAACACCGCCCCGCGTTCCAGGAATTGATCGGGGAAATGGGGGCAATTCTGAGGATCAGGAGGATTCGGAAGTCCGGCAAAACCTCAGCGAGGCAGACGCGACAGCGGATTGTCCCGGACCTGCAGCGGCAAGGAAATCGGCTTCCCCGCAACATGCGACTCAAATGCCGCCAGCACCAGTTCCACGGCACCACGAGCCTCATACATGGAACACCTCGGCTGACGATCCCGCCGAATCGACTCCATCAAATCCAAAGCCGCAGCCGGATTGCCGCCGTCATATCCCGTCGCCGTCAAAATCTCCGGCCGGCCCAGCCCCTCAGAACTGATCGGCTGCCAGCCACCGTCACCACGACCCTCCGGGCCCGCCCATCGCACGTCCTTCAGCAGCCACGCCGGATTTCCATACCCCGACGTATGCTCAATCATCCCCTTCGAACCCAGCACCCGCAGACCAAACCGATTCGGATTGCCACCAGCACCACGCCGCGACGAAAAATAACCCGCCACACCACCACGAAATCTGTACTGCGCATCCACTCGATCACCCGCCAGCGGACCTAATCCCTCATTGCCCTCCCGCACGTGCTCACCACGCACCCGCTGCCCCTGGTGAAACAGCTCCGCAAAACACTGCTCCGGATCACCACCCAGAGCACGCATCAGATCCAGCACATGAGTCCCCAGGACCCAAAAGTCCTCTCCCCCGCCCCTCGCATCCTCTTTGCCCCGCGCACGAATCTCAAGAACCTCCCCGATGTCACCGCCCTCGATCAATCGCCGCACCTGATCCAGCTGCGGAGACCAGCGACTGATATGCGCCACCGCCAGTTTCAAATGCCGCATCTCACAAGCCCGCACCATCTCGTCCGCCTCACCCAGCGTTCGGCAAAACGGCTTCTCCAGATACATGTGACTGCCCACCTCCGCACAGGCCAGCACCATGTCTCTGTGCTGATCCACCCAGCGAGGACAAATGGCGGTAATCTGCGGCTGCTCCCGCTCCAGCAGCTCCCGGTAATCCGCATACACACGCGCCGCGCCAGTCCGCTCCTGAGCCCGCTTTCGACCAGGCTCGTCCGGATCCGCGACCGCTACAACCTCACAGTTCGGAAACTTCTGCCAGATCGAATCCAGGCCATGCCCGTAATCGCCTCGCCCCGTGCTGCCCAGAATTGCCACCCGAAACTCCGCCATGACTTCCTCACTCTGCCAGCACAAAAAATGCAAATTGTGGATTGAAGATTCTGAGACGCCATTGCAGTCGCCTCAATCCAGTGGTAGAAACACTAGTGGAAGAATGTGCATAAACTGCAACAAAACCACAAAACCCGAAGCCCACCCCCCAGGGCGCAGTCGTCACATTTCCCACCCTGGTACCGTACTATGCTGACAATGATCGAAGGCGACTGTCCGCACTGCGACGCCATCAACAGCGTTCGGCCGGAAACTGGCCGCCTGCGCCGATGGATCTGGGCAGTTTTCTTTCGTATGCCACTTAAATGCAAAAAATGCGGTGTGCGGTTCTCCGTGCACCGAACACCGGCAATAATCGCTCGCCTGATCGACTTCCTGATGCCGTGAACGGCCAACTGTCCGGGTGTCCCGCAATCACCGACACTACACCTGTCCGACGTCCGGAACGCGAAAACCGTCGCGATTTGGATCCTTCAGCAGTGCATTCGCTGCCTCCGCATGATCCCCCACGTGTCGCTCAGTTGCCGCATCAAAGGTCAGCCACGGGCCGACGGTGTACTCAGCACCATTTTCCGGGATGCCCACGCCGTCACGCATAATCGAATGCAGCTTCAGGAAATGCTCAGCCGCATCCTTGTTGTCGCCAAAACTGCCAGCCTTTTCATTAAACGGCACTTTGGTCCCCAGTCGCCACGAATTATTCATCAGGTGGCCAAGCACACAGCCGTAATGCGCATCCGTGACATTGCCATTCGCCAGCTCCGGACGTCGCTCACGACACGCAGTCACAAAAGCCCCCCAGTTGCCCCCGGGAGTCACCTTGCCGGGAGGCAGGTCCAGCTTTTCGCCCCGAGTGCTGCCCGCAGGATAATACAGCCCGCCGGAAATTCGGCCGCCATCCTCAAAGTAATATTCGTTCATCACCTGAGTCTGATAGCCTTTGTACGGCACGTTGCGGACGTTGAAAAACACCTGCTGGCCATTCGCATACTCGGCGATACCCATCATCGTGTTCGGCGTTTCGCCCTGATCGTCCCACTGAAACCGCCCGCCCAGCGCCATCACCCGCACCGGATGAGTCGCCTCGCGATCCAGAGCCCAGCGGGCAATGTCCAGCTGATGAGTCCCCTGGTTATTGAGATCGCCATTTCCGGTCTTCCAGAACCAGTGCCAGTTGTAGTGCACGTAGTTGCCATGAAACTCATCAATCGCCGCCGGACCACGCCACAAATTCCAGTCCAGGTTTTCCGGCGGTGCCGAAATCGGCTTGCGGCCAATACTGCCCCGCGCCTTGCAGCAGTAACCATAGGAAATTTTCAGACGACCGAACTTGCCGGCCTGGATCGCTTCGTGAAGACCGGCAATCTCAGCACTGCTGCGATTCTGAGTCCCGTGCTGAATCACCACTCCGTACTTCTTCTGCGCCTCCACGCAGATCCGGCCCTCAGTCACATCATGACTCATGGGCTTCTCAACATACACATGCTTGCCTGCCTGAGCCCCCCAGATGGTCATCAGCGAATGCCAGTGATTGGGAGCCGCCACGGACAAAGCATCCACAGTGCCGTCCGCCAGCGCCTCTCGCAGATCGGCAGTCCCCTTCGCAGCAAACTTGTCCCCCAACTTGCTCTGCAAACCACTCATCGCCCGGTTCAGCACATTCCGGTCGGGATCGATCAGCCAGGCAATTTCCACATTCTGCTGATCCAGATAACCCGACAGATGACTCTGGCCACGCCCGTTCAGTCCGGCAATCGCCACACGCAGACGATCGTTCGCTCCGCGTATGCGAGCCGTGGATTTGGTTCCCATCAGCAGCAATGACCCGCCACCGACAGCCGACCCCAGAAACCCTCGACGATTGACCATCTCTGACATCCTCCTGGTTCAAATGTTTCCCGCAGACACACAGCATGCCCACACTCACGTCCGGCTCATTCCTCGTCGTCCTCATCGTCGTCCATGAGCTCGTCATCTTCCAAATCTGCATCCGGATGCAGAGGATCATCCTGGTCAAAGAAAAAGTCACCCAGCCCCATCGGCACCATGTTGCCCCCCAAAGACTGACTGCGACGCTCCGCCAGAGACTTCAGATCGCCCGCTTCCTCACCCAGACACTTCTCCAGAGCTTCCCGCCAGGCCGCGTCTCGAGACATCGGATGCTTCGAATCCTGCGCCAGACGTTTCAAAGCAAACCGCAGCACGTTAATGCCGTCTCGAGTCGAGAAGTCCAGATTCAGCGAATGCGCCTGCTGCAGAAACTCTACGGTCAGATTCAGCAACTGATCGTCAGCAAACGGCAGGTGATACTTCAGAATCGCCAGCTCGTCCTCGCGAGCCGGATGTCCCAGTGTCAGAGTTGGCTGCAGACGGCTCAGAATGTAATCCGGTATCTCAAATGTCGATTCATCCTCATTCATCGTCACGGCACAGCGGAAATCGCGATGAGCACGAATCGTGATCCCCGCCACAATCGACTCCACATAACGGCGATGATCCAGCAAAGGCGCGAGACTGGCCCACGACTTTTCGTTCATGCGGTTACCCTCGTCCAGAATACAAATCCCGCCCCGGATCATCGCCGTCACCAGCGGTGATGCGTGATACGCGATCTTGCCGCTTTCGGCCAGCACCGGAGTCACCAGCAGGTCCTCAGGACGAGTGTCAGCCGTGCACTGGTAAATGTACAAATCCTGCTTTCGCACCCGCGCGCCGGCAATCGCCAAAGTCGTTTTGCCAATCCCCGGCGTCCCCACCAGACGCGGCGCCAGCGGCTGATCCCGCTCGTCCACCACAATCCAGCAGGCCAGCAGCTGCCGCAAAACCTCCTGCTGACCAATCCACTCACCGGCACTGGTATCCGGAGTCCCCAGATGCAGGGTAATCCCGTCAATCGTCGTTGTTGCTGTCATGTTCTTCGTTCAGAAAACCACTACCGACGCGGTCTGCACCTGCAGAAACCGCTCTCATAACCCCACTTCTGCACGAACGCCCCGCAATTGTCAACCGACTGCCCCAAACACCACATTGTGAATTTTCAATGAATCTCACCCGCCGGACACAGGACGAAAACACTCGCTCAGGCCATCATCCACAGAAATCGATTGACAAAAGACCCTCTCAGGAGCATCCCAAGGTGTCATCCGTTCCCTGTTTTCTGCTGCTCTCAACACTCATTCTGACCACAGACTGCTGCACTGCCGACGACGGAATTCAGCTGATCGGCTCAGCCTCCATTCCCGGAAACAGCCTTGATCTGTCGGCAGATACCCGCAAGCTGGAAAACGAAGAGCCAGTCAGTCGGCTCGGAGGCTTCTCGGCACTCGATTACTCCCCCCAAACTCAACTGCTCGCCGCACTTTCCGACCGAGGCCCCGATGACGGGGCCGTCAGCTACCCCTGCCGCTTCCAGGTATTTGCCCTC
>JBJTPZ010000330.1:0-9290 GCA_046075365.1 Planctomycetaceae bacterium
CTGGCTCCGGACACAGTTTTCTCTTGAGCCTTTGACATGACGAGACTCAACGAAGACGTGAAAGTGGCCGGGGCTGCAGAAATCTTCGATGTTGGCCAGGGGACTGTTCGATCATGGGCTGAGGCGGGAAAGATCCCGATGCATAAGAACCCGGCGAACGGATACCGGCTCTTTCGACGGAAGGATCTGATGAAATTCCAGAGCATGATTGCTGTTCCTGCGAGCACCCCAAAATCTCGGAAAAGCTAAGACCTCCACCGCCATGCTGAAACTCGAAGACCTAAAGCCCGGTTTGCCGCTGGTTCCCCTGGAATCCGCCAGTGATGCCACCATTGCAGCCGTCATTCCGATTAGTGACGGGGCTGTGCAGGTCTTCTATCGCACTCCTGACGGAACGACGAAAGAACGACTGGACTGTCAGATCGTGGACGTTTCCACCGATAAATGCGGTTGGGATTTGACATCACACGCAACCGCTGTCGAAGACCAACATCCGGAGCCTCGGCATATCGAGGTCAAGGGACGTCTAAATGTCGCAGTTACAATCACCGTCACCGGCAACGAGATGCAGTACGTTTTCAGTCAGAGTGACACGTTCTTGCTGGCAATCGTTCTAGCAGATGAAGACGACACTTACGCAGAGCTTTCCCGCGTCCGACGCCCATTCGCTATTGAACCGGGCTGGGGGTTGTCCTCGATCAGTTACAACATCCGGGATTTGCTCCGTCGATCCGACGCAGGAGTGTTTTGATGGACATCAATGCGAAGAAGGAGCAATTTAGTCGAGCGTATGTGCAGGCTGTTGCCGCAGTCGCAGGCTTTTCATGGTCGGTGCCGAGTGTCGACGATGACAGCATCGATCTGACCTTGTCTGATCGCGGTGGCGGTGGAACCGTCAAGTCACCGAAGCTCGATTTACAAATCAAGTGCCATGCACATATCACACCGAATCAGCCGACTTTCTCTTTTGACGTAAAGGTCAAGAACTACAATGACCTTCGTGACACGACTGTGATGGTGCCCCGCATTCTTGTCGTAGTGCTGGTTCCGGATCTGATCGCGGACTGGATTCAACATACCGAACCTGAAATGGCACTTCGTCGCTGCGGATACTGGATCAGTTTACACGGATATGCTGCCACGCACAACGTGCAAACGGTTGCGGTGAACATCGATCGCAACAGGCAATTCAACCCAGCCAGCCTGGAACAAATCATGCAACGGCTCAGAACGGGAGGTCTTCCATGAAGGTTGATATTCGTGATGTCGCGGCGATGCAGGCGCTTCGCCCGCTGGAAGTCGTCACCTACCTCCGAGCCAGATCGTGGATTCAGCAGCCACCGACTGCGCACGGGTCCGTGTGGGTCAAGGGCGAGGCAGACGAACAGATGGAGGCTGTCGTTCCCATGGACCCACAGCGAAGGGACTTTGCCCTTCGGATGGGTGAACTGCTTCAGACAATCGCGGTGGCGGAAGATCGCTCGCAGGTCGATGTCTATTCCGACTTGCTCACCACCTGTGCGGACGTCATTCGAATTCGCATTGACGATCCGGAGTTGACAGATGGAACCCTGCCCATCGAGGCACATGCAGTGATTGCACAGAAAGTTCGCGACCTGCTGCTGGCAGCAGCCTGTTCCGCACTGCAGTCTCGCGCAATCTGGCACAAACGCAAACCGGCCCAGGCCGTAGACCAGGTACGACGTCTCCGGATCGGGCAAACTGAAAGGGGGAGTTACATCATCACCGTTATTTCACGGGTTAGTCCTGAATTGCATCTGCCCCAGGATGGACAGGGAATGGATGCAGAGCCGCCTTACGAGCGTAAAGTCACGCAGATGCTGGCGACTTCATTGGCTACGCTCGATCAGGTTTCCGCCACGGCCGCACTCAATCAGGAGTTTTCCGTTTTCGAAAGATCCGTTGACAAGGGAGTAAGCGCCAACTTGTGCGACGCTGTGGCAGGACTTTGGGGTGATGACGACCGAAATCGAAACCTGGAATTCACGTTCTCCTGGTCCGTGGCTCGACCCGTTGACGCTCAGATTCCGCGCCGAATCAACTTCGGATCGGATCGAATTCCGATTATCCGCGAAGCTTCACGAGTTATGAAAGAGCGATCGCCATATGAAGACTACGAGCTCGACGGGGCTGTGGTGAAGCTGGAGCGAGCGGAAGGCCAACCCACGGGAAAAGTGACCATTATTGGTGCGATTGACGGCAAGCCACATCGAGTATCCCTCGAACTTGCCGACCCTCACTACGGTCTCGCAATCAAGGCACACCACCAACAGCAACCAATTCATTGCGTAGGCACTTTGGTAAAGGCGGGCCGTGGCTACACACTTCGCGATGCCCGTGATGTGTCAATCGAGAATGAATAATCACGATAAGCCGCAAAGCTCCCTTGAAGTTACAAGCCAATGTCATCAGCTGCCATAGTCAGCCCGAGGAAACTTATCGAAGTCGCTCTTCCACTCAACGCAATCGACGCGGCAGCCCGGAGCAAATCGATTCGGCATGGACAACCATCGACGTAGCCCCCCCCTGGTGGGGCTTGCGACAACCGGCGGCTCCGCACGCGTTGGTTTTTTCGCAGCTTGCGCACGCAGGGGAAGATCATTGGCGATGTCAAAATCCGAGTATCGAGCCGAACTGGCAGGTGAAAAAGGCACGAAACGAAGGCTCGCACACGGTTGTTCAAGAGCATCCAAGATGAGTACACCGGGTTTGTCACCCGCAGTTTCACCGGTTTTGAGGTCAGCACCCGACGGGGCGTCTGTTGGGTGCGCAGAGACTCGGGCTCGGCTCATGTGGCTGACGCGCATTAAAAGCGATGTTCGCACTGAAGGAGCCATCCACAGGAAGAATACGATGAATTTCCGTCTCAGTCCCGTGGTTCCGGGTTCCCCATAGGTTCCGACCCAGGTAGCCGGATCTCGGGCGCGAGATCAACGGCACGGGCGACTGATTTCGAGGAATCGCGAGACTGGCGGCGTACTGCCGCTCGCCGCCTGACCGCTCGTGCGAGCAGTTCCGCTACGGCCTGTCGTCGTTCCAGCCTGTCCATCCGATGGTGCTCCCGCAGAGGCGTTCTGGTGTTTTCCAAACTCTCTGGAAGGACACATATGCGGAGCAGACGCGAGGTGTCCGCTTTTCTCGGGATTTTGAGCGGTGAGATGGCGGTGGGGGGGGGGAAATCTGGTCGGACAGCGCAGAAACGTCAAGGCAAGCGGGGGTGTGTTGAGTTGCTCGACAGTAACGCCGGAAATCCCGAAAGTTTCTGATGTCTGCGTTCGCGCAATAGAGCAGTCCCGACGCGGCCCTGAGTGGCTATATTTCTGTTGGAACTTTTGATTGATCCTTAAGTCGGTTTCGGTCACAGTTTTCAGTGGAGTTCGATTGATGACGAAACTCAACGAATACGTGAAGGTGGCCGAGGCAGCAGAGATTCTGGGCGTCGCTCAAGGCACCGTTCGGTCATGGACCGAGGCTGGCAAGATCCCGATGCACAAGAACCCGGCAAACGGATCTCGATTGTTTCGGCGAAAGGGTTTGCCGGATTTTCTTCGGGTGGTTGGCAAGCCATCGCGATCAGGCACGACGCGAGAGGACTGATTCTTCAAAATCGCCCCAGATAAACATCCACTCAACCCAATATTGAAACACTCATGAAACTCAAGACCCTTTGTAAACCACGTGCCTCCGTTTTTGCTGCAGATCGTCGAGCGACTGTCCTGAACCTGGATACCTTTCTCAAGGGGCAAGTGAATGGCTCAGAGTTCTTCGACGAGAACTACTTCACGAATGGGATGCTGACGCTCGTCGATCCGGCGTTGCGGCACCGGGTTCTCGCCGACAAAGACCCGGCTCCCAAACTCGGACGCTGTCGAGTTGTCGGCTTCAACGGTCGCAATTCTGACGCCCCGGGCGGTCTCTGGGGGTCAATTGCGGAGCAGCTTGAAAAGTCCGACCTGTTTACGCACCAGAATCCTGCAGTGTGGGCAGACCTTGGTATGATCCTTTGGGCAGCAGGGCTAAAAGCCACAGCTGCCTGGACGATCAGCACCGAAACAGAAGCCGCTGGCATCAAGAAAGGCAATTATGTGCGGGGCACAGTCTGTCTTGTTCCGCGTAAGCGCATCGCCGACGAACCGGGCTTCCTCGACGAGGTCTATCCGCTGGTCGAAGACGAAGTGAAACGTCAGATTGCCTCAATGCAGGCACTTGACGAAGACAGCGAGCCGAACTTCAACGACGCGGACTATCAACTCGCAGCTTACGCGGCGGCTCTCAAAGTTCTGACGCAGTACAGCAACATTGACGGGCGTGACGTCGAGCACGAAGTCTTCGCGGTCCGATCCCGCAATGAGAAAAGTGATTTTCAAATCTTAATCGAACGAGCACTCGAGATTGCTTGCGACTACCTGGTCCCTCGTGGACTCGATCACTCGTGGCGGGATCTTTCGTCGGCCGAACGGTATTATCTGCGTGCTCTGGATATCGAGTCACGCGGGGAACGCCGTAAGGGAATGTACGAAGAATTGGCCCGAGGTTTTGGAGTCACCGACATTCGGCCACTGTTGAAATCCGACAAAGCCAACGGAGCCCGCATGCATACCGCCTCCGGCTTTGCTTCCACGATCCTTGCACAGGCCGACCGTGCCATCCCAGCCTCGAATGCACTTCCGACACGGCGAGGTCGCAATTCCACACAAGCGGTTCATCCGTTTGCAGCGGCCCCATTGCGTCACCTGCTGTTCGCAATTCGTGAAACCGCCGCCGCTGACAACAACCCCGAACTCGGGCGACAGTACCTGCGAGACACATTCGGCCAGGCCTACTGGTCGCACCGCGAGAAATTCATCGGCCTGCTCGAGTGGCTCGCCCAACTGGGCAACGCCGCCGGAATGGAAGAATGGCACGAAGACTCCGAAGCCGCACGAATTCTCGTTGGACGGCTGCGAAACGATCAGGCGTAGGAAATAACGGGGCAGGCCGGACATTTGCGACAAGTTACACTTGCAAAATGTCCGATAAGGGGAGTAGTATTGTCGTGGCAACCGTGACCGCATTCTCGTTGAGCGGACTGAAAATCTGGTTCTGGTCAAACGACCACGAGCCACCTCATTTCCACGTCAAGAAAGCGGGCGAGTGGGAAATCAAGGTTTCGTTCCTGGAAGATTCGTCGCGCATGATCGAGGAAGTCTTCGGAAAACCTTCGGCGAAAGTCCTGAGAGAGATCAAAGAACTAGCCGAACAGCATCGGCCGGAGTTACTGCAGCAATGGCAACAAATACACGAAATCGAGTAGTGCCACCGCTCGTGCGAATGAAGTCGCAGAAAAAGCCCCCAAAGAACGAAGAATTCACTCTCGTTGCAACCAATCCAGCTTATTTGGAATTGTGTAAGCAGTCGGTCAGAAGGCTTGCTCCGGCGTTTAGGGCAGGAGCAAGCGTATGTGCTGTCTCGCCCACGGGTCCGGTTGCTGCTAAAGTTGGCGGTGAGTCCGTTGTTGTTATTTCACGACTTGCGGATCTGACCGATGAGATGCTGAAGAAGTTAAGCGTATCAAATGAGAGTCGACAGCTGGTATTCATCAGCGGATTCCCCGTTGAGGGTGTGACATCTCGATTAATGAAGCTAAGAATTCGTCGACCAGATCGGCTGCATCTGGCCGCCGACAGCGACATTGCGTCCGAGTCGAGGCTGATTCAGCGCTTAGTCAGCGGAATGGCCGAAAACGATGGGAGCAAGACAATTGTGGATGCGTGGGTGGAAGGAGATAATCTCGTTCTTCTTTCACCATCATTTGATCGTATGACAGTGCCGTGTTCCAGGGTCGCCCGGTTCCTCGGGGATAACGACAGCAAGTGCGCCAAGTTCGAGATTGATGAGGATGGACGTTTTCTTTACTGGCCACATTCAGACACGCACCTGGGCTGGAAGCAACTGGAGCAGCTCATCAATCCTGCAGTTGCAATCAAAGACAAGGAGAAGAATGATCAATTTCGACGCCGATACGGCCAAGCCATTAAAAGCTTGCGTGAAGATACAGGGTTGAAGCAGAAGGAGATTCATGGACTCACCGATCGGCAGTTGCGTCGAATTGAGCAAGGTGAGCAGATAGTGACCAGCAAGGCATTGGAAGCGTTGGCAAAATCGCACGGAATGGAGATAGGTGATTACATGAGGGAACTTGGTCGGCGTACGGCGAAGAACTAGATTCCGCACAGTTTCGTCGAGCGAGACCCATTCCAGTAAGACGGCATTCCAGCAGACGTAGTCGATTGGATCAATCTGTACTTAACCAGAGGCTTGTGGGTGCCGCTTCCTGCGATCGCATTGCCGGGTATTTCCGATCAAGTCTGTTCGAGGTTGCCGGAGAAAAAGCCTGCCTTGCGGAAAAAGATCTGCATGCAGCGCCGGCCGACCTGTCTGGCATTCCCATAACCCGCAGGTCCATTTCAGTCATCCGAAAACGCCCTGGCGAACCGGATGCCCCATATAACCCGGATCCGGGGTGTCTCTGGTGTGGGCGAGACTTTCGGGAGTTTCGGGCACCGGGCTCTGCACCTGCATCGGTTTTTTCGACCTGCGGAGTCAGCGGGAGAGACACGCCGGCGGCAGCGGTGTGTGCTTAAGTGGCTGAAAATACTGGTGTTACGTCACGCGTTTCGGCGGGATGTCTCGGTTCGCGCATGAAAAAAACCCGGGGTCGAAATTGTTTCGACACCGGGGTTTCGATGGAGCGGTCGGCATTCGAATTTTTGACTGCCGGGGTATGAGCGGCTGATCTGAATTTCGAAGGGGGTTCACTTTCGGTTTGGACACCGAAAGGGTCTCGAAATCGGTAACTCCCTCCGTCTCAATGTGTTACGCCGAGAGAAAAACAAAGCATTTTAACGAAGAGGGTTCCTTTCTGGAAACAGCTTATTCGTTGCCGCCAGAATCAGCAGGTTCGAGGTCACCACCGCGGCGGTGTCAGGGTGTTGACGCAGTTCCCTCGGGCTCGGCGCAGCCCGTTTTTGCGTGCGGAGTTCCGATTCTGCTCAATTGTCGTCATGGGCTGTGCTGCACAGCAGAATGGTGGCGTCGCGAGTGTGCGGGACAAGCAGGTCGGAGTCGCCGTCCACGGCAGTGGCGTATCTCGAGTGCCGGCTCAACTCGGTTTCACCGGACGGAGCTGGTGTGGCCCGCCGTTGGGGCCGCAACCAGAGTACGCTGGTCAGTACGGTAACCACGGTGAGACTCCACTGCTTGCTGAATGAACCACGAATGAGCGCCGATTGATGTAGCTCGGGCTTTCCAGCCCGAGATCTGTCTTCTGCGACTGGCAGCCTGCAAACTGCCGCTGCGAGGAGCGATTCTCACCTTTCTTACGGAAGCTGCTGCCCTGAATGACCATAGCCACGCCATGGTGCTCTGCCGGCAAAGGTGGATGCAGCTTCCGCAGCGATTTTCGGAGTCGCGCGACTTTTGCTGCAGACACTGCGGGTCGTGGCAAAACCGCTGGTTACCGGCACGCGCCGTGTAAACGGCCTCGCAACCTTCCCTCGGACAAACACGCCGCCGAAATCTGGATTTTCGAGGCCGGTGCGTTGAATCTGTGTGATGCTGACAGCATTCCACGGGAGGTCTTGCTCCGCAGCAATCCGCCCGATCGGCTGTGCGAAGCCGCTCGAGCATTTCTACTGAAGCCCCACACGATCGGACGCCTCCCCCCTCAGCAAACTAAGCTCATGCTTTCGGCCAGGCTGGAATTCTGACGCCCTGCAGCTTGCGGTTTAGCCGCAGTCCCGCCCACGCTAAATCCAGCGCCCCCCGGAAGGCAACTGCGGGGCACGAAACGCAGAAGGAAATTCAGTGGATGCAGGCTCTTCGAAGGAAACAAGCTGGCGCAGGAGTACAGGGAAGGAAACAGGCGTCAGCCGCTGGAGGTCGCGTCGCTGCTGAAATTGGCAGCAGCGAATGTGCTGATCTCAAACCCACCCAGCCACCCCAGATCGCCCCAACGTAATCAATCGCATTATTCATGACAGCGCGTACATCGTCAGCAAGGACTCCCTAAACTTTTTCAGTGCGATCAATCCTTCGTAGTCTGTGGGCAGCGCATTCAGGATCTCCTCACAGGCAAAGATGACAACCTTGGTTCGCGCCCTGCTGACCGCGACATTGAGACGATTGGGAGAAAAAATGAAGCCGGCAACTTCCGACGCGTAGTCTGCATCAGTCGTGCACATAGAAACGATGACAAACTCGACGGTAAGTCCCTGAACTCGTTCAACGGTATCAATGATCGGTAAGTTCGCGGAGAGATTCACCAATTGATACTGTATAATTCTCCTAATTGCGGCTGCTTGCCTACGATAAGGTGTAACAATCGCCAATTGATTCGGATGCAGACCCGACTGAATGGCATGAATCGCGAGTTGAGCGACCGCCTCTGCCTCTCTTAGATTGAGTTGCCGGGATCCATCGTCCGTAGATCGGATCCAGATTAACGACTTTTCCGCTTGCAGAATCTGGCGACTGAACGACGCTGTTACGGTATTACCTCCCAATGCCACCGAAAGACGACGATCGCGAGAGGATTCAGCGGCGATCAATCTGCCTGCACCACCATAAAAACTCTCAGCAATAAAATCACAGATCTCTGAATTCAGCCGATACGACGTATTGAGCATCAGAATTGAGGCTGGATGGCAGTGCCTCAAACGTGAAAAGAGCGAGGTAGCAAGAGGACTGGAACCTCGTTCGGAGGTAAACACAGGGGGCATTTGCAGGTCGTCACCAAAGAGCAAGGTCGAGCCCGCACCGAACAGACCTGTGCACATTCCTTGACATAGGGGCAATTGACCGGCTTCATCAATCAAAATCACATTCGGTGCCAGTCCACTAGCCTGCACGGCGAGATGCTGAAGTGCAGACAAAAACGTCATGCCGATGACCTGTTCGCTGCCGGTCCGACTACTATCGTTTCGAACTGCGACTTTTAGCACCTGGCATTCGACGTCGTCGGGTAACGACTCCCTACGTAGTGCGTTGCCCACTTTCACCAGTTTTCTAGCAGGGAATAACGAGTTAATTGCTGCCAGCGAGTTGTTCACAGCTTGGTGCGTCGGCGCAACGATCAGGACACGTCGCCCAAGTCTTGCGAGCGACTCTGCAACCATTGCGAGTAAGTTCGTCTTACCCGTGCCCGGAGGTCCCTGAACACCGAGCACTGCTGGCTCATTCACACAGGCTTTCAGCGCATCGCACTGCGAAACGTCGATTTGAACGGGCAA
>JBJTPZ010000331.1:0-1975 GCA_046075365.1 Planctomycetaceae bacterium
GGCTGGGCCGACCCCGCGCTGATCGTGCGGGCGGCGTACCGGGATGGCAACCACCCTGGGCGCCGTGGCATCTACCTTGGCTTTCGCTGCTCCAGTTCAGGGGGTGAGCCCGGGTGAGGTGGCGAGGAGCCGGAGCGGAGCGGCCGGAGCCGTCGCGGAGCAGGCGGAGGCAGCGCAGCGAAGAGCGACGAGTCGTGGTGGATACGAATTTTGAACACACTGGTGGTGCATGAGACTGATTCTTTGTAACTTCAGCTCGCCGTGTCTTTGTACGACGGACCTCCAGTCCATCGTACATTGTGGTTGCAGTCCTGCCACGTTCGTGAATTCCCGGAGCAATCATGCAGATTCAATTCTTTCAAGTGCCCGTCCATGCATCGCAGGTCGACGAGCTAAATCGATTCCTGGGCACGCATCGCGTGACCTCGATTGAACGGCAATTCGTATCGGATGGGGCGAATAGTTTTTGGTCGATTTGTGTGACCTATGAGAAGGGCGATCCTCCGCAAAATTCGACGCAGCAGAAAGAGCGAATCGATTACCGCGATCTGTTGAGTGAGAAACAATTCCGCATCTATTCGAAATTGCGTGTGCTGCGTAAGGACCTGTCTGAACGGGACAAGGTTCCGGCTTACTCCGTCTTCAATAACGAGCACCTTGCGGAAGTCGTTCGGCGACACGTGACGACCCGGGAAGAGCTGGCGAAGATTGCGGGTGTTGGTCAAAGCCGGATCGAGAGATACGCCGATCCGTTTCTGGAAATGATGCGTGCCGAAAAGCGACCGGAGAGTGGCGGCTCGGATGGGACACCCGCAGTCGGGGACCACGCAGCGAATGCGGTTTAGCCATGAATCCGACGTATGTCTCGCTGGAGACAATTGCCGATTGGGACAATCTGGCCTCGGCCGCATGGCGTGCCGCTGCCGGGAAACGGGGACGTTATGAAGTCCGTTCTTTTCTGGACAATTTGCTGCCAAATTTGAGTGAGCTGCGACGAGACATTGTCGATGGCACGGTCAGGGTCGGTCAGGGCCGGACGTTTTGCATTCGCGATCCCAAACCGCGTGTGATTACGGCGGTCTGCTTTCGTGAGCGTGTGCTGCAGCATGCTCTGATGTGGCATGTTGGGCCATTGCTGGAACGCGCTTTGGTCGCTGATACATTTGCGTGCCTGACTGGTCGTGGTACCGGAGCTGCCGTAAGACGCACTCAGCAACATCTCCGACGATTTCCGTGGTATGCCAAAATGGATGTCCGGAAGTACTTTGCGAGCATCAACCACGATATTCTCAGGAAGCTGATTTGCCGTCGCCTGAAAGGCGCCGGGACGCTGGAACTGATCGATCGAATCATCGACGCGTACGGGGATGGCAACGGCCGGGGACTACCGATCGGTGCTCTCACGTCGCAGTGGTTTGCAAATTATTACCTCGGACCGCTCGACCGATTTCTGCGGGAGCGGCGACGGGTGGCCGGGATGGTCCGGTACATGGATGACTTTGTTTTCTGGGGAGCGACGCGTGACGAAGTTAAAAGTTGTGCTGAAAGTGTTGATGAATTCCTGAACCAGACGTTGAAACTGGAGTCCCGGCCGCCAACTCTGATCAACCGCAGTTCACACGGAGTAACCGTCTGTGGATACCGCGTGTATCCCGGCACGATTCACCTTTCACGCACTCGGCAGGATCGGTTCACGCAGGCTTTGAAGCATTGGGAATCGGAAAGGCTGGCCGGGCGAATCAGTTCACTTGAGCTACAGCGGCGCATCGACGCGACGCTCGGAATGACTGTCGATGCCGACGCTCGAAACTGGATCGGCGAGTGTGTTCAGCGACATTCTCGGTCGGACGAGATCGATCGGCTGGACGCGATCAGTCTTCGTATTTCTCATGACGACGAATGACTTTCCGCCATGTTATGCTTGCCATTGAAGTTTGTGGCTGATATGAGTGACTGCAGGGCACGGAACGAATCG
>JBJTPZ010000332.1:0-3156 GCA_046075365.1 Planctomycetaceae bacterium
ATTCCCATCAACACACGTCACACGGCCGTCTCAGCATCTGCAGGTGCTTGATCCAGTTCGGGACAGCTGCCCCGGAACCACGAGGCTTAAAACCTGGTTTCACAGCCGAAATTATGTTTCCGCCTCCAGTTTCAAGGCCAGTCCATCAAGTTCGACAGTACTTCCATCGTCTTGCACCTGCAGCACCAGCAGTTCTGCAATGCCTGCCGGCAAATCCGAAAATTCCGCGACGCTGTTATTGATGTTTGCTTCCATTTGAGTCCCGTCGTGCAGACGCATTCGCAGCAGAAGCGTCTGAGCCGGAATGCTTTGGTCCAGAAATGTGAGCAGCACAGCCACCAGGAATTTCTCCCGTCCGCGTGTCTCGATCTGAACTTCCAGTTCACACCGGGACAATCTTTCTGCGAACCTGAGCTCGGACTGCACTGCGTTGTCGCGAGCCAGTTCAGTTTTGGGCAGGATCCGAGACGGCCGCTTTTTGCCCCACTGCAGGCTGGCCCCGGAACGACGTATACAGGCCACAACGGAGCGTTGCGAAGCTCGCCTGACCGGGCCCTCAAGGAATTCCGCTATAGCGTCTTCAAGCCCCTCCACCGCCAGCCTCGCCTGCAATGAACTCCCGCGAAAATCTTCCAGCAACTGGTCCGGCACCAGCATCCTGCTGCGCGGCTGCACCGTCAATGGCCACGCTTCAATGACATACTGATCGAACTGCAGCACATCCAGCAGCTGACCGGCCGGGAATGAGCACCAAAGCGTTTCGCCGATCCGCGTCAAAGCAAACTGCAGCACAACCTTCTGCTCTCCGGTGGTGCGGTGTCGAGCAAGCACAGCCAGAATTCTAAAAGGCACCCGCTCCCCCGGCACACTGATCTCAATGTTGCGGTCCACCAATTGAATCAGAGCACCGTTTGGCGGTAAGGCCCCCTCGTGGGCTGCCGCCAATGTCATCGCAGCCGGCACCCTTCTCCACGCCTGCACGACAGCCTCCACTCCAGCCGTGGTCCCCGCCAGACTGCCCAGCTGCAGGTACAGTGGTCCGCTCACATCCGCCTCGTCCGGAACGGAAAAATACAGCGATCCATTTCCCGATAAGACACCCCAGTCATATATATTCCCCTGCTCATCCTGCACCGAAAAACCAATTTCTGCAGCACGCTCACCCGGAGGTCGGTCGGTACACAACTGAGCACTGTAGTGCTCACCAGACTGTTCCGGCGGCACAATGATCAGTCGACATTCGGGAACACCTTCAATCGTTGTCCGGCCACGCCGGACAGTCACATGACTGCAGTGATTTCGAATCAATTCCGACAATGACGTGTTGGGCCTGTGCGACATGACAGCTCTCCAAAGACTCTCTGTGTATTCAAAAAAAGGAAAAGTATGCGCAGAACTTAGGTCGTTCCAGCCGTCAGACTTCGTCGGCTTCCTCACACCTGGGCCGCATGCGACTGCCAAGCACTTCGGCAGCCTTGCGGGACTTTCTTTTGAGCTTAGCGCCAAGCTGCCTGAACTCCTTTTTCAGTTTCGCTGCCTGTTTCTGAAATTCCTCCGGAGTAAGCTGGGAATACTGTGCATACAGACGACCGGCCTGCTCCTGAAACTCCCGGAATGCCGCGATGGTACCGTCTGTATCACCATCGCGTTCCAGTGACGCTGTCACTGCGGTCAGCAGTAGCGCCAGGTCCGCCTGCGGCTTGTCCGCAGCCTCATTCAATGCCTGCCCGTCGCCGTCCGCGATCGTTTCCACGTCCGTCTTTTCCGCTTTGGCGATCCTGAAGTCGACCTCTGTGGCCTTCCCCAGTGGCAAATAACAGTATGGACACGTCGGACCGCTGGAATTCGCGGGACGATCCTTAGCCGCCACAAACGGCAGCGGCACTGCAGGGAATACCAGCTTCGCAGTCTGATTGTCATCACCATGCACACAGGAACCGTCAGCCGTTCGGCTGATCCGATACATTGAAAGCGGGCTGTATTGCTGGCGCTGCTCCTGTGGCACCAGTCGCCATGTCGGATCCACAACATCCGGCGTCTGTGATGGATCAGCGAGTGTACAGGCACAGACATTTTTGAGACTGACTTCGTTGCTGCATCTGCGGCACACCGGGATCAGCACCGCCTCCAGAATCGGCCTCACCCAATCCAGCAGCATCCCGGTGGGCAGCAGTCGCGGTGACCAGTGATTCAGAGCAAACTCGGCTGCCTTCTGCACCTGACTCTCATCCGTCAGTTTCCAGTCGGGACCGAAGTTGTGACCCAGCAAAGCCCGCAGCAGGAAGTGATTCAGACTTTCCCGCTGCAAATCCCAGCCACTCAGTCGGTGATCCTCGTGACACCTTGAACTCTGTTTATGCAGCCTTTTCAGCCGCTCCTGATCCTCACCACAGCAGCACCGCCCTGTCAACAGCAGGTGTGCCATCTGCAGCGCCAGCAGTTTCGGGTCGTTCAACCGCGATTCTTTAATGATCCCCTTCCCGTGCAGCCAGTCCCGCAACGACTGCACAATCACCGTGCAGCATGCGGCCAGCGGCTCCAGCATGGCCATTTTCAGATCATCCAGGCGTCTTCGCAGTCTGTCGAGTTCCTCCGTGATGCTTGTCAGGTTCTCCCCGTCCGGCAAATCGTTCAGCCGAGCCCCCAGCAGGCGCACGTCTGCCAGGAGCCCCTTCAGTTCGATCGTGCAACACACTGCAGAGGGCAGAAACATCTGCCACAGTGCGCAGATCTGCGGGATGCAGTTTTCGAGGTCCAGCAGCATGCTCACCTCTGCCTGGACTTTTTCCCGTTCCCGTTCGTCGTGCACTGAAAGCGTCTCCGAAATCAACATGAGTAGCCTCCCACAAGAATAGCAATGGCGATATTCAGCTGCATTCGCAACACTGCAACCCTCTACAGGCAGTGCACCACGACGTTACGCAAAAAAAACCAATTTTTTTTTGCATTCGCCAGACAAACGGCCTGCATCCTTGAAAAAGTCGCAAAATGTCGCGTTTCGCCAGCAAACCGTGCCCCCCCGGCTTAAACACACAGGCACGAATTCACCACACCTGCCTCCCCTCCGCGACCGTTTTGCCGCTGTAGTCAAAAAACGCACCCAATACCTGCCGGGGCTGACACCCGCACTTCGATTCGTCCTTCGCTTCTTGAAAA
>JBJTPZ010000333.1:0-23285 GCA_046075365.1 Planctomycetaceae bacterium
AGGGCCATCGCAGCCATGCAGGAACGTGGCTATGACCTGACAGCCCACGCCAGCAAGGGGCTCAGTGACTTCAACGGCAGACAGGTTGACGCCGCGGTCACGATGGGGTGTGGTGACGAGTGTCCGCTGGTGGAGGCGAAACTGCGAGTGGACTGGAAGATTCCGGACCCCCGCGAGATGCCCCCGGAAGAATTTCGCCAGGTGCGTGATCTGATCGAGTCGAAGGTGCTGGAACTGCTGCAGCAGCTGCAGGGCTAAGCCCTCGCGCCCCACGCAGCACTATGATCGCAAACGGCAGCCACCAGATCACATCGTGAATCGGAATCAGCCGCAGGACGCCAGGTGACGTCTGCCCCTGCAGCACCGCCCACGTCATCCCGATCGGCCCCAAAACCTTGGCCAGCAGCCCCAGCAAAACTGTCAGCCAGTGACGCAGCGGAGCCGTTCCGGCCACCGCGTAACCAACTCCGTACAGCAAAATGATCAGCCCCATGCCCTGCCAGAGAAACAGATCCCGCGGCGGCGTACCGTAGCCATACGCAACCGCTGACTGCTGCGGAGCAAGGATGATGAAGGGGCCCCAGACAAGACACTGCAGGGCCGCTGCCCACAGGCAGATCCGCATCCAGGCCGGACCGCGCCCAGTACTGTCGTTCACTTCAGTTCGGCTTCCAGACATTCACGCAGGCCGGGCTGAGAAAACGTGAAGCCGGCTTTCCGCAGTGCGTCAGGTGTAACGCGAGCACTGGCCAGCAGGAGCGGACCAGCCATTTCGCCCAGCACAATTTTTGCCATGAAACCAGGCAGGGGGAAAATGGTCGGACGCCGCAGCACAGCTCCCAGAGTTTTGGTGAAATCAAAATTGGTGGCTGTGTGCGGACTGACTGCGTTGACCGGACCACTGATACCGGGATTTTCAACGCAAAACGCAAAGATCCGTGCGGCATCCGTCACGCTGATCCAGCTCCAGTACTGTCGACCGCTGCCTACAATTCCACCCGCTCCCATGCGGAACGGAAACAGCATCTTCTGCAAAGCTCCGCCCTGAGCCGACAATACGACTCCCAGCCGCACCTGCACCACTCGCATGCCCAGTTCAGTGCCCGCAGCGGCTGCCGCTTCCCATTCACGACAGACATCCACCAAAAATCCGGTACCAGGCGCCGACTGTTCGTTCAGGACCTCGTCCCCGCGATCTCCGTAAAAACCGATGGCGGACGCGCAGACCAAAGCTTTGGGTGGTTTGGTGAGCCCTTTAAGTGAGGCTACCAGGCTGCGAGTTCCAAGAACGCGACTGTCGCGAATTTTCTGCTTTTGAGCAGGTGACCAGCGACCTGCAGCGATGTTTTCGCCCGCCAGGTGCACAATCGCATCCACTCCCTCAAGCCGCGAAGGATTCACGAATCCACGGTCCGGGTCCCACACAATCGTGGAGCTGTCGACAGAGCGACGGCTGATCGGCAGCACTGTATGCCCGGCTGCCTTCAGCAGCTGCGCCAGTCGACCACCTACCAGCCCCGAAGCCCCCGATACCGCGATTGTCTGAGTGCCCACAAAACCTGCTCCGTTCAATAACTGCTGAATACCGAGGAATCCGCAGCTTGTTTGTAGTCTCGCGGGGGAAAAAGTCAAACCGGGACGATCAGAGGTCCGTGCGGCGCAGCTCCGGATCGTCGACTCGCCCGATCACCAGCGACACATTGTGTCCACCAAAACCGAAACTGTTGTTCACCGCATACCGACAGGCACGATCGACCGCGGTATTCGGGATGTAATTCAGGTCACATTCCGGATCCGGTGTGTCGTAATTGATGGTCGGCGGCAAAATTCCCGACGTAAGGGCCATTGCACAGGCCGACATTTCCACGGCACAGGCAGCGCCGATCATATGTCCCAGCATGGATTTGATGGAGCTGATGTGGAGGTGTGAGGCATCAGCACCAAACACCGATTTCAAGGCTACCGTTTCCATCGCATCGTTATAATGCGTACTGGTGCCGTGAGCACTGACGTAGGTGTCGGCAGCAATGTCCGCAGGATTCAGACCAGCCTTTTGCAAAGCCAGCTGGATCGCTCGCACCGCCTGGCGTCCCTGGGGGTCAGGCTGAGTCAGATGGAAGGAGTCACTCGTAGAGCGTCCGGACAGGACTTCTGCCCACGCCCGTCCGCCGCGTCGCCGCAGGTGCTCCTCCGTTTCGAAGATCAGAACCGAAGCGCCTTCCGCCATAATAAAGCCACCGCGGTCAGCGTCAAACGGACGCATCGACTGCTGCGGACGATCATTCATCGTCTTGTTCATCGCCCGCATATTGACAAATGAGGCGATACCCAGTCGAGTCAGCGAGGCTTCAGTGCCGCCTGTAATTACGAAGTCAGCATCTCCGCGACGCAGGTACTCAAACGCGTCAATCATCGCATGGCCCGATGATGAACAGGCGCTGCTGGTGGTGTAGGCCGTTCCCTGAACACCGAATGCCAGACTGACATTTCCCGGGGGTGCGTTGGGCATCAGCATGGGAATCGTAAACGGACTGACTCGCGACGGCCCCTTCGTCAGCAGCTTCTCATGCTGCAGCTCGTAGGTTTCCAGACCGGCAAGCCCGGCACCCAGAATCACCGCCGCCCGTTCACCGATGCCGGACACCGGAAGTCCGGCATCTTCAAGGGCTTCATACGACGCATGCACGGCAAACTGTGAAGCTCGGTCCATCTTGCGAGCCGACACGCTGTCGTTGACGCTGATGCGAGCATCATCGAGATTGTGAACTTCGCCACCGATGTTGACTTCGAGGTCCTTTGTGTCGTGTTCAGTGAGAACTGAAATGCCGCACTGGCTGGAAATGATGTTTTTCCAGAAGGTGCGGCGATCATTTCCCAGACAGCTGACAACCCCGATTCCCGAAATGAAAATCCGTTGCATTCTTTCGGCCCGACCCCAGCGAATTGCGATTGTAAGTGGTGTTTGCAGACATTCACGAAGCATGCATCCCTGCAGACCCGATGGGCAGGCACCTGCTGCTGCTGCCGTGAGATCCGGGAAAACAGGGAATTCAGGGCGTACTACAGCAAACATCGGCCGGACTTCAACCGTCTGGGGGTGTTTTCGCGGCGATCGGTACCGAGTTGGGGGGCCTGGCAGCGCAGTCTGACTGTACCGCCTGCAGCCTCCCAAAAGGATCATGCCGGGTTTTTCAGAGCTCCCCGCCCCCTCTCAACCCAAATTTCACGAATTTCGTTTGCAGGTCCGGGGTCGGTATGAGAGAAAACGTGGAGTCTGTTTTGTTTCCCCGGAAATCCCCCGTTTCCCCCCAGCCTCCTGCGGGGCAACCTTGTTGTGATACCCCAATGACAGCACACCTCTGGCAGGAAACTCGGCTGATAGATTCTCAGCATCTGCGGCTGACACGCTTCACCGTCCCCACCCGCTGCAGCCTGATTTCCCCGCTGCGCGAACGGCTGCTCAGTGCCATCGGCGAATTTCAGGTGGTCGAAGGTTCCCGCGAAAACCACTTCTGCATGGCACTGGAAGAAGCCCTCAATAACGCTTTCTACCACGGCAACCTGGAAATCAGCTCGGAACTCAAAGAAGACGGAACGTCCCGCTTTATCGAACTGGCCCGCGAACGTGAACAGCTTGAGCCCTGGACAAGTCGGCATGTTCAGGTCACAGAACTGGTCGGCCTGTTTGGCCTCTGGATCTCCATCTCCGACGAAGGCAACGGCTTTAACGTCGAGGCTGCCTTCGAACGCTGCAATGACCCGGAACTGATACTGGCCAGCGGTCGCGGCCTGCTGATCATGCGAGCGTTCACAGACGAACTGTTTTTCAGTAACCGCGGCAACGAAGTCACCATGGTGCTGTACTCAGACGATGCCCGCAAAGAGCTGCCCCTGCAGGCGGTTCCCGAAACCGGAGAACTGCTCAGACTGGAATCCGTCAGCTGACCTGCCGCCCGGCAGGAACCAGGCGATTCAGAACAGCTCAGTCAGCGGTTCACCCGCATCCAGCAGCTGATAGGGGCGATTCTGGCTGTCATAGGCCGTCAGATCCTCAATGCCCATGGCATGATAGACAGTGCGAGCCACATCGGCCGGAGTCAGCGGACGATCCTGAGGATACTCGGCAAAGCGGTCACTGCTGCCATAGGTCTGCCCGCCCCGCAGCCCGCCACCAGCCATCACATCCGTCAGGCAGTGGGTCCAGTGATCCCGACCGGCTCCTGAAGGCCCGCCGGAACGCGGATCCCCGATTTTCGGCTTACGCCCCATTTCGCTGGTCACCAGCAGTAACGTCTGATCGAGCAGACCACGCTGCGAAAGATCCTCGACAAGAGCCGAAAAGCCGCGATCGAATTCCGGCAGCAGCCAGTCCTGCAGACACTGGAAATTGTTGCCGTGAGTATCCCAGCCGCCACCACTGGCACACTTGCGACGCTCGGCCTGCTTTTCATCGCCCATCCAGAACACCGTAATGAATGGGACCCCGGCTTCTGCCAGACGCCGAGCCAGCAGCAGGCTGGTGCCGTTGATTGTGCGACCATACCGCTCCAGTACCTCAGCCGGCTCCTGCGAAAGATCGAATGCACCGGTCGTGCGGCGAGACATCAGCAGCGAAAATGCACGCTGCTGCTGTGCCGACCACGATGCGACAGCCGCAGACCGATCAAGGTCGCGACGAGCCTCATCGAGAGCCTTCAGCATTGAAGTCCGATCCGACAGACGTCCAGGACTTACTTCACCCTCCAGCGTGATGGCAGGAGCCTGGAAGCTGAGCGGAGTTTCACGACTGCCAATGACATACAGCGGGTCATACTGAGTCCCCAGGCGAGCCGCAAACTGGCCAGGTCGAGTATAAGCCGGGGCACCTTCCACATGCGGAATCGTAATCGTATTCGTCAGATCCGGATGCGGAGGCCGGCGGGAACCCGCCACCGTTGCCATCGACGGCCAGTCCGATGCATACGGTGTCCGATTGTTGCCCAGGCTGAGAAACGTAGCGTCCGGCACATGCCCCGTCAGATTGTAGTAATAGCCGGCATGATGGTCGTTGGTACTGACAGAACCCCCAATGCTGTTCAGCAGCACCAGGTGATGGGCCTGCTGAGCCAGCAAAGGCAGATGCTGACATAAGGTCACACCCGGAGCCGATGTGGATATCGGCTGAAAGGGCCCCCGATACTCCAGCGGAGCCGCCGGCTTCATGTCCCACATATCAATGTGCGACGCGCCACCGCTGAGGAAGAACAGTATCGTGCTGCGAGCAGTTCCGGCAGCATTGACAGCCCGACCGCCAGCCTGACCGCCAGCCATTGTGGCCGCGACAGACCCCGCTGCTGCGGCACTGAGAAAGACCCGTCGCTTCATAATCGCTGTGTCTGATCTGCAGGCAGGAAGGAAAACAGGCGGGGAGAATTGAGGAGCATCAGTCGTATTCGCCAAATCAGCCGATATCTCACCAGACTTTTGTTGGGAAAACAACGCTGAATCGATGGATTTCGAGGGAACTTACACCAGTCGCAGTCAGCGTTTCACCGCTTTGGCCGCCGTTGCCAGCTGCTGAATTCGCCCCGCCAGCTCGTCCAGACGCCACTCCTCATCCGCCAGTTCCGCCCGCTTAACCGCCCTTGGCATCCCGTAGACTGTACAGCCGTCAGGGTGCTGAACCAGCACCCGACCTCCGGACTCCCGCACCAGACGACACCCAGCCGCCCCGTCAGAACCCATCCCCGTCAAAATCACGGCCGTCACACCGCTCCCATACACCGACACTGCCGATCGCAGCGTATAGTCCACCGCCGGCCGACAGAAACTCTCCGCAGGATCCTCAGTCAGCTGAAACATGACGTCGCCAGCTCGCGGCAACAGCTTCAGATGACGACCACCGCGAGCCACAAAAGCCGTGCCTGCCTGCACCAGCTCATTGTCCGCAGCCTCCCGCACAGGATACTCGCAAGCCTCGTTCAGCCGCGCCGCCAGCGTTGCCGTAAACCCGGCAGGCATGTGCTGCACAACCAGCATCGGAAACGGCAGCTTCGCAGGCAGCTCCGGCATCAGTCGCGCCAGAGCGTCCGGACCTCCCGTAGAACAACCGATGACCAGCAGTCTGGTCGCCGACAGAATCCGCCCCGCTGCCAGCGGAACCAGCCCCTGAACAGTATCAGGCTTAAAGTCCAGCTGCTGCCTGACAGCCTGCAAGGGAGCTTGCAGGGCTTCCAGAAGCTGCAGCCGATTGTCCGCAGCATTCGCCCCCGCTGGCTTCAACACAAAATCAAAAGCACCCTCCAGCAGCGCATCGGTTGTGACCTGAGTCCCGGCCGCCGTAAATCGACTGACCATGATCACGCGACTGCGACAACCTCGACGCTTCAGCTCACGCAATACCTCGATTCCAGATAACCCCGGCATCTCCACGTCCAGCGTCACCACGTCCGGATTCAACTGCTCGATCTTGTCCAGCGCCGCCAGCCCGTTCGAGGCTGTACCAACAACTTCAAACTCTGACAGATCACGCACGACATTCTGCAGCATCGTGCGGAACAACGCAGAATCATCAACAATCAGGATTCGCGCTTTGCTCGCCACAAAAATCTCCAGCCGGATTCAGCAGCAGAATACCGGACCTGCCTGTCTGATTCACACCTGGGCAATCTCCCTCAGTCAGGGCCGGCGGTCAAGTCGCCGGACGCAAACTGCGCTCAAAAAAAACCTGAAGTTCCAGAGCCTGGAACGGTTTGACAATAAAATCTACAGCCCCCGCTGAAATACACTCCCGCAAACGCTCCTTCTGATTGACAGCACTGATCATAACGACCGCTGCTTCAGGGAACTGTCCGCGAATTGCCCGCAACGCCTCCAGCCCGTCCAGCTCCGGCATCACAAGGTCCATCGTCACAAGATCCGGACGCAGCTCTGCATACTTCGCCACCGCCTCCGCCCCGTTACTTGCCTCACCCACCACTGTCCAGCCAGCCTTTTGGGCCACATCGCGGATTTTCATCCGCATGATCAAGGCATCATCAGCGATCAGCAGTCGATTCATTCGTGTGCTCCCTGTTCAGATGGCTGCATGACAACCGGACTGTTTCCTAAAACTGCCACCGTCGCAATTCCCGTCGCAACATCAAAACTTAACTGTCTGCCACGTTTTCCCCCACAGTCTTCGGCCATCACGCGGATCCCAAAATCACACAGCAGCTGTCGCACCGCAGCGGAATTCTGCAGTCCAATCTGATTGCTCAGATTCGAACCAAACATGCTGGCTCCACCGGCAAACCACGCCTCCAGACTGCGTCGACGACCACCCTTCTGCTCAATCAGCCGAATCAGTTCCGGCACCGCGGTGCTGGCATATTTCCCGGGTGGCTGATCCGTTCGCTGTGTCTGTGGCTGCACAATATGCGCCAGCCCGGCCACCACGTGCTGGCGGTCGTACAGCACCAGTCCAATGCAGGAACCCAGCAGAGTCTTCAGTTCACCGGCTCCGCGCAGCACCTCCACCTCACCCATGCCAACGCGGCGCTGAAATCGGTCTACGTCTGAGCCGGTCTGCTTTCCGTTCATGACCGCAGCCCGTCCATCAGCAACCCCAGATGTCGCAGTGAATCCGAATCCGGGATCCACAAAAAAGTCCACAACAGCGGCTGTCCGGCCAGTACAAATGAAGTCTCAGCATACACCAGCACACTGGCATCCATCGCCTGACACATGAATGCCGACTGCAGCAGGCTTTCGGCAAAGTCACGCAGAAAAATCGGAGGTGAAGGAATCAGTGACAGATCCCTGCCCAGACGCCCTGCAAGGTTCTCTGCTATGCCGTTCAAAAAGGCACTGCCCGCGATATTCATCGTCTCCAGCGCAGCCGACTCTTCCACCTCACCCCACACCGCCGCTGTCCCCGCGGCTCGCTGCAGAATCAGATCGGCCAGAATTAATCCGCTGGCATCTTCAAACCCCAGCAGCATCTGCCCGGTCAGCCCGCCCTCCATACTCATCAGACAGGCACAAACTGCGGTCTCACCGGATCCCAGCAGTCTGGCCGCATCCTGCAGCGGCACCTGACCGATACGTTCAACAGAAATCGACAGTGGTGTGCCAAACCAGCCAGACAAAGCTTCAGCACAGGCACTGGCCCCCCGCTGCACCGCCGGCGCAAGTCGCTCCAGCTGTCCGTCATTCAGCGGCTGATCACTGCTCATACACCACTCCTTGCTGCCGTCAGATCAACCACTGCCGAACTGTCCAGCATCAGACAGACAGTACCATCTCCCAGTATCCCGGCTCCCGACAGTCCCCGCACCGCTGCATAGTTTTCCGCCAGCGATTTCACCACCAGATTTGTGCGACCAATCAGGCTGTCCACCGACAACCCAAGCGTTCGTCCGCGCGCCTGCACAATCACAACCTCCTGACGGCGACTGCGACCCGCTGTGGCCTGCTCGGCTGACTCAATGCCGCTGAAACTCCCCGACGACCCATTCCAGCGAAACACTTCGTCCAGCTTAGCCAGCAAAATCAGCTCTCCCCGAACCTCAATCGCCCGACGGTGCTGCAGCACATGAATCTGCTCGGGCGACACCGACACAATCTCACGCACGTCCTCCACCGGAACCGCGAAACAGCCGTCACCGCAGCGAAACAGCAGGCAGTGGATGATCGCCAGTGTCTGCGGCAGCCGAATTGTGAAGGTGGTGCCTTGCCCTGCTTCTGATGCTGCCTCTATCGTTCCGCTAAGCTCTGCAATCGTGCTGCGGACAATATCCATCCCCACTCCGCGCCCGCTGATCTCTGTCACAGTGCTGGCTGTGCTGAACCCCGGTTCCCAGATCGCCTCAAGTAACTGCTGCGTACTCAGCTCGTCTGCCTGTGCCGCCCCAATCAATCCGCGCTGCACCAGCTTCTGCCGGATCTTTTCGGTACTGATGCCGCCGCCGTCGTCCTGAATCGTGATAATCACATTGTTGCCGCGATGAGCAGCCGACAGCTGTATCGTACCAGACTCTGGTTTACCGGCCGCCACGCGTTCAGCCGGCGTTTCCATCCCATGATCAAGCGCATTGCGGATCAGATGCAGCAGCGGATCGCCAAGAGCATCCACCATCCGCTTGTCCAGCTCAGTCTTCTCACCGCGAATCGCCAGTCGAGCCAGATTGCCTCGGTCAACAGACAAATCACACACGACACGCCTGAGTCGATTGAACAGCGGACCAACTGGAATCATGCGAGTGCTGAGCACGCATCGCTGCAGTCCCCGCGAGACCCGGTTCAGCTGATCGAAAGCCTCTGACATATCACTGAAGAAACGACGATTGGCTTCCTGAAATTCAGCTTCGCGATCCAAAGCCTCCAGCTCATCGTCCAGCCCGGCGAACAGCTCGGCTGTCATTCGGCCGTCAACACACACACCCTGCACATGGCCACGCAAACGCTCAAAACGGCGTCGCAGATTCTCACGCAAATCCACCGCCTGACGCTGTCGCCGACCACGACGATGCAGCGGAGCAATCTCGGCCAGCAACTGGTCACATCGAGCGTTGGCAACTACCAGCTCGCCCGTCAGATTCAGCAGCTGATCCAGACGACCAATGTCCACCCGCAGCGTTTCCTGCACAGTCATCCCGGCAGACGACTCCTCGGTCTGTCTCTGCACAGGCTCAGCAGACACCACCTCAACCTGATCCGGTACACTCGCCGTCACAGCGGCCGGTGCACTCAGCACAGGTGCTGCTTCAGACGGCTGCTGGACCGCTGCCGACGCCGCTGCCGACGCCGGCAGACCAGCGGCAATGACATCCACGGACTCGACACCGTCCACACTGGCGATCCGCCGCACTTCCTCAATTGGATGCGTCGTGATCAAAATCAGCGAAAACAGAGTCAGGTTTTCGAAACTGTCAATTTCTTCCAGCGGAGGCTCACATTCGCCAGTTTCTCCGATCGCTGAAAGTTTCGACAGAATCAGGCGCGCTTTCAAATCGGCCAGCTGCAGCCCATTTCGAAAACGAATAATGACCCTCATTCCTCCCTGCACCAGCGACGCCTCAGCCGGATTTGCCGGTTTCAGCAGCAGACCCGCTGCGGTTGCAGCACTGCCTGATTCCACCTGCTGCAGTTGCCGCAGCAACGGTCCCGGATCCCCCTGATGCAGATCGCGTACGCGCAGACGAGCCAAAAAGCTGCGGAAATAATCAACCGCTTTCAGCACCAGCGTTGTCGATTCACGATCCAGCCGAGCAGCCCCGCTCCGCCAGCGTTCAAATCGATCCTCCAGCTCATGCGCAAAGTTGCCGACAGTTTCAAAACCCAGCATTCCCGACGAACCCTTCAGGGAATGCAGCATGCGAAAAGCGCGGTTCAGTGAATCTGCATGCTGAGGATCACGCTCCAGCTGCAAGATCGCCTCCGTCAGACTCTCCAGCTCTTCCTCAGACTCGTCGATGTAGACCTGCAGATACTGAGACATCTCTTCTGACAGAAATGCTGCATCACCTTCTGCAGCTCCGCCTGCTGACTGAGTCATGCAGCACCTCCGATGGCCTTCTGATAGACGAACGGCGAACGGCGCTGCAGCCCCTGCAACTGCTCTGACAGGCCTTCCGAAGGACCAATCACCAGATAACCGCCCGCCGCAAGGGCTCGCATCAGATGTCCGGCCACCACCTGTTTGGATTCGGCACTAAAATAAATCATCACGTTGCGCAGAAAAATGCAGTCATAATTATTGTGCGGCGCAGGTTCCATCAGATTGTGCCGAGCCACATGCATCCACTGCCGCAAAGCAGGGCGCACCTGAAAAGGACGACGCAGCGGATCAGGGCTGATGTCTGCCGCATCTGCCACTGCAAGCTCCTGAAAATACTTTTTCCGCAAGGGCGCGGGAATGCCTTCCAGAGCGCGAGCTTCCCAGGTGCCCGAACGAGCCACACTGAGTGCCTGCTCACTGAGATCTGTGGCGTCAATGCGAATGTCCACACCCCGCAGCCGCACACTCTGTTCCGCCAGACAAATCGCCATCGTGCAGGGTTCCTGACCCGTACTGCAGGCCGCTGACCAAAGCCGCAAAGTTGCCGGATGACTGCCATTGCGGATACGCCCGCACACATCGTCCAGAAACTCGGACTGCAGCCACTGAAACTGTTTTTCGGTGCGAAAGAACGAGGTTTCGTTGGTGGTAATCGCATCCAGAAAGTGCGCCAGCTCATCGTTGCCAGCCCTGGTTTTCAGCAGACGCAGATAGTCCGCATAGCCCGCTGTCCCCGTGGCTCGAAGTCGCCGCCTGATCCGGTTGCTCAGCAGCATCACCTTATTCGCGGGAACCTGGATTCCGCAGAGCCGAAAAATCAGCTTCTGGAATTCCGCAAATTCCGCATCTGTCAGCTGTTGATGTTCCATGACCAGACACCGTCAGCAGAGACCACCCGATCAGACTCGAAAGCGAGCAACCAGTTCACGCAGGGCTGAAGCCTGAGCACCCAGCTGCTCGGCACTGGCCGCCAGCTCTTCAGAACCTGCAGCCGTGGATTCCGTCGTACGCCCGACCGTCCGGATGGCCGTCTGAACTTCCTGAGCACTCTCGGACTGCGTTTCTGTGGACTCAGCAATTCGACTGATACCGCTGGCAGTCTGTTCCACCGCCTGCACTATCGACTTCAAAGACTTGCCGACTCGCACGGAAAGTTCCGCCCCCTCACCCACGCGGCGAGTTGACTCTTTGATCAGCTGAGTAATTTCCTTGGCGGCCAGACTGGAACGCTCAGCCAGCTTGCGCACTTCATCAGCAACGACGGCAAAACCCAGCCCGTGCTCGCCTGCACGAGCCGCTTCGATGGCCGCATTCAGCGCCAGCAGATTTGTCTGGCTGGCAATCTCACTGATTACCTGAATGATGTCATTGATCTGTTCACTGGATTTCTGAATCAGCTTCATCGATTGCACAGCATCCTCAGTGGCGGCACCGCCTTCGCGAGCCAGAGCGGCAGTCGATTCTGCCTGCTGTCGAGCCACTGCAGCACTTTCGCTGATGACCTGCACGGACTTCAGCATGCTGTCCACCGCCGCAGACATCTCTTCCACAGAAGCGGCCTGCGTCTGGGACGATTCACTCAGATTATTGGAACTCTCCGCGATCGCCTGAGCCCCTTCGCTTTGCTGATCGGCCGCCTCAATCACTTCACCCACCAGCTTCCGCAGATCCGCCGACATCTGACCGACGCTGGCCCCCAGTCGCCCCAGATCATCGTCACCGTCCGCAGCCAGATTCTGCCGCAGATCTCCGGCAGCAATCGCCGCCACCACATTCATCAGACTGGTCACTCGATGTCGCAGACTTTCCGCGGCCGCATTCTGTTCAGCCACCAGCTGCTGTTCTCGTTCCTGTGCCCGCACCTGCTCGGTAATCCGTTCCCAGTTAACCATCGGGCCAATGTAGCGACCTTCGCGATCGCGCAGAGCCACCACATTCAACAGCAGTATTTCAGGACCCAGCTGGATTCGTGCGGAATGCGGCAGGTTCCGAGGGTCCTGCAGAAAACGACGCTGCCGTTCAGGCTCACGATGAAAGATGTCAATCGGGCGACCGATGATTTCATCCACCGGCACCGGCAGCAGATGCTGCATTTCCTTCAGCGTGCTGCGGGATGCAGAATTCATGTAGACAACCTTCAGATCAAGATCTGCAACGATCACACGGATCGTCGAGTTCTCGATGATCTGCTGGAAATCCAGCAGACTTGTTCCGGCAGCAGCGGCGGTTCGGCTGCGACTGGTGCGAGGTTTGCGTTCGTCGGCCATCGGTCTGATCTCTGATTTCTTAAGTATGTAAAATTAAGGCTTGAAAACGATCTCAGTCAGCCAGTGACGGCGGCAGTCGGCAGGCCACGACTGGCAGCCTCCCGAACCGCATCCATCTTCGTCGGATCCAGCAGCAGCGGAACACTCAGCAACGTCACCAGCCGCCCCTCCAGCTTCGCAAAGCCTTCGATAAAACTGGTCCCCGCACTACTTAGCAGGTCCGGGGCAGGCAACAGCTCGGACTGCGAAATCCGCAGCACCTGAGTGACGGCATCCACGGTGCAGCCCAGAATCCGCGGCGGTACACTGACGACAATCGTACGAGTCTCAGCGTCGGCAGGCCGCGCAGGCATGCTGAGCAGACGCCGCAGACTGACAATCGGAATGATGGTGCCACGCAGATTGCTGACACCCTCTATGTACTCCGGCACCTGAGGCAGCTGCGTCAGACGATCCGGAATCACAATCTCCTGAATCTGCTCGATACGAAATGCATACTCCTGGCCATTGAGCTGAAAGCCGACATACTGCCGGGACGTCCGCGCTCGAGCCATGGACTGTGATAATTCTGACTGTGCTGAGGCGTCTGCCACGCCAAATCTCCCTGGAACCCCCGAACTGTGTGACCGTTAAAAACGGTCGCCTACTGTACACCGCAGGCTGGAAAGCGGTCGCACAAAACCGCCGCGACGGTCCCCGGGGGCTGAGAAATCGATCACTGCAATCGGCGCAATCGTGACGGCCGGCAAAACCGATGCGAGGAAAAACACGCAGCCTGGGCGTTCCAGCCCAGGCACTGCGCCGTCAAACATCCACCCCGCCATCACACCACTCGCGAAAACACCACAACCGCAGCTCGGGCTTCCCAGCCCGAGCCCTGCCCGTCAAACATCTACCCACACGGGCCTTCCCAAACACGGCTCAACCG
Organism: Planctomycetaceae bacterium; assembly: GCA_046075365.1. Taxonomy (GTDB): domain Bacteria; phylum Planctomycetota; class Planctomycetia; order Planctomycetales; family Planctomycetaceae; genus SXXK01. The sequence continues at coordinate 13,715 of JBJTPZ010000333.1, forward strand.
TCCGGATCATCCAGCAGCTGCTGCAGTCGATCTTGCAGCTGCGCCGGATACCTGGCAGGCCACGACCCATCAATCAGGCCCACCGAAATCATGTCCAGAATATGGACCTGGTCCTTCCGGCGAAAGGAAGTGAGCTTCATTCTGACAAGGTGTTCGAGCGGCAGCGTGCGAGTGTTCTGGAACCACTCAAATGCATCCAGCTGCGGCACGGTCTCGGTGTATTCTTCCCGAACTTTCGTGCCCGCAAAAATCACATGCACCGCATCGCGTGCTTTGGCGTCAGGGCCGTCCAGAAACATGGTGATGCCGGCCGAGTGCCGATAGATGAAACCGGCAGCAGCCAGTGCCGGAATCGCCCGCGGCAGATCCGACTGATTCAGGATGATATCAACATCCTGAGTATTACGGACGACAGATTCGTCTACCTGAGCAACCCAGTGCTGAACCGCGTTCCCGCCGATGACCGCGTACGGAATATCGGCAGCGTTCAAAGCCTGAGTCACCCGGCGAAGTCGATCCTTTACCTTCTTCAGCGCACGCTGAATTCCGGCCCAGAGTGCATCGCCAGCATATCTTACTTCGACCATTTCAGATGTTCTTTTGCTGCGGTTAACAGCGACGCAATAACCCAACAACAGTTGAAATCTGCGAGCTTTGAATCAAAAAAATGTCGCCAGATGACAACAGCAGCCAGACCATCACTCTGGCCATCAGCAGCGACAGTGCAGCCATCACCGGTCCCGCCCGAAAGCCTTCCCGAACCTGGCTCAACCGTCCGGGTCATCCAGCAGCTGCTGCAGACGATTTCGCAGCACGCCCGAGTATCGATTTGCCCAATCCACACCGATCAGCCCAATCGAGATCATGTCACGAATATGAACACGATCTTTGTCTCGAAATGATGTCAGCTTCATTTCGACCAGTCGATCCAGGGGCAAGGTCCTGGCATCCGCCATCATCGAAAACTGATCAATTTGAGGTACAGCAGCAGGGTATTCTTCCCGAACTTTCGTGCCCGCAAAAATCACATGCACCGCATCGCGTGCTTTGGCGTCAGGGCCGTCCAGAAACATGGTGATGCCGGCCGAGTGCCGATAGATGAAACCGGCAGCAGCCAGCGCCGGAATCGCCCGCGGCAGATCCGACTGATTCAGGATGATATCAACATCCTGAGTATTACGGACGACAGATTCGTCAACCTGAGCAACCCAGTGCTGAACCGCGTTCCCGCCGATGACCGCGTACGGAATATCGGCAGCGTTCAAAGCCTGAGTCACCCGGCGAAGTCGATCCTTTACTTTTTCCACGGCGCGCTCAATCCTGTCCCACAGTGCATCACCCGTGTACCTGACTTCGATCATACGCAAGGCTCTCCTGACCCAGATTCTAACGTCGCGGTGGCCTAAAAGCAGTTGAAATCCGAGTGTTCTGAATCAAAAATGCTGTTGCCAGATTACAACAGCAGCCAGACAATCACCCCCGCCGCCAGCAGCGACAGTGCAGCTGTCACCGGTCCCGCCCACGCCTGATCCGACCACGGCTGCCGACACGAACTCTCTGATGAGATCCGCAGCAATGCCTCCCGCACCTCCGCAAAACCCATCCACCCCGCAAAGATCCGCGCCCGACCGGCCACTGTGCTGATAAAGCACGACGACAACCCGTCCACGCTGACCACTATACCCGCCAAAGGCGCCAGCGCAAACAGCAGCCGATAACCAACACCACGGTGCTGCCCCACCAAAAAATCACGCACCCCACAGATGTCCTCAAACCCGCAAATCAGCTCACCCTCCGTTAATCCCAGCCCCCGCGACTGATGGCAGTTCTCAAACAAAACCGTTCGCTGTATAAGATCCACCTCCACCCGCTCAGTACCATGAGCGTTCAAGCAAATCAGCAGCCCTGATGACTGGTCTGTGACCACGTCAGGCGGCATCGGATCAAATGGATTCAGCGGGCAGGAGTCAGAATTGCGTTTCATAATTGAAAGCTACCGAGGAGCCGTCGTGTGAACGCTGATAATACTGACAATCCGACGGAATCTCAACGACCAGATACACCCGCAGTCTCGGACAAGGCTGCCTCCCTCGCAAGTCTTCCAGATCGGGCACTCAACTGGTTTCAGCGTCAAAGACTGCCACAGTCTGGTCCGCCTCAGACGTGGCTGGCAGGTATCATCTCGGCGGTCACTGAGCAAACAGGCTCAAAGACTGAAGGCCTAAGAACACAACTGGTCAATGCCCTGATCGCCGGGATTCGAGCGGTGTCTGCAGACAGAGATCTTGAAGATGTGCTGCAATGGTTCGGCACCGCACGCAGCACCCTGGCAGATTCGCGACTCACAAAAATCGAAATGGCCACCAGTCTCTATGGATCGATTGACACACTGCGAGTTGCCAAAATCGTCATCAATGTCGTGACAACCAGCCTGCGGAACTTCCAGGAGTCCAGTCTGCCACTGTCATTAAAGATTGCGATTCCGGTGACAGCAGTCGGGACGGCAATTGTCGGTGCCGAAGGTGCCGGAATCGCCGCCTTTGGCGGTGCGGTTGGTGCTCCGGTGGCACTTCTGCTTTTCCTGGGAACAGCTGGCGCCACATCCGTTCTGGAAGCATTTATCAAAGATCATCGAGTCAGAGATCCCCTCACAAAACTGATGCTCACGTTTGTCGAATTTGAAACCACCCGCAGAGCTCGAAAGGAACTGCTGGATGCGATCAGGGCCGACGCCATGACACCTGAGCGACAGCTGGTTCCTGCCCAGCAATCCGAGTTACATGCAGCACTCCTGGAAATGGATCCCATCAAATTCGAACGCCATGTCATGAGCTACTTCGCTGAATCCGGCCACCCAACAGGCCTGACCCCTCGCTCCAATGACTATGGGGTTGATGGCTATGTGTTTCATCCCGACGGAATGATTGTCGTGCAGTGCAAGAAATACAGCCTTAACAACCCTGTGGGGCGTCCGGCAATCCAGCAATTCAAAGGTGTCATCGAAGAACAGTCCGCACTCCGAGGGTATGTGGTCACCACCAGTCGATTTACCGACGAAGCCATCGAAAGCGCCGAGAAGTCCGCAAAGATTGTTTTGGTTGACGGGACTCTGCTCTGCGAATGGCATCAAACCGGATTTCGCCTCGATTGAAAGACGACCACAGTCAGGTCGGCTGCAAAACATGCACAGGCTGCCCTCGAATTCACAGCTCGCCCGTGCAGATCATTGCTCCTCCCGAGACACCCGCCACGCCGTCAGCTCGGCAGCAATCGATTCCAGCTGAGCGTCCGTCAGACGACTGCGAGTTGACTTGAGCATGGACAGGAAATGAGCAATCTCCGCGGGCTGATACGGGTAACCAATGTTCCCCTCAGGACCAATCGATGTGGCTAACGTCTTTCCGGATGCATCCAGTATCACCATCCACGGAATCCCCTCAGCGCCAGCCGGCTGCAGACCCGCCGCCACACTTTCACCATGCAGCATTCGCAAAGTGTCAATCTTCAGGTCCACATAGTCGATGGCAAATACCGACTGCTGCTGCTGCATGAACCGAGACAACACTGTGCACCAGCCACAGTACGGTGAACCCACTCGCACCAGCACCGCCTTCTGCTCACTGCCCGCTTTCGCCAGTGCCCCGCTCAGCAACTGCTCCGCGTCCTGCTGCGGTGGCACCCACTTCCGCAAAAACTCAGTCACCCGCTGCGGATCATGCCGCGAACCAGTCTCCAGTGATCCCGTTTCCTGATTCGTCAGAAGAGCACCGCCGGCATCCAGTATCGTCAGATGCGGAAAACCACTGACTCCCTCCGCACCCGCGTACTCCAGCATCAGCTCCTTGTTCTGCCCCTGGTCAATCAGCACAAGCTCAAATTCTTCATGCACCACCGGCTGCACCATCGCATCATTGTGAAACACGTCGTGCAGCTTGTAACACCAGCCACACCAGTTCCCGCCCCACTCAATCAAAACATGCTTGTGGTCCTGCCGCGCACGCTCCAGTGCCGCAGCAATCAGCTGCTTCCCGTTCGGCTCTTCCAGGTAGATTGGCGCACGAGCTGCCGGTGCTGCCGGCACAGCAGCATTCTGATCAGCCGGGACAGCCGCCCCAGCCAGTGCCACGGGCGCGGTCGACTCCACGGAACTCGCAGACTCCGCAGACCCCGCCGGCTCGGACAGCTCTGCCCCCGCAGGAGCCGCAGCAGCAGCCGGCGCCGCAGCCGACGACGCAGCCACCGAAGATTCCGGAGCCCCCGAACAGCCAGCCACCAGCACGGCCAGCATCAATATCGCCGCCAGCCTGCACAGACGACATGGCACAACAGGCAACCACAAATTCAGCTGATCATTCATCGCATTTCCCCCCCGCAGATCCGCAAACTGCAGCCGCAGAGCCGACAGTCTGAATTCTGGACACCCCCGAGTGTCCTTAGAGCAGGGCCATTAGTCAATTCACAGTTCACTGCGTTTCGCTGCGGATGATCGAATCACGCTTTCGCTGATACTCTTCCTGAGTGATCGCACCGCTGTCAAGAGCCTCCTTCAGGTCAATCAACTGCCTGCCAACAGTCGGTGCGGACACAGTCGAAGAACTTCGAACAATGCCCGGCATAATACAACCGGGCAACTGTGCCAGCAGGAGCAATACAGTCAACACCCTCATGGCTTCGCGCATGCAACACCCCATCCCTGGTCAATGTGTCAATTAACCCCCCAACGTCCGCCCCATCTGAAAAGTAGTCAATCCCCCATATTAGATCAATAGCGAAAACCAGCCCAGGTGCCGCAGAAGCACCACTGGCCGGTCTGACAGAGTCTGATCTGAACGCCCTGTCAGCGGTGGCGGTTCCACGCAATTGCCAGCGGCGTGACCGCAAACGGCAGGAACACAAGGCAGGTAAAGCTCAACAGCCACGGATAGCCCGCCGCAGGCAACTCCGCCGGTCGCAGCAACAACCCGACTGCCGTCAGCAGAATCCACAGCATGCCACAGCCACCCACAAAACCGGCCGACAGCAGCCGCCGCCGCAGGGCCACCAGAAATGCCAGTCCGCTGCCCAGCAGCACCACCAGACAGATCAGCAGAGAAACCGCCAGCACAAGCAACTGCCTCTGCTGCTGCGATGCCCAGTGATCCGTCAGCAGACTAAACAAAACAGCCCCAAAAATCGCCGCCACAAAGGCCATCGAAAACCGACTGAACCGACCCGTCAGGACCGCCGCTGATACGGTTGTAATCCCGATCCACGTCCCCAGCAGCGTGCCCGGCAAGTACCAGCTGAATCCGGCTGCGGCCACCATCCGGGGCAGCGCAACATCAGTCAGCAGGCAGAGCATCCCCCCACCACCCGCCGCCACAGCCCACACACACCAGCCGCAAAACGCACTGCGACCTGCCGTACGCAAAATCACCGCCGCATACTGCCCGTTCGAAATCGGACGAGATGCCAGGAAATTACCCATCTGATCAAATGGCCCGTGAGTCTGCATGTCGCGGATTGTGGCCGAGTGATCCCGGGACTGCACGCCGCTGAATGTACTGCCCAGCAACAGCCCGGTCAGACCCGCCACCAGCGGCAACAGCAATCCGCCGGCCAGAGCAAATTCCTGAAAATCCGTCAGCGCCCTGCCCCAGCTCCCCTCAACCAGCAGCCTGATCGGCACTACGACCGCATTCACCGTCATCACACCCCCGGCAATCACCGGCAGCGCGATCCCCTTCGACCGCCACTCATACCACAACTGAGCCTCAGTGGCCGACCGAAATTCCCCGTTCGTCCGAAACAGCCGGTCCGCCAACTGTTCCAGCCAGCGTTCCACCGCCAGCCAGAGTCGCAGCGGCTGCAGGCGTTCACCACAGCGGTCCCGCGCTATGGCCTGCACGGTCAGCACTCCGCAAACCACACATCCCAGCAGCAACGTACAGATTTCGAACACAGTTATATCGGTCCAGAAATGAGTGGGCTGCTGCAGCCAGCCACCATAACGAGCCGCAAACCAGCAGCAGGCCAGAATCACCGGAGCCGACGCCAGCAGCAGCGAACGCAGCGTGCGGTGCGTCAGACCCACCAGCATCTGAGCAGCCGCCCACGCCGCTGCAGCAAACAGTGCCGGACCGACAACCGGCTGCTGCAGACCAAACCAGATATTCTGCAGCCCCAGCGACACCGCCACCTGCAAGCCAAGAATCAAACTGCCCGGCAGCAGATGCCACACAACAATCTGAGCTGTCGTCAGAGGCAGCAGGAACAGCCGCGCCAGTGAGCCCTGTGCAGCCACTATCCCCAGCCCAAACATCAGCATCGACAGCTGCAGCAGAAGCACATGCAAAATCACAAACACCGGGTCCGAAAAATCCACCTGAAAGTGACTGAAAGCCGCATACAGCAGAATCGGAAACGCATTGCCAAACAGGAACCAGCCCGGTATCTGCCAGCGTCCCCGCAACATCAGCTCCCACAGCATTGCCCTGGCAACAGACTGCATGCGATGCCCCTTCGCTTCACACAAGAATGACTACCGCAGCACGCGACTGATAAAAATCTCATCCAGCGTCAGCAGCGACTGATCCAACACCTCCGCCCCCAGTGCTGCCGCCGCAAAATGCAGGTCCTGCACAGCACCATGACAGACATAAGCCCATTCATTGCCACTGCCCTCGACCGTCAAAGCACCCGTCAGCGGCGGAGCAGCGTTTGAACTGTCCCGAAACCGCAGCGTCAGCCGGCAGTGAGTCTGCTTGATCTGGTCCATGGTGGACGACAGCATAATCCTGCCATGATGAATAATTGCCACCGAATCTGCGACCTGCTCAACTTCATCCAGCAGGTGCGACGAAAACACAACGGTGCGGCCGTCATCCGCAATGGTGCGGATGATGGATCCCAGAATATCACGCCGCACCACCGGATCCAGACCCGACGAAGGCTCGTCAAGAATCAGCAGCTCAGGACGATGAGCCAGCGCCAGCAGCAGCCCCAGACGCGCCCGCTGCCCCCGCGAAAGTGACTTCACGCCAGACTGCGGATCCAGCTGAAACGCCTGCAGCAGCTCAGTTGCATAACGATCGTCCCAGGCCGGGTAAAACGCCCGAGTATACCGGATCAGCTCACGCACTCGCATCCAGTTGGGCAGATCACGATCCTCAGACAAATAACCGGTTCGACCCAGAACCTCCACCGGACACGTCACCGGATCCAGACCGAAAACACGCACTGCCCCCGACTGCGCCTTCAGCATTCCCAGCAGATGCCGGATCAGCGTCGTTTTGCCCGCACCGTTGCCTCCGATCAGCCCGAAAACCCCGCCCCGCGGGACACTAAGACTGACGTCATCAAGCGCCAGCCGGGAATCAAAACGGCGACTGAGACCAGTGATGGAGATCAGGCTGTCGCCTGCTGCAAAAGTGTCAGTCATCTGCACAGTCCCGGGTGCGGTGCGAGGTCATCACGGAGTAACGCTGGTTCAGCAGCTGTGTCACCTGGTCGAGGCTGATTCCCAGCTGCTGCGATTCCGCCAGCAGCTGATCAATCCGATCCGTCAGAATTTTCAGACGTTCGCGGCGCGCCAGCGGTGAACCCTGATCGGTCACCCACGTGCCGGCAGTGCGTCGCTTTTCAACGATCCCGGCCAGCTCAAGCTCACGGTAAGCGCGAGCGACCGTGTTGGGATTCACCATCAGCTTTTCTGCCAGCACCCGAATCGGCGGCAGTTCCGTACCCGCCGACAGCCGCCCGGCAGCCACCAGATACCGGATCTGATTGACCACCTGCAGGTAGATGGGCACCTTATCGCGAGCGTTGATGTGAATCTGCACTGCCACTGTATCCGCTGAGAATTCTTGTACTAATCACATAATACAATGATACAGGAATGATGCAACCTGGTTTTGGCTGTTTTTTTCGGGGAGGGGGGCAGGCTCATGAATGCTCATGAGTCCTGTGCGACCGGGATCACCTGTGGCCAGGCGCGGCACCCAGGCCAGCCACCGACGGCAGCCAACCCCTGCGGAAAACCTGACTTTCCAAACCTCCAGTACCACAAAACTCGAGCAGAAAAACAGTGTTCGGCCCGAAAGCGAACCGTACGAAGCTGCGTTCTGACCGGAACTGATTGACGGACCGCTGATGTGATCGCCGTTCATGCTTATCGGCCTGGCAGAGTGTTAAGGCGATGTTCGGGAAGGTCAGGATTCACCGGACGCCGCTGGTCAGCATTCATTTTGAGCCCTTTGAGGAGCTCCGTCGCAGCTGTTTTGCCGGGTGGCAGCAGGCAGCGGGTGAGCTGCGATCTGATTCGGTAGCGGGCCAGGCCGGGACAGGGACCTTGAAAAGCGGCTCTGCAAACGACCGGGCTTGCGGCTCATCTGGACCTTCGCCCTCCCACGGGGTGTAAATACCCGGAAACTCAGCTTGCAGGGCGGGAACCGCCCGTAAATACCGCACTGCGGTGGCGGTAACATCACGGAGTAACGCCGAGGACAAAACACAGCACGCGTTTTCCAGGACTTTTGGTGATGTGAATTTGTTCAAAGCCTGGGGTTTTCTGCCTTTGCTGGTGGAGCTGGAGAAATCGGCCTGTCCACACAAATACCGGATGGACCTGATTTTCCCGCTGTTTTTTTTCACAGAAAAGCCTGCCTTGGTCCCCTGATGCAACACGCCGGACAGCGGGCGTCAAAACGTCCTGTGAAACCACACCAGTCGGGGATATGGCCGTGCTGACCGAGAGGCTGCTGGTACGTGAATGGTTGTCTCTTTGAACTCCGTTCCATGCAAAGTTTCTCTGCTTACACGCACTCAAGCTGGCGATTTTTCCTCAGATCTGACTCCTTTGCAGCAGACTTTCGTATAAAATTGCACCACCGGGCATCATCAGCACGATCGGGTGCCGTCGCATCACAAGGAGACCACAATGTCGATATCCATCACACTCGACGAAGCCCAGGCAAAGTTAAAGGAACTTGTCCATCAGCTGGAACCGGGTGATGAAATCATGATCACCGAAGACGAACAAACGGTTGCGAAAATCGTCAGCGAAATTCCGCAGTCACGCTCCCCAAGAGTCCCAGGGCTCGGTAAAGGCATGATCGTTTTGCAGCAGGAGGACGAGCAGCATCTTGAGGGATTCGCGGAGTACATGCCGTGAGAATTCTCCTCGACACTCATGCATTCCTCTGGGTTCTTCACGAATGACCCCAGTTTAAGCCTTCCTGCACTCAGCCAGATTTCAGATCGAAACAATGATGTCCTGATTAGTCCCGCCAGCTATTGGGAAGTGGCGATCAAAGTAAGCCTCGGCAAGTATCCGTTGAGCGTGTCTTTCGAGCACTTCTGGACTGCCGGCATCATTGAGAACGACTTCAGGATCTTGCCCATAACTATTGCTCATGCCTCACTGCTGGCATCTCTGCCAATGCACCACAAGGATCCCTTCGACAGGATGATCATCGCACAGGCGATCGCCGAACAGGTTCCTGTCGTCGGTGTTGATTCTGCATTCGATGCTTACGGCGTCACTCGGCTTTGGTGAGCAACGCCAGGCCACATCGGGCAATTCCAAACTCGG
>JBJTPZ010000334.1:0-11375 GCA_046075365.1 Planctomycetaceae bacterium
ATGATCCGCCAGGAAGGGGAATCATCGCCGTCTGTTGTCTCCAACGGTTCCACCCTGATTGCTGATCCTTTACTGGTGGAACCGCGGCCCGGGTCGATCCCGAGTGGCGTGTTCCCCAAGTGTGAGTTGCCTCACTGTACCTCAGCATTGCGGGGCGGAAGGCTGGGTTTTTAACCGTGACCGTCCGTTTGACGCGTCCTTTCGAAGAAACTCATACCGCACAGAATTTTTCGTGGACGGCGGGAGCGACTCACGACTTTCGCTCCCTGTCCGTCATCCGTATACCAGTCACGCAGGCTAATCACCAAACCTTACGCCAACCTGTGATCACTTGCATCCGCCAACCGGAGCAGCACAGGTCGGTTCAGCCGGAGCTGCACAGGTGGCTTCAGCAGGAGCAGCACAGCTGGCTTCTGCAGGAGCAGCACAGGTAGGCTCGCAGCCGTTGCCACAGCCGTTGCCGCAGCCGTTGTCGCAGCTGTTCTTGCACAGCTTCGGCAGACGCAGCTTGGGCAGGCGGATCTTCGGCAGCTTGAACTTGGGCAGCGTGAAGCACTTCTTCTTCTCGCCACAGCTGTTGCCACAGCCGTCGCCACAGTGAGCCGGAGCAGCGCAGGTCACTTCAGCAGGAGCAGCACAGTGAGCTTCTGCAGGAGCGGCGCAGGTGGCTTCAGCAGGAGCAGCACAGGTGGCTTCTGCAGGAGCAGCACAAGTCGGTGCACAGCCGTTGTCGCCGCCAGCCGGAGCTGCACAGCTTGGGTCAACCGGAGCAGCACAGGTCGGCTCGACGCTGCAGCCACATCCCTTGTCATGCTTGAACAGACCGAACAGACCGGCCTGTGCGCTGTTGGCGATAGAGAGTACCACCAGAGCAGCTGTCAGTGTAATTGCCTTCATCTCAGAATCTCCAAATCGTACCTGATGAGTAAGTCTGCGAAGCCTCCCCGAATGCACACGCCGCACCCGGAATCCTGGGGCCTCGAAACTCGCTCGAGGGTCACGCCGCGAATTTATTCGTCCTGAGGAGAATGGGTGGCTGAGGCAAACAGCATTGTTTGCCGGTTACTGCGCAATGTGCGCCCGAGTATGCAGGCTGTAGGGGTTTTACGGTCAGCGGGACGCAGGAGGTCGAAGAAGCGGATGCTCTGGAAGGCGGAATTGACGCCTTTTATGGGTGGAATTACCCATTTTTGGTGGTTATTCCCAGAAAACTTGTGGTCGGCGTGCTGAAATTTCTCTGATTTTCTGGAGTATTCTGATTTGGTGGATGCGGAATTTGAACGGGTTGTTGCCGCGGCAGGCGACTCTGCGGTTGTTTGAGGGGCGGTTCCACGGGGAACTCGCTTGTCGTTGCCCAATTTATCTTTCAGAATCTGTGAACTTCCTGCCTCCCTTTATTCCTGCCTGCCTGAAAACTGTTCATGAGTTCACATAGCACCTCAGAATTAAATGTTCCGTTTTCTGTCAGCTGGCAGCATCGTCTGCGGTTTACCGAGGACGTCTTTGGCACGGACAGTCAGGTGCTGGCGGACCTGCTGCAGTCATCAGAGGAGCGGATACCGCGAGTGCAGTTCTGGCTGGACGAGCATGTCTCGCAGGCGAATCCGGATTTGAAGCAGCGGCTGCATGCTTTTGGTCGCCGTCATGCGGGGCGATTTCTTTCCTGTGGAATGCCGCAGCTGGTTCCGGGTGGCGAGGCGATCAAGAATGACGTGCACATTCTTGAGCGGATGTTGAAGGTGATGAACGAGGCGGACCTGGACCGTCGCAGTTACGTGGTGGTTGTGGGTGGTGGTGCTGTGCTGGATGCGGTGGGATTTGCAGCGGCAATTGCTCATCGTGGTCTGCGTCTGATCCGGATTCCGACGACAACGTTGGCGCAGGCGGATTCCGGGGTTGGTGTGAAGAACGGTGTGAACCTGTTTCAGAAGAAGAACTGGATGGGTTCGTTTGCGGTTCCGTGGGCGGTGATCAATGATCGGCGTCTGCTGGAGACACTGGGTGACCGTGATTTTCGCTGTGGTTTTTCTGAAGCTGTGAAGGTTTCGCTGCTCAAGGATCGGGCATTTTTTAGCGAGCTGTTGCGGGACAGTGCTGAGATCGTGCAGCGTGGTCCGGCGGCGTGGCGAGCGATTGAGCAGTCAGCGATCTGGCATTTGAAGCATATTACTCAGGGGGGTGATCCCTTCGAAATGCTGGAGGCTCGGCCGCTGGACTTCGGCCACTGGTCGGCTCATCGCCTTGAAGCGTTGTCTCAGTTTGGTCTGCGGCATGGCGAGGCTGTGGCAATTGGCGTGGCAGTGGACTCGGTGTATTCCAGTCTTGTGCATGGTTTTCCGGCGGATGAGGCGGAGCGAGTGCTGCAGGTGCTGGAGGGTCTGGGACTGTTGCAGGATCATCCGTTGCTGCATGCGACAGAGGCGTTGTTTGCGGGTCTGGAGGAGTTTCGGCAGCACCTGGGTGGCCGTCTGACGGTGACGATGCTGGAGCGGATTGGTCGGCCGATCGATGTGCACGAGGTTGATCGGGAGCGGATGACGGAGGCGATTCGGCGGGTGCAGGAGCGGGCGGCGGGAGTGCGACGGCAGCCGTCTGCTGGCGCAGCCGCAGAACATTGAGAGGCTCCGGCACAACAATATTCGCTCGAACAGCCTCCAATTCCCGTAATTGCGAATTCTGGTGACTCCTGCGGCGGGAAATTCTGCAATTCCGCGTGCAGAGTGGGCAGCAGCGGGTGACGGAGGTAGATTCCTGCTGCAGGCTGTGATATTCTTTGCTTTTGGTCATCCGGGCTGGCTGCCGTAGTCCGTTCAGGGTGCCGTGAGTGGCTGAACTTTCTGGTAGAAGCAATGGCAAAAAGTCGAATTGCAATGCGGCGTGAGGCTGAGGCGGCGGAAGCGGCCGGCCTTGATACGACGGCTAAAAAAAGCCGCAAATCTGCTGACGAAAAGGCAGAGGCCGGTGGCAAAAAAGCGGCTCGCGGTGAGAAGAAGGACGCGGCTGCCAAGAAGAAAAAGGTCGCCAAGCCTCGTACTCGCCGTGCTCGCGAGCAGATGCAGCGTCGGCGTATCGTGTGGGTGGTATACAGCAGTACGATGCGCGAAGAAGGTCGGTTTTTGTTCTACGAAAAGGACAAGGCTGATGAACTTCTTGAGACTCTGCTGGCTCGCGGCAAGCGTAAATACTTCATGCAGCCGCTGAAGGAAACCTTGAATCCTGACGGCACTCCAATCATCCAGGTGGTGACTCCGCCACCAGAAGACGACGTGGATGAAGAAGTGCGTCCGGACGCTGAAGTTGAGCCGGCCGAAGATCTCGAGCTGGAAGAGCTTGAGATCGAGGCTGAAGAGGGCGAGGAAGGTTTGGAGGCTGAATCTGACGGTGAAGCCGAAGAGGCGCCTGTCGATCCCTGAGCCGGGCGTTCATCATGTTTGCTGTCCCCTGACCGATCCCCGTGATTGGCTCAGGGTTTTTTCTTTTGTGCTCAGAGGGGAGCCCGCTGTGACTGTCAGGCTGCTGGTCTCTGTACGCAGCGCGGACGAAGCCGTCGTGGCAGCGACCGGCGGGGCTGACATTATCGACATCAAGGAGCCTCGTCACGGTTCGCTCGGACGTCCCTCTGCGACCACAGTGACTGACATTCGCGTTCGTTTGCAGCAGCTGGCTGGACCGGGGAAGCTGCCGTCCATCAGTTGTGCCCTGGGAGAACTGCGGGAGTGGCAGCGGTCTGCTGAGCCGGGTGTGCCGGATTTTTCTGCAGCGGCACTTGAGGGCTTTGATTTTGCCAAGGCCGGGCTGGCGGGCTGTCGGGCTGTTTGCGACTGGTCTTTGGGTCTGCAGCAGTTGCGGCAGCGTTTCGGTACGGTTCGCGGCTGGGTGGCAGCAGCGTACGCTGATGCCGTGCGTGCGGACGCACCCGAGGTGGAAGATGTGGTGGTGGCGGCGAAGGGTGTATGTCGAGTGCTGCTGATTGACACTTGGCAAAAGGACGGCACAACGCTGCTCGACTGGCTGTCCCTTGATCGGTTGCAGCGGATTTCTGACGACTGTCTGACTGCCGGGGTGCTGCTGGCTCTGGCTGGTCGTGTTCAGCTGAGGCATCTTGAGAGTCTGCTGCGGGTTCGTCCGGCGATTGTGGCGGTGCGGGGGGCGGTTTGCGAGGGCGGTGACCGAGCCGGGCTGATCAGTGCGTCGCGGATCGCCGAATTCCGCGCGGCTCTGCAGCAGGGGTAAGCAGTGCTGCGGCGGTGCGGGGGCGAAAGGGCGAAGGGGCGAAAGGGCAGAACTCGGGCTGGAAAGCCCGAGCTGTGGGGAGGGGTGTTCAGGCTGACGTTGCTGCGAACTTTCAGGCGAGCCGGGCACGGCAGTGCCCGGGTGTGCGGCATGGATGCCGCCGAACGCCCATAGGTCTCACACCCGCAGACTTCCGTCCGTGGCTCGGACAACCGAACACCGAACACCGAACACCGATTGCGATTCCCTTCGCGACTTCGCGTCTTCGCGTGAGGCCAACAGTCTGCAAGTCGCCTGCACGCGAGGTGCTGCGGCGGTGCGGGGGCGAAGGGGCAGAACTCGGGCTGGAAAGCCCGAGCTACGGAAAACGCAGGTGGGTGAGCCGGCTGGGGTGGGGTTCGATTACGAGCACGAGCACGAGCACGAGCACGAGCACGAGCACGATTGCCCGCAGCGCATACATCCATTTCCATGCGTGAAGTAACGGATCGCCGCGATCAGCTGGCGGCTCACTTTGTGTTTCCCTTCGCGACTTCGCGTCTTCGCGTGAGGCGAACCGTCTGCAAGTCACCCGGACCGAAGGTCAGTTTAATGATGTGGTGTTGTGCCCTGAATCATGCGGGCGCGGGCCATGGCATCTTCTGCTTCGAAGATCTTGCCGCATCGCTGGTAGATCACGGACAGCTGCGTGAACGAGAACGCATCGTTCGGTTCGATCTCGGTGACTTTTTTGGCGTGATGAATTGCGTCATCGAACTGGCCGTGTTTGTGCAGGCAGACAGCCAGTGCCATGTGACTTTGGACGTGCTGCGGATGATCCTGAACGATGGCCTTCAGGCCGTTGATGCAGGCCTGCAGGTCAGAGTTCTTCAGTTTCATGGCGGCATCGTATTTTTCTGAAATCCCGGGATCGGACATGGCTGCGGCACCTGCAAGGGTTCCATGGGGTGAGTTTTGCTCGGTTATGTTACGGTCTGCCCTGAGCATCTCAACTGAGCTCGGGGGGATTCGCAGACTGTGGAGCGGATCTGGGGGGGGGAGGGGGTGGGTGGTGGCCGGGCCGCCAGCTTCGTTCCACGTGAAACGGGGAGTTCTGCAGGAACTTTGCCGGGTCAGCTGGAATGTCTGCGGTGGATTTGTAGAGTGTGGGTCAGGTCCGGAACCGCCTGGCTGCCTCCGCTGCAAAATTTACGGTGAAGCACATCATGGAACGTTTGGCTGGCACTGTTGGCAGGCTGGAACTGCTGCTGGCAATGCTGCTGGTGCTGACGGGCTGCGTGCTGCGGTGCTGGCGTCTGGATCTGGAATGTGTTGAGCATTTCGACGAGGGTGTGTATTCCAGTGTGCTGTGGTTTGGCGGTCTGGCCGGGGAAAAGTGGCCGGGTCGTGACTTTTTTGCTCCGCCGGGCCTGCCGTTTTTGATTGAGTTATCGGGACTGTTGCCGGGCCTGTCCAGGGCTGCTCCTTTTGTTCCGGCTGTCTGTTGTGGTGTGTTGACGCCGCTGGCTTTCTGGCTGGTGGCTCGCGACTGGTTTGGGCGGACCGCCGGTCTGCTGGCTTTGGGAATCACGGCGACCAGTGATTTTCATGTGCAGTATTCGCGAATGGCGCTGACGGACGTGCCGGCTTTGTTCTTTGTGGTGCTGGCGGTGTGGCAGGGCAGTCGGGCGATCTGGCTGGGCCGGCGTCGGGCGGCGGTTTTCAGTGGTCTGCTGACGGCTGCAGCATGGTGGCTCAAGTATACCGGCTGGCTGCCGCTGGCGATTTTGTTTTCCGGGGTGCCGGTATGGTGGCTTTCGGGCGGGCATCGTTCGCGGCGACTGTTGCCGGTGCTGGGCCAGCTGCTGTTGATCACGGCGGTCACGGCTGTTGGTTTTTCGACCTGCTGGCTGCAGCTGCAGTCGGTGGGTGGCTATTCGGCGGTGGCTGCCGGCCACGTGTCTTATCTGGCGGGTTTGTCGGGCTGGGCAGCAAACCTGCAGGAGCAGCTGGCGCAGCAGGATCGTCTGGACGGGTGTTTTGGAGCGCTGGGGCTGGGGCTGGCGACGGCTGTCTTTGGTGTGCTGCGAAGTTTGGGGGCTTCTGGTTTCACGTGGAACGCGGGCGATTCTGGGGCATTGCCGCAGTTGGGGTCAGCTGCAGGGCGTCGCGAGCAGTTATTGCAGGCCGGCAGATCTTTGGTGGCAGCGCTGTTTCTTGGAATTCTGTCCCTGCGCGTGGGGACTCCGTTTGTTCTGCTGACTCTGGGGATTGGTGGCCTTGCCGGGGTGTGGCTGTGGCCCACGATGCTGCTGCAGTGGCAGCAGCATCCGTGGCCGCAGCGGCGGGTTGTGCGAGGGGCAGCGGGAATCGACCGGCCGGCCTATGGCGGCGGATCCGCTGTGATCGAGCCGGCTCTGGGGTTCTGGCTGACGACCGCCTGGTTTCTGGGGCTGCTGTTTGCGACCCCTTTCTACTATCCATATTCCAGGCTGTATCTGCCGCTGGCTGCGGCTGTCTGGCTGGCAGCGGCTGCGGGGATCAGCTGGTGGCTGGAGTCCGGGATTGCGCGTCTGGAGCTGGGCTGGCTGCAGCGGCCCGTCACTGGTTCCAGGAAACGTCTGCTGGCGCGTGCAGCTTCTGCGGCGTTGCTGGCAGCAGCGATGGTTTCAGCTTTCTTTGAGCTGGACGAGGCTGGTGGGGTTTCTGCATTGTCTGCGGAGGTTTTGTTGCGGGGGCAATTGTATCAGGATCGCTGTTCTGTTGAGCGGGTGGCTGAGCGAATTGCTGACGTGTGCATGGCCAGTGCCGCGGGTGTGGATGTGAATCCGCCGCGGACGCCGCGTGGCGAACTGATTACTCCGGGGCAGGTCACGCAGAAGGCTCCGGTGGTTGACATTCCCCGGCTGACGGTACAGCAGCGGCAGCAGGTCAGGGCTCTGGTGTATGCCTTTGGGGAACCAGCCTTGCTGCTGCACCTGCACGATGCGGGGCTGGTGACGGGGCCGGTGAGTCATGTGAATTCGCAGCAGCTGCAGTCCGCTGAGCCGACATTCCTGATTCTTGGACCCAGTGCCTGGAGGACTCCCGGTTTCTGGGACCAGTGGTCGCTGCAGGAGGCGAACTACGACTGGCTGGGCGATTTCGAGTATGCTCCGGGGATTGTCACGCTGATGGATTTGTATCCCGAGCGATTTTTAAGCGAGCACGATGATGTCACCGTGCAGCGATTTGAGGTTTATCGGGTCCGCGGCGGTTCTGACCGTCCGGCGGTGGGCCACTGAGGCAGGAGTATCTGATGTCGACGAAGGAATTCAGCATCATTCCGCAGGACGACGAGCTGGCACGGCAAAAGCGCGATCTGCAGTTCCGTCCGGCAGACGCCGCCCGGGCTCGCACACTGACTGCTCAGCAGATCGCCGACTACAACCAGCACGGCTATGTTCGCAGATTTCGGGCCTACAGTGACGACCAGATACGCGACATCCGCCAGTATTTTGACCGGCTGCTGGAGAAGACCATTGCGTCCGGCGGCAACAGTTACTCGATCAGCACCGCGCACCTGAAGTACGGCGGTGTATATGACATTTTGACAAACCCGGTGATTGTGGATCGGGTGGCTGATTTGCTGGGCGACGATGTGGTCGCGTGGGGTTCGCACTTTTTCTGCAAGATGCCGGGTGACGGCAAGGCGGTGGCCTGGCATCAGGATGCCAGTTACTGGCCTCTGTCACCGTCGCATGCGGTGACGGTGTGGCTGGCGATCGATGACGCGGATCTGGAAAACGGCTGCATGAAGTTTATCGCCGGCTCCCATCACTCGGGTCATCTGACCTATCGCCGCAGCAGTCCGGAAGAGCACAACGTGCTGGATCAGACGGTCGAGAACGCGGAATCCTTCGGTGCGATCGTGGTGGATGACCTGAAAGCGGGTGAGGCTTCGATCCATAACGATCTTCTGCTGCACGGTTCGGACCCCAACATGTCGGGCCGTCGTCGCTGTGCATTGACGCTGCGATATGCGGCGGCTTCCGTCCGAGCTGGTTCCGGATGGAATGAAAAGGGGATTGTGGTCCGGGGCCAGGATCCGGCGGGTCACTGGGCCAATCCGCCGCGACCGGCCGTGCAGTGAGCCTTGGTGGCTATTCGACGGTGCGACGGATCGAACGGTGTCTTTGAAAACTTTGTGGCGAGTATGCTGCGATGCTGATGCTGAACAGTGCGATTCCTGGAATGACCCCGCGTCGCGGCAAGGTGCGGGACGTTTATGATTTTGGTGATCGGCTGCTGTTTGTCGCAACGGACCGCATCAGTGCCTTTGATTATGTGCTGCCGAATGCGATTCCGCGGAAGGGCGAGGTCCTGACGCGGCTCAGTCAGTTCTGGTTTGATCTGCTGGGGGTATCGCATCATTTTCTCAGCGATGATCCTGAGCAGCTGCCGCTGCCGGCTGGTACGGATGTGGCATCACTGCGAGGTCGCAGTATGGTGGTGCGTCGTACGGAGGTGATTCCGATCGAATGTGTGGCGCGCGGATATCTGTCTGGTTCCGGCTGGAAGGAGTACCAGCAGAGCGGCACTGTGTGTGGAATTCCGTTGCCTGCAGGTCTTGAAGAAAGCAGTCGCCTGCCCGCTCCGATTTTTACACCGGCGACCAAAGCCGAGACTGGGCATGACGAGAACATCTCGTTCGAGCAAACAGCGCAGCTGATCGGGCATTCGCTGGCGGAGCGGCTGCGTGAGCTGACTTTGGCGATCTATCAGCGGGGCTGTCAGCACGCGGCAGCGAAGGGCATCATCATTGCGGATACCAAGTTTGAGTTTGGCCTGCTGGATGGTCAGGTGATTTTGATTGATGAGGTGATGACACCGGACAGCAGTCGATTCTGGCCAGCGGATCTCTGGCAGCCGGGCCGTGGTCAGGCCTCGTTTGACAAGCAGTTCGTCCGGGACTGGCTGCTGTCTTCAGGCTGGGACCGGAACAGTCCGCCACCTCAGCTTCCGGAGGATGTTGTGCAGCGGACGTCGGCGCGATATATCGAAGCCTGGGAGCGTCTGACAGGGCTGCCATTTTGAAGGGTACAGCCGTGTCGTTTGGAAAATGGGCGACCGGGAGTTGAGCATGTTGAGCCGATGCTGTGGCTGGTTGATTCTGCTGGCTTTTGTGCTGTTGCCGTGCTGTGCAGGTGCGACTGCTTCTGAGCCCGGTCGCAATTTTGTATTTGTGCTGATCGATGATCTTGGCTGGGCTGACTTGTCCTGTTACGGCAGCACGTTTCACAGAACTCCGCATCTTGACGCCCTGGCGGCTCGCGGGATCCGATTTGAGCGGGCGTATGCAGCGTGTCCGGTCTGCTCACCGACTCG
This sequence comes from Planctomycetaceae bacterium, assembly GCA_046075365.1. GTDB lineage: Bacteria > Planctomycetota > Planctomycetia > Planctomycetales > Planctomycetaceae > SXXK01. Next base: position 9,580 of record JBJTPZ010000334.1, read on the forward strand.
AGCCAGCATTATGACGGGCCGGCATCCGGTGCGAGTGCAGATTACGGACTGGATTCCTGGTGATTCTGTCAGGGCTGATGCGGGGCATCGTTTTCTGCATGTGCAGGACCGTGATGAGCTGGCGATTGAGCAGCTGACGGTTGCCGAGATTTTGCGGGATCGGGGCTATCAGACATTTTTTGCGGGCAAATGGCACCTGGGTGGTGAAGGATATCTCCCGACTCAGCAGGGCTTCGATGTGAATTTCGGCGGCGGTCATTATGGTCAGCCGCCGCACGGGTATTTCGCACCGTGGAAAATCCCTTCGCTGCCGGAAGGTGCGGATGGCGAGTATTTGACGGAGCGACTGACGGCGGAATCTGTTCGTTTTCTGCAGCAGCGAGATCGACAGAGACCGTTCCTGCTGTTCCTGTCGCACTACGACGTGCATACCCCGATCCATCAGGTGCCCGGGCTGTTTCAGCGGTACGCAGAGCGTGAGGCTGAGCTCGGGGCCGCGCCCCGGCCGATTCCTGAGCGGCGTGGTCGTTCGCGAGCCCGTCAGGATAATCCGCAGTATGCGTCGATGGTGTCGGCGATCGATGAAAGCGTGGCGGCTCTGATGGCAGAACTTGAGTCTCAGCAGCTGCTGGACAACACCACGATCATCTTCACGTCGGACAACGGCGGGCTGTGTACTCTGAAGAATCCCGGGCCCACCAGTAACCTGCCGCTGCGTTCGGGCAAGGGCTGGTTGTATGAGGGCGGGATTCGAGTGCCTTTGATTGTCTGGTCACCGGAGATTACAGCGGGACGCGCGGGGGCTGTGGTGTCCGTTCCGGTGCTGAGCACCGATTACCTGCCGACGATGCTGCAGCTGGCGGGATTGTCGCAGCCGGCCGGAGTGTGTGAGGACGGCCAAAGTTTTGTGTCCGAGCTGCGGGGGGAAGCGAATCGTCAGACGCGTCCGCTGGCATGGCACTATCCGCACTATCACGGTTCTGAGTGGACTCCGGGAGCGGCATACCAGCGGGATGGCTGGAAGGTGATTGAGTTTTACGAGCAGGGTGATGCCGAGCTGTATGATCTGAGCAGTGATCCGGGTGAGCGGAACAACCTGGCGGCGCGGGAACCTGCGAAGCTGGCGGAACTGCGTCAGGAGCTGCGAGACTGGCAGTCGCGGATGGGTGCGGTGATGCCACAGCCTAATCCAGCCTGGCGAGCTCCCTGAGCATTACGAACAGTCGTACACCTGTTTCAGAGGGTACTTGCAGCCGCAGATCTCAAGCTGAGGGAACTTCTGCAGCGGCGAAGCTGGCATCCGGCCTGAGGAAGCGTCGGATCAGGGGTTCGTAGCTTTCGATGGTGGCTGTGGGCATCTGGGGCACCTTGCCCATGTCATCATACAGTCTGAGACGCACACACTGATCGAAGAAAGGGAGGGCTTCGAAAGCGACGGCCTCTGCTTCTGTCATCGGTCCGCCCTGCAGTTGCAGGCTGCGCTGCGAGGACGGCGACAGGCCATCCCTGTACTGGGTATTGCGACGGCACAGGTAGCGTTTGGAGGCAACGTGCTGGCGAATCGGCTGCAGGATTTCTTCAGGGAACCAGTCTTTCAGCAGCCATGCACCCAGTTCTTCATGTCTGGCATCGACTCCCTGTTCGGCGATGTTTTCACCCAGATCATGCAGCATATGGCCGTAGTCGTGCAGCAGGCAGCTCAGAACGAGTGAATCCGGTTCACTGTATTGTCTGGCAAACTCGGCAGTCTGCAGAGCATGTTCCTGTTCGCTGACGCTTTCGCCGTAGTGTCGCTG
>JBJTPZ010000335.1:0-15901 GCA_046075365.1 Planctomycetaceae bacterium
CGCTGATTCCGCAGGTGCAGGTAAATGCGGCCGTCAATTACTACCGGTGAACTCATGTAGGCTTCCGTCTTGTTCTTCCACACTTCCGCAATCTGCAGCCCGGAATCACCCTTCTTCACCTCATACATCAGGGCTCCACCGCCATAGCAGCTGGTAAAAATTCGGTCGCCGATGATGGTGGGAGTCAGGATGTTCATGTCGCGGAATGAGGGAATGGCTACCGACCACAGGTCAGCACCAGTCGCCAGATCCACCCCGCAAAGTTTCGCTCGAGTCTGCACGACGATCTGACGAACGCCGGCCAGAGTTGCCAGGATGGGGGACGAGAACGCTCCACCCATCATGCCGCCTTCTTCCTTCAGGCCACGCCATACCAGTGCGCCGGTTTCACAATTCAGCTTCACCAGGCCACCGGAGGTCTGCACGTAAACAAAGCCGTCGTCCACCAGCGGCGAACAGACAAAGCCAAACGTCTGACCGACTGTGCTGAACATCTCGCGGAAATTCGTACGCCACAGCTCCTTGCCCGTGGCAGCATCCAAAGTCACCAGCACGTCCAGCATCCCCGGAACATACAAACGCTTGCCGTCATAAACCGGAGTGGCTCGAATCCAGCTGCCATTCGAGGCCGCAAAAAATGGCACGGCCATCGCACCTTCCCACTCCACCTGCCACAGCTCTTTGCCGCTGTCGCGGTCCAGTGCTCGAGTCACCTCTTTTTTCTTGTCCACTGTCTCCGTCACAAACACGCGATCCGCGGCGACGATCGGACCAGAATAGCTGGGCCCCAAAGGCACTCGGTACAGTTCCTTCAGATGCTCAGGCTTCAGCGACGAAGGCCATTCCACCGGTTTAGAAACTTCGCAGTTTCTGGCGTTTCCACGCCACTGCACCCACTGCTCACGGTCCGCTGCAACGCTGACTGTGGAAATTACACCCAAAACCATCAGAGCCAGCGAAAGGAACCGCATGCAGGTCTCCAAAACTGCGACAGGATACTTTTGTTCATATGTTTGCCGGCAAGACGTGACTGTACCGGCGGTGAACGATGTGAACGTTTTACGCTGTTCGGGGCATCTGGCCACCAAAAATTCACCGCCTCACCCACTGCCCGCAAAAAATACCCCATTTTCTGCTCCGCTGACGCCGTTTCAGGGCACAGTCGGACTTTTGTCACTTGCGTCCTGCTGGCATCCGCGATTCTGCAGCAGCGAAAAAAGCCGGGACTGTTGCCAGTCCCGGCTTTCAAACGCAGCCCTGAATGTCGTCGCCAGCGTCCGCTTATTTGAACGGAACGCTCACCAGCTGAGTTCCGCTGGGAGTCCGAACCAGCAGCACCAGCTGCCCGCGTTCCCTGGCGGCTGCCAGGCCCTGCTGCAGGTCTTCCAGAGTTTTCAGGTCGGTTTTGCCGATCCGCACCAGGACCGAACCGGGACGCAGGCCAATCCGAGCTCCGATGCCGCTGCGGCTGACGCTGGTGACCACCAGACCGCCCTCTCCCTCAATCTCCAGCTGCTCTGCCAGTTCTGCTGTCAGAGGCTGCACCTGCACTCCCAGGCCATCTACTTCACTGCTGTCGGCCTGAGCAACCTCTTGCGGAAATTCAGCCGCCGTCACGTCCAGAGTCACCTCTTTGCCGTCACGAATCACCACCATACCGTACTTCTCACCGATCTTCAGACGCTCGGCGATCGCGATCAGCTGCTGCCGCGAACTGATCTCGCGGCTGTTCAGACGTACGATCACATCCTGCACCTTCACTCCGGCCTTATCGGCCGGCGAATTCTTTCGCACTTCAGCCACCACAACACCACGTCGACTGCCCAGCTCCAGAGCTCCGACCAGCTCTGTGTTCAGATCTTCCGGCGTAACGCCCAGATAGGCACGACGCACTTTGCCGTCTGTCAGCAGCTGATCACCGACCCACCGCGCCAGGCTGACCGGGACCGCAAAGCCAATTCCGTCGTAACCGCCGCTGCGAGTTTCAATGGCGGTGTTGATTCCAATCACCTCGCCCCGCATATTCACCAGCGGGCCACCGCTGTTTCCGGGATTAATGGCTGCGTCCGTCTGCAGGAACTCCTGACGAGAAGGCAGATTCTTCAGGCCTCGTGACTTGGCACTGATGATCCCCTGAGTCACGGTGCTGTCGAGCCCGAACGGGCTGCCAAACGCCAGTACCCAGTCGCCAATTTCCACCTGTGCGTCATCACCCAAAGGCACCGTTGGCAGCGGCTTGTCCGGGTTGATCCGAACCACCGCAACATCAGCGAAATCGTCTGCCTTGACATCAGTCGCCTTGTAATCCGTGCCGTCAGACAGCGAGACGATCACTTCGTCGGCGCCCCGGACAACATGTGCATTGGTCATCACGACGCCCTTCGAGTCGATGATGAACCCGGATCCCTCGCCCGTCGCAACTCCCGGTGATCCCCCGCCCTGCCCCTGCTGCCCCTGCTGCTCACGCATGCGTTCACGAAGATCCCCGAACAGATCCTCGAACGGCGTTCCGCCGAACTGCCGGCCAAACGGACTGCCCTGGAACGGATCTGCCATCGTCTGCTGCTGATTCAGCTTGCGGACACTGCGGATCGAGACAATCGCCGGCAGCGTCTTTTTGGAAACCCAGCGAAATGCAGTGGAAAGCTCCTGAGCCCTTGCCAGTTCCGCCGGAGCCGGCATTTCATCCAGTGTCGCCCCAGCCGACGCCTTGACCGGAGTCACCGATCCGAAATTGGCAAAACCCAGTAAGCCGGCCGAAATCACACACGCAATCAATGAAATTCGCTGCAGCGACATCGCGATTCTCCTCATGACCAGAACGATATCCACTTTCCGCCTTGGGTGGGAAAAGTTCACTGACTCTGCCCAATACGATCAAAACAGTTGCCGGTGTGGATAATTTCCGATGGGAAATCTTCCGTTTTCACGGTTCGGAAATGATCCCAGGATGCGCTGATCCAATTAGCCTGGGAAGTTCCGCAGTCGCCTCATACGCAGCACCAGCTGCATCACCGCAAGCCCCGTCCACAGCCCTGCATTGCGCCAGCCGAACAGTTCCAGACCCAGCACAAAGGACGTCACCGGCACCCGCAGCGCCGCGCCAAACACCGTCACAAAACCCAGCCCGGACAACAGATCCAGCGGCAAACTCAGCAGACGCGATAAACTGTGGCCCAGTGCAGCACCCATGAAAAACAGCGGCGTCACCTCGCCGCCACGCAGCCCGCTGCCCACTGTCACCGCCGTAAACACCAGTTTCCAAAACCAGCTCCACCAGCCTGCTCCGCCGGTCGTGAATACCGAGGCAAGGCTGGTGGCCTGCGGCTGCCAGGGATTGCGGTCCGCTCCCAGACCCAGGGCTTCCGTCTGCCCGGTGCTGCCGGCCAGCAGAACCACCAGCAGTCCACCGCAAACCGGCCGTAACCACGGGCGTCGTACCCAGTGACTCAATTTCGCTGCCACGAACTCGGATGCCCCGGCATACAGTCGCCCGGTCACCACAAAACCCAGTCCCGCGACCAGCAGGAAACCGTGCTGCTGCAGCCACCCGCTGAAATTTGGCAGTGCGACCGCCGTGATGCTGTAATTCGCGTGAGCAGTCCCGCAGGCCGTGGCGGTCAGATGCCCGCTGACGGCTGCCGTCACACAGGGGAAAAACGCCGCCAGACGCCAGCGGCCAGTGCCAGGGGCCTCCAGAGCGTAAATCACTCCCGCGACAGGAGTTCCAAACACGGCGCCGAACCCGCCCGCCAGTCCGCTTTGCAGCAGAATTTGACGCTTAAGACCGGTATACCGCAGCCAGCGTCCCAGCCCGCCCGCCAGACTGCCCCCCATCTGCACTGCAGTCCCCTCACGACCAGCAGAACCGCCACACAGGTGCGTCAGCAGGGTCGCCACCAGCACCAGCGGGGCCATCCGCAGCGGAACCAGCCCCGGCTCCCCCCGAATCTGCTCAAAAATCAGCCTGTTGCCGCGCTCCACACCGTGGCCCGCCCGCTGATAGAACAGCCCCGAGATCAGTCCGGCCACGGGCAGCAGATACAGCAGCTCAGGAGCATTCCAGAAGATCAGGGTAACCCGCTGCAGCAGCCACAAAAACAGAGTGACCGACAGCCCCGTTACAACCCCCGACAGCCCGCCGGCAACAACACTGCCCGCTGCCTGGGTGAAGGTCTGCCGAGGTTCCGTTTGAAGCTCCGAAGTCGTCATCCTGCGCGGCCTGCTCGTCAGTTTCAGGGCGTTACCGGTCTGGCCTCGGACAGCGGGCTGCCCAGCGAAAGCAGCAGACGCTGACCGCTGCTTTCCACAACCACCTCCTGCGCACGCACTTCCACAATCGAACCGCTCATGGCTGCTGTCGTGAATGATTCGCCGGGGCCGGTGCGAGTCACCCGGTCAGACAATTGTTCCGTGATCCATACCAGCGGCTGACCATTGCTGAATGTGATGGCCGTCACAAAAGTATGTTTCAGCGGGTCAACCGTATTCAGCCCGACCGCAAAAATATTCTGACTGGCAATCTTTGCATAGTCGGCGACCGATGCAAGTGCCGGCAGAGTTCCCGGCTGCTGGTTCAGCTCGCCGCCCTGGCGATTCGGCAGCAGCACCGTGTCAATGGAAACCGCCACATCGAACACACCCGTTCCGCCGGCTGGAGTCAAATTAAAGCTGGTGATCTGATGCAGCAGCCCGGCTTTGGTAAACTGAAACAGGAAATTATTGAATTGTGTCAGTGAACCGCGAGCACGCAGGGTGAATGGCAGCGAACGATACAGCACTGCACCATTTCGCAGCCGCCGACTGCCGGGCGAACCGGAGTCCACGACGGCATCCGTCAGTTGTGTCTTCCGCAACAGGCTCAACAGCCAGCTGCGATAGGCAGTTCGAGCAGTCTCGGCGTCGGCCGGCAGCGACTGCCGCACCCACGTCTCCATACGTCCGCCCGCAGCACGCAAATCAGCCAGCTGCTTTTCCCGGCTGCGAATATCCTTCTGCAGCTGGGCCGTACGAGCACGACGCTCCTGCAAGGGACCCTGAATCACAGACTGCAGTATCCAGTCACCCGCACGCACAATGCCGATCAAAATCAGCAGGCCCAGCAGCAGTTGTTGCCTTGTCAGTTTCATGGCTGCACCTTCGCCCTCGGCTGCGCCACGGACACCGGCCGACTGGCGTTGCGGATGGTCAGAGTCGCCTGGAAACTGCCCTGCAGTTCCTTTCCCACCAGCTGTTCCCGAATTCCGGGGATGCGAATGTCGTGACGTTCGTCACGCAGAGATCGTTCCATCTGCGCGATCAGCTCAGGAGGCTTGCCGATGCCGCTGAAAGTCGCCACGCTCGTGCCAGGGCCCGCCGCTGCCACACTCAGCTGCTGCACAGTGATGCCTGGGCGAGCCGGAATGCGGCCGGTCAGATCCAGCAGTTCATCCGGCCAGCTGAAGCGATTCTTTTCCCACGCTGTCAAAGCTGTCACCAGTGCCCGTTTGGGTTCAGTGTCCCGCACCAGCTCATTCAGCTCCTGCAGACGCTCAGCCAGTCGCTGATTCTCCTGATCGATTTCATCAAACTGCGACCACACCCAGGCACCGCCGCCACACACCAGCAGCAGCAATGTGGCCGCTGCAGCCAGCCAGCGACCACGATTCGATCGCGGCGGCTGAGGACGTCGCGGGGCCGCAAAATCGATCGCCGGACGGATTCCCCGCGCCGACTCACTGATGGCCGCCAGCAGCGGAGCATAGTCGGCAGAATCCGGGCTGGTGTCGGCTTCATTCGCCCCTGCGTCTGCGACCAGATCCAGCCCCGAAACATGCTCCACTGCACACTGGTAGTGATCAGCAAAGGTCTGGGCCAGCCCCTGAGTCTCCTCGGCCGCGCCAATCAGCACGACACGGGAAATCCGAGTCCGCTGGGCCAGATGGCCTCCCGCAGAAATGAGGGTTCTTTGAGTTTCACCGATCAGAAACTGAGCGGCGTCCGGTTGCGGCATACCCTTCGGCAGACGAATCGTTCGCGATAACAACGGCAGACCACTGGTACTGACCAGCACATCCGCCTGCTCGTCACCACGAGCCACCAGCAGAGTGGTGTCTACCGGCGTCTGACCGTCCCAGGTCCCCGCCGTCGCAGACCACCCCGCGGCTTCCCTCACCGCAGCAAAAGCCCGCAGGGCATGCGGAGCTGCCAGCACGGCAGTGTTGCGACAGCCACTGAGGTCTCGCAGAGCACGGATCTGAGCCTGCTCTTCCGCCATAATCGCCATGGCACTGACCGTGCGACTGCCGTCAGCGCGAGCCGGATAGGCGATAAAGTCAAGTGCCGAATCTTCCGTCAGCCCAGGCAAGTTCTGCAGCGCCAGATTCTGCACCAGCGCAGGCAGCTCGTCATCCGTCGCCCGAGGCACGTCGAACGTCGTCGACTCAATCGCACCGCGACCAATCAAAATCAACAGCCGCTGCTTCTCACACTTCGTTTCCTGCACCACCTGCCGCAACAGATCCGTTGCAGCCGTCGCTGACTGCGGCTCCGTCGGCAGCCTCAGCCCCGAATCAATCATCCTCAGCCGGCCACCGCGGTCCGCGTCAGCACACGCAAATCGCAGCGATCGACCGTTCCAGCGCACCGCCAGAATTCGAGCCATCAGAAGGTCTCCAGTCTGCTCATACCCGCCCCCCCAAAAAAACTCACCAGCACAGTGCTCGGGCTGGAAAGCCCGAGCTACAGCCGAACACCCGCTCCTCCCGCCACAGCCCCCTAACTCCTCCCCTCGCCCCCGTGAAACGGGGGAGAGGGGCCGGGGGTGAGGGGGCCACTGCCCCTGCATCCCTCTAACCAGCGCCCGTCAACCTAACCACAAAGCATTACCGCGCCCCGGCAAACACCCGGAGCCCATAGCGTCAACAAAAGGACACTTCACTTATCTGTTCTCATCTCCACTCCACTCCGCTCCCTCACGGTCGCGGCTCCTGTCTGCCCACCGAACACCGAACACCGAACACTGCAACACCCGCAAACTCCTTGCGGCAATCTCCAGACATCCCAGGCGCAAAGGACAGATCTCGGGCTGGAAAGCCCGAGCTACGGCGAGCCCTCCCAGCAATTCCTCGTGCTCGTGCTCGTTCTCGTACTCGTGCTCGTGCTCGTGCTCGTGCTCGTGCTCGCCCACCGCCCCCCGCTCACTGCCCTCCCCCCGCCGGTATCAGGCCGGAAAGCGGAAACTCAAGCTTCTCCTCCGTCACATCACGCCAATATACCCGCCTCGATGCACCCGAAGCAGCATCCAGAATCAGTTTTCGTCTCAGCAGCGGGCCTCCCACAGCACGAAACACAATCAGTTCCGCCTGAAACACATCTCCGGTGTCGGTGAGTTCCGGCAACACCGCCCGCCATTGCTCCACCGTCAGCACACCAGCCCGCACCGGCCACAACAGACTGCGTCGTTCAAATGGCTGCAGTCGAGTTCTCTGAGCCACCAGGCTGGCCGCCTGTTCAATCGTCAGCCCCGGCAGACTCCGCAACACCTCCTCAGGTGCCTCCTGCAAACTGATCCGACCCGCAATAACCGGGCCCGGCTCTGTACTGCACACGTCCGTCAGCTGCCGAAACAGCAGGTCGGAATCCGCCTGCATCGACTGCAGCGGACTGCGCACCAGTGTCAGCGGCCGAGTCCCTGCGGCCGGTACCAAAACCATCCCGTCCACCAGTTCACCCAAAGATTTCAGGCTGGCACCCGCCGTCGCACCGGCAGGCAGCGGAACGGCTTCCGCACCCTGCTCCGCTGCTCCTGTCGGTGTTGTTGCTGTCAGCCCGTATACTCTTGCCAGCAGGAGAAACTGCAGCAGTGATTCCGGCAGCCGCCCCTGCAGACTCGCACGAATCGCATTTAAGTCGGGCTGATTTATGTTGACTTTTGCAGTACCATCAGGTTGCGACAGCCGCTCGGCTGACCACACCGTCAGCAGCTCACAAAGCGGACGCATGGTCCCCGCTGCCGCTCCGGTCTCAGCATTCAGGCCAGGCTCCGCAAAAGTCTCAGTCGAAAGTTCCTGCAGTGGCAGCGTCACAATCGGATCGCCACCTTCCGGAGGAACGACACTGCCCGCCGGGTTGACCCCGGTTTCCGCACTGGCCGCAACGTTTGTTGCAGCACCCGTCGCAAACAGCTGCCACGCACTCATACCACGCACCGCCAGTAGCTGTTCCAGCGTCTGCGGTACCGCATTCGCCGGCCGGATCGCAAGACCCAGCCCCTGATAGTACTCAGACTCGGCGCCCTGAGGCCTTGCTGTTTCGTCCGAATCCATCCAGTCCAGCAGCGAATCGGCAAGGATCTCGGTCATGCCCGGCAGTCGCAGCAATGCCTGCCTGCCAGCTCCCGGAGTCGTCTGTTCCCAGCGCAGCACTGTCGCCAGATGCAGCTTCGAAGACTCTGTTGTCAGGCCAAATCGCAGCGTCGGAACTCCGCCAACAGGGCGATCCACAGAAATCACAGAAAATCGCCACGCGTCATCTGCCGCCAGCGCAGTCTGCGACTGCAGCTGCGCGATGGCCGCGGGACCAGCCTCTGCCGAGTCTGCCGCCACACCTGCCCCGCCGCTTTCACCACCGGCGGCCAGCAGCCCGTCCACTGTGCGTCCACCGAACAGATCAGGGTTACTTGTTAAGCCCCCCAGGATCTCGCGACGCCGGCCAGGCTGGCCGGTCAGCCACAGCAGTTGAGATTCCGCGGACACCATTGTCTGCCGCGCCTGCAGCAGGGATCCGTGCAGACGCACTGCCTCGTACTCGGTCGACATGGCTGACAGAAAACCAAAACCAGCCAGCGACAGCATCACCACCAGAACCAGTACAACAATCAGTACAACTCCGCGTCGCTGCAAGGGCGATGTTCGAAACTGCCGCAATTCAGTTGCCCGGAATTTCACGGCAGCACCCCCGGCAGGCTCTCTGCCCCATCCAGCAATCCCGGCATGGCACCAGTGATCGGCTGCAGCACGAACGTTCGCTCCAGCAGCTCGAGCGGAATTGCCGGTTCACCCAGAGACAACTCAGCCGTCGCTCCTGGACCCGCGGCATTGCCCGAGACCCCGTCCGCAGCAGCCGCTGCCAGACTGTCGCCGGCCGGACCCTGCAGTGATCGCTCAGCCAGCTTTTCTGCTGCTGCCGAGCTAACCAGCCACATTCGCAGTCGCAATGCCACTGGCAGTCCTCCCTGGGCAGTGCTGTTCCAGGAAGACTGCCAGCGACGGCCGTCGAAATATTCAAACTGCACCGCCATCGCTTCCGGAATTCGCTCTTCGTCCAGAGGTGCTGCGGCGGTCAGCGGAGCACTGGTGGCAGTCAGTTCTGTCAGAGCATCCGGTGCCGGCAGACCGGACTGCGGATTCTGCTCACGCGCCAGCTGCAGCAGTGTGGTGCCGTCCCAGACCTGACGAGTCAGGCCGGTGCCAGGCAGGCTTTGCTGAGGATCGGCAGGCATCGTGGCGGGAATGCCGGCGGTCTCAGTCGCCGGCAGCGCAAATTCTTCCGGCATCGGTGTTGCTGGTGTGGAACCCCACGGACGGAACTGCCACAGAATGATCCGAAATGCTGGCGTTGACGGACCGGCAGCCGTCGCCATCGCCGGTGCTGCTCCCGGATCTGTTGCGGGATCCGCTGATGCCACCGGAACAGCCGTCTCGCCTGAGGCCGCAGCCAGTGTCGGATCGACCGCAGCCGGGGCTGACTGCGCCGGGACGGTCGTGACTGTGGCTGCTGCTGTGAGCTTTGCGGGAACAACCAGTCGCAGCAGAGTCGCTGTGCCCTGCAGCGAAAGCCCAGGCAGCCCCCTCGTCTGGTTCGGCAGACCCAGTGACTGCAGCCAGACCGGCAGGTCAATGGCCTCCAGCTCGGGTTCCATCGCCAGTGCCAATGGATCCTCGAAAGACTGCTCAGGCAGGGGCTCGGAGTCAGCACCTGGGGTGTCTGCAGCAGATTCCAGAAACTGCACCTGCCGCCCTGCATCCAGCAGCGCCACGGACTCCACGTCTTCCTGCAGCTGCATCATCAGACTGCGTCGCAGCTGGCGTTCTTCGGACTGCACACGACCGGCTGTCAGCCAGGCGTTGTACATGGACAGCAGCCCCCAGATGACAGTCATTAATGTCGCTGACAGCACGGCAGCAATCAGCAGTTCGATCAGCGTGTAACCGCCGCGAACACCAGGGCTGCGAATCAGGCTTGCATGCGGGACACGGCTGTGGCTGGTCATGGCAGCAGTGTCTCCTCAGGAGACCGCTGCCAGAACGGACTTTCAAAAGCACCCGGCGGTGCCGGGCCGGAAATCCAGCGAGTCAGAGCAAAGCGGCGTCTGCGCACCTGCGAGTGGTCACCCTCTGCCACCTCCACAGTCAGCGTCCACATGCCAGGAAAAGCCGCCAGCGGCTGCAGGCGGACGGAAAATCGCCACCCGCTGACCGGATCGGCTGCCGACTCACTGCCACTGATCTGACCGGCTGCCAGCTTTTGAGCCGGGTTCGGTACCGCAAACTGACCGACCGGGGTATCAACAGTGGGCTCCGCCGGCGGCATCATCGCTGCATCCAGCGGCAGCAGCGGCTGATCTTCACCTGCTGTCAGCGGTCGAGCCCCCAGCAGCAGCTCATTCAGTGTCTGTTCGCAAATACGCTGAGCACTGTCCAGTGTTGCTGCGGCCTGCGACTGCTCGCGACCCATGCCCGCCAGCCGTGACAGCACCACCGCGGCACCCATCAGCATGGCTGTTGCAATGATTACCTCCAGCAGCGAAAAACCAGCGGCGCACTGCCGATCGCAGCCGGGGACACGGCAGCGATTCATGGCGGCACCTGCGAGTCTGCGCTGGTGGCCGGCAGCTGATCAGCCGCCGCAGTTTCAGCAGCCGGTTCCGTCACTGTCTGCTCGGCCACGCGGAACGGAGCTGTGCTGCTGGCCATTCCCGTCAGACCGCGGAGTGTCAGGTCAATCACAAACTGCCGTTGCCCGTACAGCCGCAGCTGGCAACTGGAGGTGCGTCCGAGTGCTGACCATGGAATCCGGTCAGACTGACCGCTGCCGGCCGGCGGAAATGAGACACCCTCCGGCAGACGATCGCTTCGCAGCACCACCGCAGTCACAGTCGCCGGTTCAGTTGCCGCCGCAGCTGCGGGCGCAGTTGCCGTGTTCGCGGATTCCACGACCGCCGGCGCGGCGAACTCTGAGCCGACTGCAGGCGCAGCCACCGGCTGCACCGCAGGGTCACGCTCAATCCACCACACCTGCCCACCGGGCTCGAAACGGAACCAGACCGGCACGCCCTCGCGAATCGCCAGCGCCCGAGACTTTGCCAGCGCCGCCTGAACCTGTCTGGCCGCACCCGTCAGACGACTTTTGTCCAGAACGCCACGCAGCGATGGCTGCGCCAGTGCCGCCAGTGCTGACAGGACAGCCAGCACAATCAGCAGCTCCACCAGCGAATAACCACGCCGCGACATGTTCAATCCCGCTTCCCCGCACGCAGTCAGAGTTGCCAGTTGCCAGTGATCAGCAATCCTCCCCTCGCCCCCACCGGGGGAGAGGGGGCGGGGGTGAGGGGGCCATCCACCCATTGTTCCCGCACCCGCGGGCTCCTGCCCACGGCTCGCCCCACTGATAACTCATCACTGACGAGTAATCCTCCCCTCGCCCCCACCGGGGGAGAGGGGTCGGGGGTGAGGGGGCGATGGCATCCCTGCCATAGAAAGTAGACTCGAGAAAGTAGAAAGTAGAATGCACCCTAACCGTAATCACAAGGTTCCAACTCAACCAGGTCCTGTCCCGCTCCCTCACGGTCGCGGCTCCTGTCTGGCCACCGAACACCGAACACCGAACACCGAACACCGAACACCGAACACTGAAAACCGAACACTGACCACTCAATCCTCCCCTCGCCCCCACCGGGGGAGAGGGGTCGGGGGTGAGGGGGCCATCCACCCATTATTCCCGCACCCGCGGGCATCCACCCACGGCTCGCCCCGCTGGTCACTGGTCACTGCCCCCCTTCCCTCCCGCTTCGCCTTCGCCAGTCCAGCTGACAATGTCGTCGTCCGTGTTCTCCTGACCGTCCGGGCCCCACGACCAGATGTCCGGTACATTGATCTTGTTGTGAGTCGGCGGGTACTCGTAAGCATAATTATTGCCCCACGGATCCTTCGGCAAAGACTCCGTTTTCAGATACGGACCGTCCCACGTTCCAGTCGCTGCTGTGCCGCCTGCCGCCGCATCCCCGCCACTGGCCTCAGACGATTCTCCGCTGGCCGACCCAGATCCACCGGCGTCGCCCGGTTTCGCCACCAAAGCCGACAAGCCCTCTTCCGTCGACGGAAACTTGTTCATGTCCACGGCATAACGTTCCAGTGCAGACTGGAACATGCCGATCTGAGTCTTCACGGCGTTGACATCCGCCTTTTGCTTGCTGCCCAGCAGCCGCGGTCCAATCAGCGATACCAGCAGCACCAGAATCGCCATTACGATCAGCAGCTCGGTCAGCGTAAAACCACGACGTACCACACCAGTTGTCAATGACTGTCGTTTCATCTTCAGCTCCTTTCATCAACTCATCGAAGTACTCATCTCGAAGACCGGCAGCAGCAGCGCCACAATCACGAACAGCACAGCGCCGCCCATGACCATCAGCAGTGCCGGCTCAATCAGCCGGACCATCGTGTCCAGCTGGCGAGCCACCTTGCGGTCTATCCCGTCAGCAACATTTCCCAGTACACGTTCCAGATTATTGGCCTCTTCTGCGATGGCGATCATCGCCATGATGCCCGGCGGAATCAAACCACAACGGGCCAGCGGAGTCGACAGGGGTTCGCCCGCGGAAATGTTTTCCGCCGAAGTGCGAATGGCTCGCGCCAGCACCACGTTTCCTGACGAGTCACTGCTGATCTGCAGTGCTTTCAGCATCGGGACTCCGTTCCGCAGCAATGTTCCCAGAATGCGGCAAAACCGACTGACAGCACTGTTCAGCGAGATTGGGCCGAAGACGGGGATGCGAGTCTTTGTGCGGTCGAGCAGTTCGCGGCCACGGTCGGACCGCGCCCAGCGACGCAGCAATGCCACGCCGCCACCCGCCGCCAGCAACACCAGCAAGCCAAACCTGCCCAGAAAATCACTCAGCCACAGCAGGGCGATGGTGGGAGCCGGCAAGGTGCCTTCGCGCTCCAGCTGCGCGAACAGCTCGGAAAACTTCGGTACGAAAAACACAATCAGCACCAGCGTGACCGTGAAGCCCGCACACGCCAGAAAGGCCGGATAAGCCATCGCACCGCGAATCCTGGCCCGCAGCTCTTCCTGACGCTCCAAAAATTCGGCCGTCTGCTGCAGCGATGCCTCCAGAAATGCACCCTCAGTGCCCGCACGCACGATCGACAGCGTCAGATCACTGAAGACGTCGCGGTGAGCAGCCATGGCCTCCGGCAGCTGCCGACCGTCCGCTACCTTTGTGCGAATGTCCAGCAACACTTCCTTCAGGTGTTCGTGAGTCACCTGGCGGGACAGCAGGTCCAGCGCCTGCAGCAAAGGCACACCATTGGTCAGCAGGTCAGATAACTGAGTCAGCGTGGCGGCCAGAACATCAGGCTTCACACCACGCTGAAATTTCAATGACAGAACCGGAGCTTTGGCCTGAGTCACCGAGAGCGGGCTGAGAGCGCGCTGGGAAAGCATCGCCAGCACATCCCGACGCGTATCGGCCGTGATCACGCCGGAAACGTCCTGACCGGACATCGTGCGAGCTTTCCAGGCAAAATCAGGCATCGCTGTACTCTCCGCACACGACCCTAGTCGGCCTTGGTGACCCGCAGCACCTCTTCGATGCTGGTCAGCCCCCGCGACACCTTCAGCCAGCCGTCCTGACGCAGAGTCCTCATGCCGGAGGCAATTGCCGCCCGACGAATCTCAGCCGTGCCGCGTTTCTCAGCCGCCAGCTGACGAATCTCGTCGTTCGTCACCAGCAGCTCGTAAATCCCCAGTCGGCCCGAATAACCGGTGTTGCGACAGTGCCGGCAACCCACCGCTTTGTAGATTGGCGACTGAGCCGTATAGTCGGACAGCGGAAAGTCGGACGGGACCTCGTCCGCAGACGGCATGTAAGGCTCGCGACAGTGACGACACAGCGTTCGCACCAGACGCTGAGCCATGATGCCCTCCACCGTGCTGCTGATCAGGAACGGCTCCACACCCATGTCCGAAAGTCGCATGAACGCGCCTGCCGCGTCGTTGGTGTGCAGCGTGCTGAACACCATATGCCCCGTCAGACTGGCCTGCACAGCGTTCTCGGCCGTTTCAAAGTCACGAATTTCACCCACCAGCACCACGTCCGGGTCATGCCGCAGAATGCTGCGCAGACAGGCCGCAAAGGTCAGACCCACCTTGTGGTTCACCTGAATCTGATTGATCCCCTCCAGCTGGTACTCAATCGGATCCTCAGTCGTAATGATCTTGTTCCGCTCACTGCGGATTTCTGCCAGGGAACTGTAGAGCGTTGTGGTTTTGCCGGAACCCGTCGGACCAGTCACCAGCACAATCCCGTGCGGCAGACGAATCAGCTCGCGAAACTTCGTGCAGGTGTCCTCCTCCATCCCCACACCCGAAAGCGAAAACTTCATCGCGTCCTTGTCCAGCACTCGCATCACCACGCCTTCACCATGCAGCATCGGGATGATCGACACGCGAATGTCCACCTCACGCCCCGATACCCGCAGCTTGATGCGACCGTCCTGCGGAACTCGCTTCTCAGCAATGTTCAGACGAGCCATGATTTTTAGACGGCTGAGAATCGCGGCCTGGAAACGATTCAGCTCTGGAGGAACAGGCTGGTTCTGCAGCACACCGTCGATTCGATAACGAATCTTCATGCCCGCAGCCTGCGATTCCATGTGAATGTCACTCGCTCGCGCCGTGACCGCTTCCGTCAAAATGTCGTTCACAAGCCGCACGACAGATGCCTGCTGAGCCATCGCAGCAGCTTCGGAATCCTCAAATGACAGATCGCCAGGCAGTTCCACGTCGTCGTCAGCGGACGCCTGAGCCATCAGGCCGTCAAGCGTCTGAGCACCCACGCCAAGATGCAGCTTAATCAGCCCCGCAACTTCCGTGGGCAATGCCGTACAGATTGTCACAAACAAACCCGTCGCCTCAGCCACAGCGTCCGCCGCCTGCACGTCAAATGGATTCGACAGCACTATCTTCAGCGTCTGCTCAGTACGAGATACCGGGAAAATGCCGTGCCGATGCACCAGACGCACCGGGAAATCCTGCAGCAGCTCTTTGCCCGGCTGTTCGCGAGTCAGATCGATGACGGATAAACCCAAAGCCTGAGCAATCGCGCGGAGCGCATCCAGCTCGGTACCATAACCAAAATCACGACACACACCCGCCAGACCACTGTGAACAAAAACTTGCTGCACGTCGTCAAGCTGCCGCGCCTGCAGACGACGCGGTCCCTCACGGAACGTCACGGGACGCTGTATCAGTGAACTCATGGCAGGATTCCGGACAAAACACAACAGCCGACGCAGAGCCTTCAGACGCTGCAGCGGATGAAATGATGGCAGGTGAATTTCAGGGAGGTTCCTGGGAGGACCGTAAAAAAAACGGCACACCAGGAGGAAAAACAAGCAGAGTCAGGCAGGAGATTCAGGCGGGACCGCCGGAGTCCAGGCACCAGCGGTGGATTGAGGATCCAAAGTATGTGTAATCCAGAGCAGCAGACCGTTCAAGGGGCAAGTGGCAAAACACGGCCGTCCGGACGGGATTACATGAGATGAGATCGTCATTTCCGGACTCGAAAAATGCAGGCAGAATACGACAAATTCGTAATTCCTGAACTCCGCGGCTGCCGTTTTGGCAGTGCGTGTGG
>JBJTPZ010000336.1:0-9305 GCA_046075365.1 Planctomycetaceae bacterium
ACCCGGTTTTCGACGGGGCGCAGGAGAATCAGCCAGCAATCGCAGCAGCAACCGACGCAAAGCCTGACCGATCAGCCAGGAAGAATGCCGGACCTCAGGAAACAGACAACGCACAGCAAACCCACGACGCACTGCCGCAAGAGATAATGGCAGAGTCGGCTGATCGTTACCAAGGATTGTCAGGTGCCGCTGTAACATCGCGCTGCTCGGGGACTTCGCGAAATCAAGGATGCTGCAGGCAGCCTGCCGGCAGTGTTCGAAACCCTGCATTCTTCCCGCTGCAACTGGCCCTGACGGCTGCACAGGGCAGGAAAAACAGAGAATCAGGGGACGCAGCGAAGAATATTCCGAAAAAATCGATTCTGCCGAATGTACCAGCGAAGAATCAGTACGACTTACCGCCTTACGGTCCCGGGCACACTCCCCGTCGGAACGCCGTAGCGAGAGGAACTCGCAGGAGCCGCCCGAACAGGGACTCCACCACCGCCCACAGCACCGGAAGGCAAAGCCTGCGAACGACCGGCCGTCGAGACTCCCGGAACTCGCCCCGCCGGCACGCCGGCCGCCTGCTGCATTTGTGGCATCTGCTGCATCTGCATCTGCTGCATCTGAGCGGCAGAATACGGTCGGGCACTGTTCACCATGGCACCCATGGCTGGCGAAGCACCATAACGCGACTGCGACTGCTGCGGCATCCCGGAAAACTGCGGGACCCGCATCTGTGCATACTGAGACGGCTGTTGCGGAACTGTCGGACGAGCCGCATAGCCCATGCCAGTTCGACCACCCGCTGAGACTCCGGAACCATAACGCGAAACCGCCGGCGGCGGAGCCTGAACTGTTGACTGAGCTGCTGGCAGTGAACCATATCGCGCACCTGGCGGAGTTGGTACGGCGGCCGGCCGACCCGTGCCAGCCAGCTGTCCATAACGACTGCTGCCACCCATTCCGCCAGCACTCATCCCCCCGCTGGCAATCGAACGATAGCTGTCAGGTCGAACCGGCAACTGGTAAGCAGGAGCCTGCTGAGGCATGTATGGCTGCCAGCCACCCGCTGCCGCGCTCGGTGCGTTTCCATAGCCGTAACCCGCAGCGCCAGAAGGCCAGCCGGAATACCCCGCCGTGCCCGGGATACCTGTCGTACCGGCAGAGCCTGCAGTACTGCTGCCCGGCCATTGCGGCGGCTGCACCGCAGGCTGCTGAACAGACGTGTTCTCTGGAAACTGAACTGCCCCCGCCCCTGCCGCCGATCCCGCCGGCCACTGCGGTACACTGGAAGTCGCCGTACCGCCGTCAACAACAGGCGCTGAGTGAATCAGGTCTGCCGCAGCAGGCATCTGCACAGACGCACCAGCCGGCGCCGCATGCACGGGACTGCTGGTTGTCATCGGGGCAGGCGCTGCCGGCACCGCAAATTTCGGATCCCAAAACGGCATTTCTTCCCGCACAACCAGAGGCGGCTTCTCAACAACCGGGGCTGTGGCCGGAATTTCCTGTGGAAGCGGTTCGTCCGAACCCGGCATGACCTCTTCCAGATCTCCAGGCACACCCTCCGGAACTCGATCTTCCGGCCCTAAAATCAGCGGTACTGCAATGTCCCCATGTGGTGATCCGGGACCACTTGAACCGCCTCTGCGAGTGCGATGCAGCACCAGTGGCTCAGCCCGTTCGACCGTCGGGGACGGTCGCACCAGCTGTTCTGCCGATTCATCGGAATCCGCCGATTGACGACGTCGTGGCACATCCGGCTTTACAGGAGCCGCAGCTTCAGGCAGCTGATCCCGCAAAGCCTGTGCAGAGCGAGACGGAACGGCCCTGGCCGGTTGTGAGAGGGGTGGTTCCGCCTTCCGATAACGGACCGGCGGTCGATTGTCCACAATCGGCGCTGTCATGCGTCGAGGAATGATCTCGATCTCCGGCTCAGAACCACTTTCCGAGCCAGCCTGAATCCCGCCAGAACGATATTCAGGAGGTTCCACCTGAGCCCCGCTGACAAACTCGCGGTGCCACGTCACGGCCACAAGCAGCAGCAGTCCACCAACAGCCAGCGGCGCAAAACGCAATCGACCTGCAGATGTCAGCGACATCCGCACTGCCCGATTTTTCAAAGGGTTTGCTCCGGCAGATTCTGCCGTAACGTCATCCATGACGCCCGCTCGCACAAAACAACACTTCAGGACATGCCCGAGTGCAGTCCTGCGCCTCTTGATTCGTCATACAGGTGTCCGAATCCGCAGGCTTTTGCAGGTCGTTACGATCGGATTTCCGGTTAAAGGAGGAAACGACAGCCAAAACCCTTCACATTTCCCAGACAGCCAGAACAGGCCACACCACCAGCACTGAAATCTCCGCCGATTTCAGGACTGCAGGCCTCCGGCCTGCCCGGCCAGCTGCAGGAATTCATCTTCTGTCACAATCCGTACCCCCAGCTCTTCAGCTTTCGCACGCTTACTTCCGGCTGCTTCCCCGGCCACAACCAGGCTGGTTTTCTTCGAAACACTGCTGGCCGCTTTGCCACCCAAATCTCGAATCAACTGCTCCATTTGCTCGCGAGTAAACCGGACCATGGTTCCGGTGACTACGATGGTTTGCCCGTCAAAAACTCGCTCACCAGGATCCTGCCGCGCGACTATCGGCTGACCTGTATTCAGCCCCAGCTCCGTCAGTTCAGCTACCAGGCGACACCCATACTCACTTTGAAAGAACTGGTGCACCGACCTGGCGATGACCGGTCCGATTTCGTGAACCGCTGCCAGTGCCTCCTCAGACTGTTCGGCAATCGACTGCAGAGTCCCGAAAGCCTGCTCCAGCGTTCGAGCGACCGTCTGCCCGACATGTCGAATATTCAATCCGGCCAGCAGTCTCCACAAAGGCTGCCTGCGCGACTCCTCGATGCCGGCCAGCAGTTTGTCAACCGACTTATCACCCTTCCGCTCCAGTCCGATCAGCTCTTCACGCCGAACCGCAAGGCGATACAGCGATGGAATTCCGTCAACCAGTCGTGCCTCCAGCAGCTGTTCCACCAGCTTTTCGCCCAGACCATCAATATTCATCGACGGACGTGAAGCAAACCAGATCAGCGTTTCCTTCAGCTGAGCTGAACAGGCCGGGTTGGGACAGCGAATGTAAACTCCGTTTTCATCCTTGATGACATCCGTGCCACAGGCCGGACAAGCCGCCGGAAAATCATATGGAATTTCATCACCAGTCCGTCCGGACTCGTTTACTCGCAGCACGTGCGGAATAATCTTGCCGGCCTTTTCGACAACGACCAGATCACCAATCCGCACCCCCAGTCGCTGCAGCTCGTCCCTGTTATGCAGACTGGCTCGCGAAACTGTCGTTCCGGCAATCTCAACAGGCTCCAGCTCTGCTACCGGAGTCAGCGTTCCGGTTCGTCCGACCTGCACCACAATTTTCAGAACCCGAGTTTCTGCTTCGTAACGCTCCCATTTGTAAGCACGAACCCAGCGAGGACTTTTTGATGTTGCCCCCAGCATATTCCGCAGCGGCAGCGAATTCAGCTTGATCACCAGACCGTCAACCTCAAACGGCAGTCGAGGCACTTCGGCAATCAGTTCAGCACACTCCCGCTTCAGCTGTTCAATCCCTGTGGCAAAGCGAACATTCGGTGTCGTGGGCAGACCATATTCCCGAATCTGCTGCAGAAACTCTCGCCACGTGCTCCACTGGACACCTTCCACCGCACCCACACCGTGAGCCAGAAAACGCAGTTTTCGCTGTCGTGCCAGACGAGGATCGAGCAGTTTGAGTGCTCCGGCGGCCGCATTGCGAGGATTTCGAAACGGCTCTTCACCAGCCAGCACCTGTGCAGCCTGAAACTTCGCAAACTCCTCGTTCAAAATCAAAACCTCGCCTCGCACTTCCAGCACCGCCGGCGGCGTTTCACTGAGCAGCCGCAAAGGAACTCCCTCCAGCACCCGCGCGTTGGCTGTCACATCATCACCAACCATGCCGTTTCCGCGAGTCGCTGCGCGAACCAATACTCCGCGTTCGTAAATCAGCGCCAACGCCACGCCGTCAATCTTGTACTCCAGAGAATACTCCAGAGAGTCGCGGTCCAGACTCTTGCGCAGCCCCTGGTCCCAGTCGTCCAGCTCCTGCTCCTGAAATATATTGTCAATCGACAGCATCGGTATCTGGTGCGATACCTGCACGAAGCCCCGAATCGGCTCCCCGCCCACCTTCAGGCTGACACTGTCGGCCGTCCGCAGATCCGGAAACCTTTGCTCCAGATCAATCAGCTCGTGCATCAGCTGATCGTATTCCCGATCAGAAATCTGCGGCCTGGCCTCCACATAGTAAAGCTGATTATGTCGCTCCAGCTCCCGCCGCAGAAGCAGAACCCGATCCTGTGCCCGTTCATATTCCGCATCATCCGGAAACAGCGTTCCCATGACTCTCACTCTGCTGCCCGCTGCCAGTCCCACTTACCCCGCGCTACGGAATCACATCCTCCAGCAGCGACACACTGACCACCTTGTCCAGCCGCACATACACCAGTTTGCGATTGGCCTGAATTCCATGCACCCGCGCATCACGCACGTAAACTTCCCGAGTCGTTGTGGAGTCTCGCAGGTCGTGCACATCGGCCTGCTTCAGCACCAAAGTCTTCTCGCGGACTTCATGCAGACGTCCCACATAGACAAACGGCGACTCAACGTCCACCACCACCTGTCGGCCCGTCAGATCGTCCATGCCGGTACTCCGCAGATTCTGCCCACGCTGTCAGCCACGCACACGATACCCCAGCTTCAACAACTCAGCTCGCACTCGATCCGCATGTGCACCCTGAATCTCAAGGATTCCGTCCTGAACAGAACCACCCGCCCCGCAGCAGCTTTTCAGCCGCGTCAGCAGCAGGCCGGCGTCATCATCAGGCCCCAGATCACGAACAACCGTCATCATTCGCCCGTGCTTCCGCTTCTCAACACCCAGCCGCAATGAACGACCAGTCTTCGAACGCGGCTCAGGCTCAGGAGGCACACAGCGACATTCTGATTCCAGCAGCCCACAGTGCTCACACCGCGGCGGACGGTCATAAATCGTACCAGCCAGCAGTCCCATGCCACAGCTCCCCTACTTCTGCAGGTCCAGAATGGCCTGCGGGAGCTCTCTGTCAACAATTCCCAGCACCCCACGACCCTCGTTCAGCCGATCGTCCACATCATACTGAATGTCTTCACAGTCAATCTTCCAGAACTCTTCAATCGCCTCACGACTGATCGCTTTGGCAGGACGCAGCAGCCGAAACCCGACGCCGCGAGCCGGATCGGTGGTGAACCACCACGGACTGCGAGGCAGATTCGGATCATACTCCTTCCAGCGTTCGTCATTTGACCCCAGTCGAGCGGCCGAACGGCTCTGCTCCGCCGTCAGTTCCCACGAGCCACCTCGCACTACTCGAGGATCCGGCTTCACGGAACGAACCCAGTCCGATGCCGCATCCACCAGATCCCGCTGCGGATACGAACCATGCGCATCAATAACCCACTCAGCCGCATTCCCGTGCATGTCATACAGTCCAAACGGATTCGGCTTCTTCTGCCGCACCAACTTTGTGCCGGTACCTTCTGAATTGCCCGCGAACCAGGCGTATTCACCCAGCGCTGAAACGTCGCTGCCAAAAGACCACGCGGTTGTCGTACCACCACGACAGGCATACTCCCACTCAGCCTCTGTCGGCAGACGATACTGCTGACCACTGATGGCCGACAGCCACTTCGTGTACTGCCTGGCGGAATACTGAGTCATGGAGACTGCCGGCTGCTGCGGATCATCACCGTACTCAAAAGTAAAATCAGGTTCGTAGAGCGGGGTTGGAGCAGTCACGGCGTCAATGCGATTGGCGTCCGTCACCTTCCGTACACCCCGCGCCTGAAATTCCTTCAAATGCCGATACAACTGCATAAACAGCTTGTACTCAGCCCACGTCACTTCACATTCGCCCATCCAGAAGGGAGCGACCCTGACGCGCCGTACAGGCCCCTCGTCAGAGCCACGCCCGGATTCACTGTCCGCACTGCCCATCTGATACTCGCCACCAGGAACCGGAATCATCCGGAAGGTCACGTCAGTACCGGGAATCTTCGTCTCGTATGGCACCAGCCAGCGACCCTCAAACTCCACCGCCGGACCCGCAGCAGGCTTCTCGGCTGCAACTCCGGGATCAGCCTGCCCGGCAGCCGTTTGTGCAACCACATCCGACACCGACAGGCAATTGCTAAGAACACACAGACACAAACAGCAGATCATCTGCCGCAGCGTCCGAAATTCACCCACACGATTCAGCAACAGGACAGAACCCATCAGCGCACAGCTTTCTCAACAGACAGTACATCGGGCGAAATAAATCGGATTCAGACAATCGCACGTCAGCAGCGGACGGTTCATCAGCGAGGTGGTCCCGGGGGACGAGGAGCCGGTTTCTTTTTGGCTGCCCCAGGCGGGCTGAAGACTCGCTGCACTTCCTCAAGCGAAGTCTTGCCCTGGGCCACAAGTCGAATGGCATCCTTCTGCAAAGTCGTCTGGCCGTCAGCTGCCATCTGACGACGCACGGCCTCAGGATTCAGATTTGTGGCGACAACCTCTTTCATGCCGTCTGTCATTTCGAGCATCTCGAAGATGGCCGCTCGGCCATGATACGGGACGCCCGCACACGGAGCACACAGCTCGGCTATTGTGGGAGCTTTCGGGTCATCCGGCGGAGGTGGCTGAGGTGCCCGGTACAGCACCGTGGTTTCAGGCGGCAGACCCAGTTTTTTCACCAGAGCCGGATTGGGGCGAAACGCCTGCTTGCAGTCATCACACAGTTTTCTGATCAGCTTCTGAGTCAGAATGCCGCGCAGATTTTTCACAATCAGATCCGTACCCACCCACTGCTGCAGTTTCTGCAGGGCTTCAAACGGAGTATTGGCGGGAATCTCCATGATAAAGGAGAGTCGATCCCCGTACTGAAAAATGACCTGCGCGTCCTGCGGCGAAACCAGCGGATCCATAAACAGGACATCAGCCTCGCGCCGCAAAATTCGATCAAAAGTGATCTCCAGATCATGCCCGGGCTCGGGCCTGAAATCCGTCACATTGATCAGTTCGCGACCCTTCAGCTCAGCAAAGTTGTAAACCTGGTAAAGATACGGATCCACGCAGTGCAGGGCGACAATCGACAGAGTGGTCGTGCCGGAATCCGGCGGACCGCAGACCAGCACGACACCGCTGCGTTCTGATGTGTAATTGCGGATCTTCTTCTTGATGTCCTCGGGCAGGCCGACATCCTGCGGACGCTGCCGCTGCACCTTGCGGTTTTCAATCTTGATCCGCAGACGCTCGGCCGATCCGACCGGAGCAGTATCCACAATCAGATTGAAACCCACCTTGTCGCGTTCCGCGCTGATACCACCAAAATGCGCTGCACTGCGATCGGCCGGGTCCAGACCGGCCAGCACTTTCAGCATCTGCAGCAGTGCCATGCCCCGAGGCCCCGGCATCACACCGGCCTGATGCGGAATGCCATCAATGACATAACGCAGCAGAAACTTGCCTTCACGCGGTTCCAGGTGAATCGTGTGAGCCCGACGTTCCATCGCGTCGGAAACAAACTGCTTCACCGGCACCAGCGCCGCCTGCACAAGTTTGGCATGGGCCTTCAGGTTGGCCTCGCGACCAAACAGCGGCCCCTGAAACAGCACCTGCTCAATTTCCGGTACGTCCTCACCCTCGGCCGCCTTTTTGGCGACAGCACCCTTCTGAGGCTCCGGCTTCTTCGGGTCTGGTTTCCCAGCCATGTCTGCGGTTTCCCTGTGAACTATCAGGCCTGCGATCTGATCCCGGACGTTCCGCCAGCGCGGAACTCCCTGCGAAACAGACACTTTAAGGAAGAAAACAGGCTGAATCCACTGCCAGCCACGCTGTTGCCGGTTTCCGAGCGGAAATCAGGGACGAAAGAACCGCGAAATCCGCAAAAATCGGGCGGCTGTCGGACCGATTCTGCTTGACTCAGGGCTTCTCGGCCTTCTGCAGGGCAGATTCACGCAGTTCCAGCAATTCCATGGTCGTCTTCGACCTGACCGCCGGTGTCGTGCTGATGGAACGCACCAGACCACCAGGAATCTGATCCGAAATCCAGGTCTTCGTCTCCGTCACACCGGCCTCCACCCGCACTTCTGAAAGCGTCCACGAAGCCTGCAGCCGACGCCCCAGAATCTCCAGTTCCTCCTGCCCCTCAGCCTTCCGGCCGGCAGGCTTCCCGAACTGCTTCGCTGTGACTCCCGGCGGCAGTCGAAACAGACGCTTCGCCGTCTGCAGCTGCACAGTTTCGTCTGACTCTGCGGCTCCTTCCTGCCGCGTCCGAATCTCTACCGTCAGCTGGTCCGCAGTTTTCTCGGTCAGCCGATAGACCATGAGCCTGCGCTCATCAACCCCCTGCGCCTGAGTGTGCTGTCGATAACGAACTTCCGTTCCCACCGGATGGTTTTTCCAGCGAGCATACACGGGGTTCTCAACGGATGTCGCTTCATCCGCAGACAACGACACCACACAGCAGACAAACAGACACAGGGCAGTCAGCAGCCGTCTCATCATCGCATCCCACAAACTTATTAACACGCTCTGTCAGCACCATCAACAACTCTGCAAAGGTGCCTGCAGACATTGAATTTTGCGTTAAGCAGGAACTGCGACTGCTCGCCTGCCAACCGAAAATTCATACTCGAAACCACAGAGTCAGCCATCTGATGAATTTCCGACGAAGCGGCTGAAACCCGCTGTGGATCGTTCACACAAGGCTCGAAACATCAACACCACGATTGACGTCATCGCTGTTGATGGCGTCTTTGTCGACAATGTCATTTGGAGATCTGAATCATGCGCAGGTACAGGCTGCCGGCGGACGGCAGCGAACAGCGATCGCCCGAGGCCGGCTTCACTCTGATCGAACTGCTGGTCGTGATTGCCATCATTGCCATCCTCGTTTCACTGCTGCTGCCCGCCGTGCAGCAGGCTCGCGAAGCCGCTCGACGCACACAGTGCAAAAATAATCTGAAACAGTTGTGCCTTGCGGCCATGAACCATGAAAGCACCTATGGCTTTCTGCCGCAGGGGCCCTTCGACGGACATCCGCAGGCAGTGGATACTTCCGGCAACCCCAACCCTGCCGGCTACAACTACACCGAGGTACCTCCGGCATACGGCGGAACCACGTGCTGTCGAGCCGCCAACAAGGATGGCTGGAATCACTTCTTCAAAATGCTGCCTTACCTGGAACAGGACAACGTATTTCGCCAGGG
>JBJTPZ010000337.1:0-3635 GCA_046075365.1 Planctomycetaceae bacterium
CCCCAGTTTCGCCTCCGCGGCCGAGACTAGGGAGTTTTCAGTTTTCAGTTTTCAGTTGGGCTGGCCGCGGACGGGAGTTCGCGGGTGTGAGAGCTGTGGGCGTTCGGCGGCATCCGTGCCGCACACCCGGGCACTGCCGTGCCCTGCCCGGCTCGCCTGAACGTCCGCCTGAACGTCCCTTCCCCGTAGCACGGGCTTTCCAGCCCGAGCACTGCCCCTTAAACCAATAGCACCGCTCGCCCCTGGAAACGGAGAGTGGACGGGGGTGAGGGGTATAGTCCCCTGCCACGATTCCGCAGATGCGTTCAGCAGACAGTTCGCGTCACGCGAAGGGCGCGAAGACGCGAAGTGAGTCGCAATTAGTGGTCAGTGATCAGTGGCTTCACAGCAGCGCCGGCGAACCTCGTTCCTCGCTTCTCCGCCCAGCCCCGGCACGAAAAGGCAAACAAAAATGTTGCAAAACAAAAATGTCTTGCATATACTTATAAAACATTGCTGTTGCACAACATTTTTGTCTGGCAGTGAAACAAATGACTGATTTCTACTCAGGATCTCCACTTGACCCCGATGACCTGTGGTTCCGGGATGACTTCATCGACCAGCTCTGGGATATCCTCCAAACCGAGAACGTAATCCTGTCTGCCCCCCGCAGAACGGGGAAAACCAGTGTGATGGACCACCTCGCGGCAAGGCCACGCCACGGTTTTACCGCCATCCCGGTCTTCGTTCAGGACCTGGATCACCCCAGCGAATTTCTGCTTACGCTGCTCGACGCATTCCACGCCCGCCAGCCGAGTCTGTTCCGTTCCCTGTTTTACGCTGCATCTGACTGGCTCCGTCCACTGCTCGATCGCTTCGAAGGCGTGGAAGTGCCGGGATTCAAGGTGGCGTTGCGCGAAAAACTTGGCCCGAAACCCGATGCGTGGAAGGATTTCGGAGATCTGAACTTCTTCGCCGTTGTCCGTAAGTCAGAACAGAAACTGCTGTTCATCGTAGACGAGTTTCCTGATTTGATTCTCAATATGGCTCGGAACCACCCTGAACTGGTCAGTCCATTTCTCGCATGGCATCGTGGACACTGCCTCCGTCCGCGTCCCCGACAGGACAACATCCGCTGGCTCCTGGGTGGGTCGGTAAACCTTTCCAGCACACTGGACTCGCTGGGCAACATCGACCTGATCAACCAGTTCCGCGATGTCAGCCTGCCGATACTCACCCGCGCCCAGTTGCAAGAGTTTGTGCAGCGGATGCTGTCCGAACGCAACGTTCCATTCGACCCCCAGGTTCCTTGTGCGGTCGCCGAGGTGCTCGGGCGTCCCGTGCCCTATTTCCTGCAGATGATCACTCAAAATCTGTATCGACTCTGGCGACGTGAGCGACGCGAACTGGTTGTTGCTGATGTTCGTGACTGTTTCAACGAACTCGTGATCAGCAGCGCTGCCCGCGACAAACTGCAGCACTTCTACTCACGCATTCAGGCGTACTACACCGAGCCCAGGCGTTCAGCGGCTTATACCCTGCTGGCTGCACTCAGTCTTAGCCCAAACGGCCTGCCGCGAACCACACTGCAGCAGAAATTCGAGGTCGTACTGGAAGCTGCGGGAATCAAGGAACCCGAACATCGCAGAAAGCAACTGTTCAACCAGCTGCTGCGTGATCTGGAAAACGATTTCTACATCGCTGAAGTCTCGGCCGAAGCGGAACGGGATAGTCTGTACGATTTTTCCAGCGGGCTGCTGAAAGCATGGTGGTACAAGTATTATGCCTGAACAGCATCCGAGATGGAAATTTGGGCTTTATCGAGCTGGCATCACGGACAGTCGGCAGCGGCGCGCCATCACCGTGGGCCGCGACGCAGTCCTGCAGGATACCCTTGAAATCCTTCGGAGTGGCATCGGTAAGAAGCCCAAACATCATCAGCTGTTCATCGGGCCGCGCGGAATTGGCAAAACACACCTGCTGTCACTATTTGAGGACAGTGTGCAGGCGGATCCGGCTCTGAACGCAGCCTGGCATGTGGTTCGATTTCCTGAAGAAACGCACCGAATACTGTCCTTTAGTGACTTCCTGCTCAGGCTCTGTGAAATCCTCCGCGATACGCTGCCCGCAGAACCCCGCTGGGCTGCATTGTTTCAGCATCTGGCCACTGAGGCTTCAGATCAGAAAATTGTCGACACGCTGGTCCCCGCGATTCGTGCCCGTCGCCTCAGTCACCGTCAGTCACTGGTCCTCCTGCTTGAGAATCTGAATCAGCTCCTCGACGTGCAGTTTCGGGACCCCAGACACGCTGCTTCTCTGCGCGGCTTTTTAATGGAAGACAATGGGTGCCTGCTGATAGCGACGGCCCCGCTGCATTTCGGCTCCGTCGCCGACCACAAACAGCCGTTCTACGACTTCTTCGACGTGCAGTTCCTCGACCAGCTGACAGAGCAGCAGACCTTTGAACTCATTCGACGAAATCTGACATGGGAACAGCGTGACGATTTGCTGGCGGACTTTGACAACCTGCAGCCTCGCCTGCAGGCTCTGTACCGCATGACTGGCGGCAGTCCCCGGCTGACACTCATGCTGTACGAATTAATTGCCCACGATGCCGTGTCGGAAGTGAAACGACAGTTCGAAATTTTGCTGGATCGCATCACGCCATTT
Source organism: Planctomycetaceae bacterium (assembly GCA_046075365.1). GTDB lineage: Bacteria > Planctomycetota > Planctomycetia > Planctomycetales > Planctomycetaceae > SXXK01. The sequence goes on from JBJTPZ010000337.1 coordinate 2,650, forward strand.
TACCAGGACCGCATGCGTGATCTGGGGCCGCAGGAGTCCGCGCTGCTGGAAACCATGGCCACCATGCGCGACCAGGAAAAAACACCCTCGTCCATCGCTGCCCAGATGAGAATGCCCCCGGCTCACGTCTCAACCCTGCTGCAGCGCCTGTCTAAAGCTCAGTACCTGATCTCCCGCGTGCACCCGACAGACCGGCGTATTCGACAGTACGCAATTCGTGAAGGTTTTTTTGACATCTGGCTGGCCATGAATATCAGTCGCGGGGCGCGACAGAGGATGCCGTTCCTGCTTGAATTCTTTGCGGAATTCTATCCAACAGTTCAGGCTCGCAATCGCAAACGGGAAGAATACCGTCAGCGACTGGCCACTGACGACGGCCCCGCGTCCGAAGTCTCTCCGTCACGCTCCGATCTGCTCGACGGACTCGACATGCTGTCCGAGGTGGGGCCTCCGGAAGAACGTGTGTCGGAAAAAATAAAACTGGCAACGCTGCATGCAAACGCAAGGGATTCCGCAAAGGCCAGCGAGTACCTGCGGGAAATTCGCTCTGTCCCGCTGGAAGGCATGGGCCAGTGGATCATCAGCCGTACACACCCTGAACCAGATCTCAATTACCTCCAGGACATCGAAGATCTAATCAGCTGCTGGGATACGTATCGCACTGGAAACCTCGAATCCTTCGCTGCCCGCATGAAGGCCACCGGAGCCTCACTGTCATTCCGTGGCTGGTCAGACACAAAAATTTCATTTCTGCAGGATCACCTTGCTCTGCTGCCAAAGGTGCGCGAACGAATTGAAGTTCGCCTGCAGCTCGGCAGAATGCTGATCACTCTGGCCCGCTGGTCAGACGCTGAAGTCCAACTGCGTGCCGCTGTGCTGGAGGTCACCGAACTGGCTGACACTGATTGCCTGCCGGTCGCCATGGCACTGCTGGGGTCGTTGCTGACAACAACCATTCGCTTTGAGGAAGCAGAACACACGCTGCA
>JBJTPZ010000338.1:0-3363 GCA_046075365.1 Planctomycetaceae bacterium
CTCGGGCAAGTCCGAAAGCTCCTCGCAGAATTCCACAGCGTCCTCCCACGAAACCTGTTCGACTGGATACATCCAACTGTCGCTATTGCCGATTACTCGCTCTTGGAAGTAACTAGGATTGAACCCCACCACCTTCTCGTACTGCCCTTGCGTGACTGCCGTCACACCAAGGTAATAGTCTTTGCTGATAGTGACCTGATGCTGCGCTTCGTTGTCATAAGATCCCGCTTCTTCGATGGGTGAGCCCATCGTGAACGTCCCTTTTGGGATCAGCACCAGCTTCATCCCGAGCGTGTTGACCACCTCTTTTCGCATCTCCAGCTCCAAATTTCAAAAAGTCCTGTCAAAAGACCGCTCAAGAACAACAGTCGGGAAGGACCATTCAGGAAAAGCCTGTTCACCGCGGCTCATGACTTCCGCGGCTATCCGCCCCGTGTTTCCGATTCTACTCCGCCGCCATCGTTCGCGAAAGATTCACGACCGCCTGCAACTGCTCTTGCGTCAGACTCGCCAGCACCTGCAGGGCCGCCGCCAGATCCGCAGGGGCTGCCGTGGGTCTCTCTGTGGGTCTCTTGCTGGAAGAAAACGTTGTTTTTTCAGGGTTTTTAGTGGGTGGTTCGAATCCCTGTCGGAGCATTAACCCATCGCGAACATTCGCGAACAAATCCGCAGACCCGCGAAAAACACTGGTTTTTTCGCGGGTCTTGTTTTTTGGCGGTGGCCTGAGCGGTTTGCGGATTGACCTGTATCGCTGCATCACGGTAGAAATGTGATGCGCAACACAATGCGCGTTTGTGCGTTCAGGGCTTTCGAAATGGTCGAATTTCATTGATTTGCGCATTATAGTGCGCTTTTGCCAGATGAATCCAGGTCAGCGAGTTGCGGTTACAGTGCGGGATCGGCGCAGGTTTCTGCGGCTGACTCAGCGGGATTTGTCAGAGCTTTCCGGGGTCACTCTGCGCGGGATCACGATCCTGGAGAGTGGTCGAGGGAATCCGACGTTGAGTCAGTTATCGCGTGTTGCCGAGGTTCTGGGGCTGCAGGTGTCACTGACGGGGAGGCTGACAGATGAGCAGGTCTGACCGTGTGCGCAGGGCGCGGGTGTACTGTCTGGGGGTTCCTGCCGGCGAGCTGAGTGAGCTGTCGGAAGGGGGATTTGAGTTTCGGTATTTGCCTGACTATCTGGAGAATCCTCGATTGCCTGCGATCAGTCTGACGTTTCCCCGCCAGCCTGATCCTTACCGTTCGCCGGTGCTGTTTTCCTTTTTCTTTGGGTTGCTTGCTGAGGGTGAGAACAAGGCGATCCAGTGTCGTGTGCTGCAGATTGACGAACGCGACCATTTTACTCGATTGTTGCGGACCTGCGCTACCGAAACGATTGGCGGTGTGACTGTGCGAGAGTTGCAGTGAAGGGCTGTTTGGGCTGTCTGCGGGATTCTGCGGCGCCATATTGTGCCGGCTGTCGGCGGCTGCTGTTTGACGGCGCTGATCGCGAAGATCACTGACCCCGGTTCCACACCGTAGCTCGGGCTTTCCAGCCCGAGATCTGTCCTCAAAAACCGGCCCGCGGGTCCACACCGTAGCTCGGGCTTTCCAGCCCGAGCCCTGCCCTCAAAAACTGGCCCGCGGTTCCACATCGTAGCTCGGGCTTTCCAGCCCGAGATCTGTCCTCAAAAACCGGCCCGCGGTTCCACACCGTAGCTCGGGCTTTCCAGCCCGAGCCCTGCCCTCAAAAACTGACCCCGGTTCCATATCGTAGCTCGGGCTTTCCAGCCCGAGCCCTGTCCTGGGATGGTGAAACGATGGCAATCCGGGAATTCCGGGGCGATTTCCACCTGAGCGAGCAAAGGGGATTGAGTGTCGGGTTCGGCAGTGAATCAGCAGGAGGTTCGTTTCGACGGAGCGAAACGCGACTATCAGGGGGCTTAACACCGTTTCACCAGCCCGAGCACTGGCTTTACGTACACGTCAAAAATTCCGGGGAATTTTTTTCCGGAAACCGCCGGGGGCTGCGTGAGTTGTTCCAGAGACGGGGACAGTGGTCCCTGAGTTTTTGGCATAAGCGCGAAATGGCGGGTGTGAGATGAAGCGAATTGCGACGGGTGCGGGAATGGTGGTCGTTGGTTTGGTGGTGGTGGTGGGGCTGTCCAGTCGGCCGCTGGCTGATCTGTTCGGGTATGCTCGGGCTACGGCCGACACGACGGTCAGCGGTCTGGAGACGAATCTGCCGGAGTCGGTCCGGGACCAGAAGGTCCAGAATCAGCTCGAAGATGCTCGCGGCGAACTGATTGACCGGCGAGTCAGTCTGAGTCTGGCTGCGGGTCAGATTCGGGATTTGCAGGGTGAGGTATCGCGTCTGACGTCAGCGATTGAGGTGCGCAGGACGATTTTGGCGGATGCGTGGCCGGCGATGGAAGCGGCGGCGGCCGATCGATCTCAGCCGGTGCAGTTTGCGGGTCGCGGCTGGCAGCCGGACGAGTTGGGAGCGGAGGTGGATCGTCTGTTGAGCGAGCAGGATCGGGATGAGGTGCAGCTGCAGGTTCGTTCCGAGGCTTTGGCGCGGCTGGAGCATTCGGTGCAGGAGAGCCAGTCGGCCGTCTCTGACATGGATACTCGCCTGCAGCAGGCTCAGACGGACTTTGAGTTGTTGAAGATGCGTCGCGAGCAGGCTCAGTCGGAATCTGATCTTTTGGATCTGCTGGCGACGGCCGGCAGCAGTGGTGACAGCACGACTGGCCGACTGGCGGGAGATTTGTCGGCATTGGAGCAGCAGGTGCGGGAGCGTGAAGCGCGTAACAACGCGCGGCGGGAGTCGGCACCGCTGAGTGAAACTCGCCCCAGCCGACTGACTCAGTCCTGGGAGCGTCTGGAGCGACTGAAGCAGCTGCACGAGCAGCGTCAGCCGGCGGCCCCGGTGCCGACCGGGGCATCGACCCCGACACCGGCTCCGTTGCCCACACCGGCTCCGCAGTGAGGGCTTTTGACCCACGAATTGGTACGAATTATGGGGGTTGGCTGTTGAGTGCTGTGATTCGGAGTACTCGTGCCTGGACTCGAATGAGAGATCAGTGGTCAGTGGCCAATCAGGCGAGCCGCGGACGGGAGTCCGCGGGTGGCTGCTTTCCGTAGCTCGGGCTTTCCAGCCCGAGTGCTGTCCTTCTGCGATTGATCTCCGCACAGGGGCGGGTGAGTTGCAGACTGTTTGTCTCACGCGAAGCCGCGAAGGGAAACGCAATGGGCAGTGTTCGGTCCGGGGAGCGGTGGTTGGTTCTCTTTGTAGCTCGGGCTTTCCAGCCCGAGTTCTGTTCTGGTGATTTTTGAACGTGTGGGTTGTGGAATTCCAGGGTGGTTGGCCCCCTCACC
>JBJTPZ010000339.1:0-6010 GCA_046075365.1 Planctomycetaceae bacterium
CGATTCCATGGTCGAGGTCTCGACCGTGTTCGTAGCGAAACCGGCCTGCTCTTTCTTTCCCAGAATCTGCTCCGCCTCGAAAGGCTCATGCTTAATGCAAGAAAATCAGAAAATATACACACCTGAAAGCTGCACGATCTCCGTGAAACGGGGGAGAGGGGTCGGGGGTGAGGGGGCCACACGCCCCAACATATCTCAGCAACGCAACCCTGCACGGCAGCGCCCGCGTGCGCAGCATCAAAGCCCCCTCCCAAGACTCCCGCACCGGTGGGCTCCCGTCCGCGGCTCGCCAAACCGATCACGGATCACTGATCACTAACTTTGCGTCCCACTTCGCGGCTTCGCGGCTTCGCGTGAGGCCAACAGCCGCCAAAGCACCCGCACCAGCGCCGCAATCCCCGCATACCCCAGACGCACAGTACAGATCTCGGGCTGGAAAGCCCGAGCTACAAGTCAAACCACCCGCGGACTCCCGTCCGCGGCTCGCCCGAACACCGAACACCGAACACCGAACACCCTTCACAACGCACTCAACTGCAACAGCGGACGCAGCTGCTGGCGGCGAGTCTCTACAACTCCCTGAGCCGCTGCGACGGCCTGCTCAGCTGCCGCCAGCTGCTCCTGCATCGCCTTCAGCTTGCCTTCCACCGGTACAACCCCGGCAGCCAACGACTTCACCTTCTCGTCCGCCGCAACCATCGCCACCTTCGACTCCGCAGCCGACTTGCCCGCCGCGTCAATCTCAGCCTTCATCACTTCCATCTGCTTCGCCATCTCAGCAACCTTCTCAGCCATACCCGGCAATGACTTCTCCTGTCGATCAGCCACCGCTGCCAGATTGTCGACCGATGCCTTGATCTCTGCGTTGCCCGGCAAGGCTGCCAAAGCGGCCTGAGCCTGCTGCAAGGCAGCCTTCAGGGAAGGAACTGCGTTCTGAGTCTTCGTCATGAGGTCCTTCTGAGCCACCAGCTGGCCGTCCACAGCCACCATCGCAGCTGTCGTGTCCACTACCTTCTTCTCCATCGCTGTCATCGCTGCCTGCGACTCCTCCACCTGCTTCGCCGCCGCAGCCATCTGCTGCTGCATGCCGTCCAGCTCAGCCTGAACCTCCAAAGATGCCAGCTGTGCCGCATCACGAGCCTTCCGGACTGTTTCCAATGCAGCCAGCTCGTCACGCAATGCCACATAATTCTTCCAGCGATCCACCAGACCTGCCACTCGAGATACCTCGGCCTGAGCAACAGCCACAGCCTGCTCCTTCTCGCCAGCCGTCTTCACAAAAGGTGCCAATGCCGTTGTCTCAGCATCCACAACACCCTTCGCTGCCACAACAGCCTGCTCGTCAGCCACAAACTGCTTCTTCTGAGCCTCTACAGCGGCTGCCAGCTTGATCACTTCAGCCTTCGCAGTCGCCAGCTCTCCGTCCTTCGCCTTCAGCTCCTCTTCACGAGCCGTCGACTGAACCTTCAGCTGCTCCGCAACCTTCTTCAGCTCTTCGTCAGCCGGAGTCAGTGCCAGAGCCTCAGCCGTCTTTGCCGCCGCAGCCTTCAGTTCCGGAACAGCCTTCTGCAGCGCACCAACCTTTTCCGTCAGATCCTTTTCAACAGCCTGCTGAGCCACCAGCTTCTGCTCTTCAGCAACAACCAGTGCCGCCTGATCAGTCTTCTTCTTTTCCGCTGCAGCATATACCGCAGCCGCAGCATCAACCTTCGCCTGCTGAGCCTTCTGAGCAACCACGGCAGCATCACGCTCCGCAGCCGCAGCCTTGACCTTCTCAGCAGCCGGAACCGCCAGCTGCTCAGCTGCCGCAATTCGCTCTTCCAAAGTCGGCGGATTCGCGGTCAGATTGCCAAGTCGAGCACCGTCCGCAGCAGCCCACACACGAATCTCACCCGTCCAGTCACCCGCAATCACTCGGTCCGTCTCGTCACAATGACTGACCTGCAGCGCCAGATCATTGAATGCCTCAAAACTCCGAACCGCATTGCCGTTCGCATCCCACAATTTCGCCACACGGTCACGACCCGATGAAACCACCCGGCCGTCCCGACAGAACTCAACCGAAAATACGCCGCCGCCATGAGCAGCCCACTGCTTGATCTGACCGCCGTTCTCCATCTCCCACAGCCGAATCGTACCGTCCTCGCTGCCCGACCCCAGCACGTTGCCGTCAATTCGCCAGGTCACCGCATAGACCGCTGCCGTGTGACCGTTCAGAGTCAGATACTCACGGCCCGTCTGAGCTTCCCAGACCAGCAACCCGCCACTGCGGTCCGCCGTCCCCAACAACACACCGTCAGGACTGAACTCCAAAGAATAAATCCAGTCCGTGTGCTTCTTGCACTCATATGCCAGCTCGCCCGTCGCAGTGCTGTAAACCCGCACAATCTTCTGCGGTCCACCCAGCGCAATCAGGGACTGATCAGCACTGATGTCGGCCGCCAGAACTTCGTCCAGCTCATCACCCACCGACATAATCCGCTCGCCCGTTCGCACATCCCAAACCACGCACAAACCCCTGGATGCGCCTCGACCACCACCCGCCAGCAGCAGACTGCCGTTGCGGCTGAACTTCAGCACCCGCGCACGACCCTCAGGAAACGGCAGCACACCCAGTGCCTCCATTGTCTCCGAGGAATACAGGACAACCTGCTTCTGACCAGCCACCGCAACCAGCTTCGACCACGGATTCGTCGCAATCGCAGACACCGCGTTGTTCGCTGTCGTCTTCACCACCGGCTGCAGATTCAGCACGTCCGGCAGCGGAGCAGGGCCCTCAGGACGCGCTCCCGCAGACACGTTCACCGCCATCGCCGCATTGTTCTTCTTGATCGTCACCTTGCTCGAAGATGTCTCAGGAGCCCCGGCGTCAATCCACTTCTTCAGCAGCTCAACTTCCGCGTCCGGAATCTTGTCAGCATTCGGCGGCATGTAAGGCTCGCTGGTGTGAGCCACCAGGCCAAACAAATAACTGGCTCCCGCGTCTCCCGGCTCAATCGACTTGCCCGATGCACCACCCTGCATCAGCGTCGTGTATGACGACAGATCAAGGTCCGAACTCTTCTTGTTCGTGTTGTGACACGTCAGACAGCGATCACGAAATATCGGCTTGATGTGATCCTCAAAGGTCACCTTGTCCTGAGCCTGCACGCCGGCCGCCGAAACGCAAAATGCAGCCGCCAGCACACCACCCGCCAGAGAAATCCACCGAGCCATAACCATCTCCAAAGCCCCGCCCGGAAAGCCACACCGACTCCCCCCGGACCAGCCAGAAAATATCAACGCAAAATGACTCACACATCTTCGGACAAAAATGCCCGCTTTCCACAGCCCCCGCAGTCCACTTAACCCACAAATCCTCGCAGGTCTCTGTAGTTGTAACCGCAAAGTCCGCAAATCCGTTACAACCGGCCCCGGTGGCCCCGGAAAAGCCCGGCAACTGTCGCCGCCGGGCCTGCCCCTGAACACCGTTTACCAGCTCCTCACACCAGTTCAAACAGTCCGCCGAACCGCAATACCACTCAGTGGTTAAACAGGAACTCGCGAGAATTCAACAGCGACCAGAACACGTCTTCCAGGGCTTCCTGAGGATTCTGCTGCTCCGCCACCAAAGCCGTCAGTGATGCCAGCTCCTTCTCTGTCGGACGTCGCGAAAAACATCGCAAATACAGCTCACTCACAATGTCACCCACCGACTTGCCCTCTTTCAGGCGAGCCGGAATCAGGCCACCCTGACGAATCTTCGCATTCGAAGTGTCTCCGTTGATCAGGTGCAGAGCCTGCGACAGATTCGGCTCCATCTTCACCTCACACGAACACACCGACTCACGCTTCGCACGACCAAAAGTCGTCAGGAAGTAGGTCGCCGTGTTGCCGTCTGCAATCTGTACGGCTCGAGCTCCCACAGGCAGACCCGGGAACTTGTCCTGCGTCGTTGTCACAATGCTGATGCAGTCCAGCAGCACCTCAGCTCGAATTCGACGCAGCTCAGAATGAGCAAAGTTCTTGTGGTCCGATGCATTGCTCTCGTTCGTCTTCGTCGACAACTGATACGTTCGCGATGTGCAGATGTCTCGCACCAGCTTCCGGAAGTCATAATTGTACTCCGTAAACTTCCGGCCCAGCTCGTCCAGCAGCTCCGCATTCACCGGCGGATTGCTCACACGCACGTCGTCCACCTCGTGAATAATCCCACGACCAAAGAAGTGCGCCCACACAATGTTCGCAAGGTTCTTCGCAAAGTAAGGGTTCTCCGGGGAAGCCAGCCACTCAGCCATCACCTGACGACGATCACGACCGGCCAGATCAGGAGTCGCTCCGCCCAGAAACTTCGGGGCCATCACTCGACCACCCACCAGATGCCGCACGTCACCACCACCCGAATTGAAGATGATGGTCTCGCGAGGATCCTCGCCCTGCTTTCGCCCAATCTGCGAAAAGAACGCCGCAAAACCGTAATAGTCGTCCATCGTCCAGCGGTCAAACGGATGGTTGTGACACTGAGCACACTGCATCCGCATGCCCATAAACACCTGCGCCACATTCTCCGCCACCTTCAGCGTCTCAGTCTCCGTCTGATAGTAGTTCGTCGCCGGGCTCGAGAACGAACCGCCACGAGCACTCAGCAGCTCCTGCACCATCTTGTCCGTCGGAGTATTGCTGGCAATCTTGTCCTTCAGCCAGTTGTAATAAGCCAGCATCGGCTTCTTCTCAACACGGTTCGCTATCGTTCGCACCTGCAGCAGCTCAGCCCACTTCATCACCCACATGTCCACAAACTCTTTTCGCTGCAACAGCGAATCCACCAGCTTGTCACGCTTCTTCGGATCCGTGTCCGCAACAAAACTGTCGTACTCAGACATCGTCGGCATCGTGCCCGTAATGTCCAGCGACACTCGACGCAGAAACTCCTCGTCACTGCACAACTCCGAAGGAATGATTCGCAGCTTTCGCAGCTTGGCATTCACCAGCGTATCCACATAGTTGTTCTCCGGCGTCTTCGGATCCTCATACTGCAAACCCTTCGGCAGCACGATGAAATGAGACCCCACAGTGTGAGTCTCAAAGCGAGCCATAATGAAGGCCTCGCCACGAGCATGAGCCGTCACCATGCCAGCCTGAGCAATCTCAGCACTGTTCTCGTTGTTCGAACTGAAATACGCCAGACTCGTCACGTCCCGGTCAGTGCCGTCCGCATACTTCGCTCGCACCATCAGCTTCTGAGTCGCACCTTCGCCGTCCAGAACAGCTTCCTTCGGGTAAATCTCCACGGAAACGACCGCAGGAGTCGGACCGGGGTCGTTCGGAGCACCAGCTTCCAGCCACCGCAGTACCGTGTTGTAATGCTCGCTGCCCACGTCGAACCGCTTGCCGCCAGTGTGCGGAACCTGACCAGCCCCCTTCTCCATCAGCAAACTCTCTGCCGGCAACGCCAGATTGATCCGCCGACCAGGAATCTCGCGAGTCAAACGGAAATGATCGCCCTCAGGGTCAAAACCAAACAGCGACAAACGAAATCCGTCCTTGCCGCGAGCCGCTCCGTGACAGCTGCCGTTGTTGCAGCTCGTCTTCATAAACACCGGCATCACGTCCAGACGGAAACTCACCGGCGGATCCACCTGGCAGTTCTGCACCACCACCGGAACCTCCACCGACTTGCCCCCATAACTGACCGTCAGCTTCGTCGTGCCGTCAGCCACCGGGTAGAACGTCGTGCCCTCACGACGCAGCAAACCCTCATTCTCCAGCTTCAGCTCAGCCTTCTCTGTCACATCCACCGTCAGCCCGTTCGGCAGCACCGCCTGCACCAGCAGCAGCTGACGATCACGAACCGCCGACAAATGAATGTCCGCCGGAAATACGTTCAGCGACGCCGGGGCCGGCTCATCACCAAATGCCCCCGCAGGCAGCACACTCAGCACCGCCAGCAACGCAAAACGAACCATCGTCTTCATGATTCTTCCCAGTTCTTCTGACCAGAAACTGAACACCGCCAAACCCTGTCAATCCA
>JBJTPZ010000340.1:0-14155 GCA_046075365.1 Planctomycetaceae bacterium
GGCCTTCACTCTGCATGACTTGACCATGTGTCAGGCCGTGGAGATGGATTCGGGGGGGAATCTTTGTCGGCTGTTGCCAGCCGACTGGAAGGACGCAGTACAGATGCGCAAGCGAAACAGCAGGCGGAATCAGAACAGTAAGAATGGCGGTCCGACGACACCGGAAATTCTGGAGACTCGCGTGCTGCTGGCAGCCAAGGGTGGTCCGGAATTTGTGGCTGGTGAATTACTGGTGCAGTACAACTCAGGCACAACCCTGACGGCACGCAACGCGGTGCGAGCCGGCATGGGCATGCAGGTTGCTGAGACGATCCAGACGAAGACGATGCAGAATGCCGGGTTTGGGGTGATGGAGCGTCTGCGGGTGGGCAACGGCATGACGATGGACGCTGCCATGGCTCGTCTCAAAACCAATGCTCGCGTGAAGTTCGTCGAGCCCAATTATATTTACAAGCCATCGGTTGTCAGCGACGACACCTACTACACAAATGGCAGTTTGTGGGGTATGTACGGCAGTGATTCGCCGGCTGCTGCGGGTCCTGCCGGTACCACAAATCAGTATGGTTCCAATGCCGAAGCTGCCTGGAATACGAATCTGACAGGTTCGCGCAGTATTGTTGTTGGTGTGATCGATGAGGGAATGGACATCAGTCATCCCGAGCTTGCTCCGAATGTCTGGACCAATCCTGGTGAGGTGGCCAACGACGGGATTGACAATGATGGCAACGGTTACATTGACGACATGAATGGCTGGGACTTTGTATCGAATGATAAGACGGTGTACGACGCCGGGCAGGATTCGCACGGTACTCATGTCGCCGGAACGATTGGTGGTGTTGGGGGCAACACCAGCGGAGTGGCTGGGGTGAACTGGGCCGTTTCGATGATTTCCTGCAAGTTTCTGGGCCCGACCGGCGGGACGACATTGAACGCCGTGAAGGCGCTGGACTATCTGACCGACCTGAAGACTCGCCACGGCATCAATCTGGTGGCGACCAATAATTCGTGGGGTGGTGGCGGTTATTCGCAGTCTTTGCACGACGCCATCATTCGTTCCGCGAAGCAGGATATTCTGTTCATTGCCGCTGCGGGGAATGCCACTGCGAACAACGACACAACGGCGTCATATCCGTCCAATTACAATACCACTGTCGGAACATCGACACAGACCGCTGCGGCCTATGATTCGGTGATTGCTGTGGCATCGATCACCAGTACCGGAGCTATTTCCAGCTTCTCAAGTTACGGGGCAACCACAGTCGATATCGGTGCTCCTGGATCTTCGATCATTTCCACTGTCCCTGGCGGCACATACGCGAACTACAGTGGCACATCGATGGCCACTCCGCATGTGACTGGTGCGGCGGCCCTGTATGCGTCGGCACAGTCGGGCCGTGTTTCTGCAGCTTCGATCCGTCTGGCGCTGCTTAACAGCGCGGTACCGACGGCCTCGCTGGCAGGCAAGACGGTCACGGGAGGTCGGCTGGATGTTTACGAGGCCATTCGGCGTTCGTCGTTTCTGGATCTGGATCGCCCGGTTTACGGGCCGAGTCAGACAGCCGGCATTACGCTCAGCAGTGCAGCTGCCAACCTCAGTGCAACCGTGGCTGATACCGTCACGGTCACTGTCAGCAGCACCACAGAAACTACTCCACTGTCCGTTGTGCTGACCGAAACTGGGGTGAATACGGGGATTTTCAGCGGCAGTGTGCAGCTGGGCAGCGGAGCAGCTGCGGCTGATTCCATCCTGCAGGTAGCTCACGGCGATGTGATCACCAGCAATTATGCAGCACTCAGTCTGACGGATACAGCCACGGTTGACGGTGTGGCTCCCTCAATCGCGGGCGTCACTGCGACTCCGGCCACAGTCAGTGCTGTGATCAGCTGGAGCACCAGTGAGTCGGCGACTGGGCGGGTTCGTTACGGGACCAGCTCGGCTGCTCTGAATCTGCTGAAAGCCGGTACCACAACCGGAACAGCGCAGTCAATCACCATTGGTGGTCTGACTCCGTCAACGGTGTGGTACTATCAGGTGGAATCGACGGATGCTGCGGGGAATGTCTCGACGTCCGCGATTTACAGCTTCACAACGAATGCTCCTGCACCAATCCTGTTCGTTGACGATGACCAGGGAGCCACTTACGAGCGGTTCTTCAACGCGGCTTTGTCGGCCGGGTCGTACAGCTACGATGCGTGGAACGTGGCCGGTGCCGGTGTTCTGCCAACATCAGCCGATCTGAAGAAGTATCAGACGGTCATCTGGAATACCGGGTACGACTACAGCAGCACCAATGCGGGGCTGTCTGCTGCCGAGCAGACAGCGATCTCAGAATATTTGACTGCCGGCGGCCGCATCTTCATCAGTGGTCAGGACGTTCTGTATAATGGCGTAACAACGGCATTCCTGCAGAACTACCTGAAGGTGTCCACATTTGCCAGTGATGTGGTGACGGCAGCGCATACTGAAACCGGAGTGACGGGTGATCCGGTGACATCGGGAATGTCGCTGGCCGTGGCGGCTCCCGCTGATTTTGCTTCCCTGTACGTCGATGCTGTGACTCCGATGACCGGGGCGACCGGGATTCTGCAGCACGGAGTGACCACTGCCAGTTCGCCGTTCTCTGCCGTCAGTTACCGCGGTGATTATTCCACCGGGGGCTTCGGTATGGTCTTTTCCACCGTGCCATTCGAAAGTATCAGTTCGACGGCGGCAGCACCGAATAACCAGGCGACATTCCTGAAGAATGTAATTGACTACCTCAATGGTCAGGCTATTGCAGTGAAGGTGTCGGCACCGTCGGCCACAGCCACCACCGAGGCTGGTGGTCAGGTGACATTCACCGTGGTTCTGTCGGCTCAGCCTGCCGCGGATGTGGTGATTCCCGTCAGTGTGTCCGACGCTACGGAAGCCAGTGTGTCGACGTCGTCTTTGGTGTTCACGGCGGCCAACTGGGCGACTCCGCAGACTGTGACAGTAACCGGTGTCAACGACAACGTTGATGACGGCAATATCGCTTACCAGGCGGTGCTCGGGGTGACAAACTCAGCGGATCCGGCGTGGAACGGAATCAATCCTGCTGATGTCTTGTTGTCCAACACCGATGACGACACGGCCGGGGTCACAGTGGGGACGATTTCAGGTACCACGACCACCGAAGCCGGCGGAGCCGTGAGTTTCACAATTCGTCTGAATTCTGAGCCGACAGCCGATGTGACTTTGGCCTTCAGCAGCTCGGACGTCACGGAGGGCAGCGTCAGTCCGGCTACTGTCACGTTTACAGCAGCCAGCTGGAATACCCCGGTGACGATTACGGGCACGGGAGTTGACGATACGATCTTTGACGGAAACATCGTCTGGACACTGGTGATCGGAGCGGCTGCTTCGGCCGATACGCTGTACAACGGCATCAATCCGACAGACTTTGCTCTGACGAACCTTGATAATGAAGCTCCGCCCGCGACAAAGTTCTATGTGGTGGATGACGCCACAGTGGATCGGACTTTTGAGTATGACAGTGCCGGGGTTCCGATCGAAAACTACGCGATCAATTCCGGCAACACGGCACCGCGCGGCGTGGCAATGACAGCCGCCGGTGACAAGGTCTGGGTTGTCGATGCGTCGCGAAAAGTGTTCGTGTACAACACCAGTGGAGCACTGCTGGGGTCGTGGACGATGGGCACGCTGGCGACCAATGCAACGGTGGAAGGCATTGCTGTGGATGGCACCAACATCTGGGTTGTTGATGCACGAGCGGACCGTATCTACTATTTCGCAGCCGCTGCCAGTCGCACAACTGGGACTCAGACTGCCACCACAAGCTTTGCCCTGACGAAGGGCAACGCCGGTCCCAAAGACCTGGTCTGGGGACAGCAGAACAATGTGTCTTACCTGTGGGTCGTGGACGACACGGCGTCGACCGATCGAGTTTATCGGTACACGATGAACACCAGCGGTGTTTCTACGGCTGTGTCATCGTGGGTGATCAGCACTCAGAACGCTGCTCCGACCGGGATTGCGCTGGATCCGGCGAACGGAGTGATGGATCTGTGGATTTCCGACAGTGGTTCTGATCGGGTGTATCGTTACGCAGACGGACGGACGCTGGCTGCACCTGTACTGACCAGTTCCTTTGCACTGGCTGCTGGCAACACGAATTCTCAGGGGCTGGCCGATCCGCCGCCGGTGGCCGTTGAGTCTCAGTTGCCAGGGTATCGGGCTGAGCAGTCAGTGGCTGAAGAAACCGCTGGATTTCCAACGGTGATTGACCGTCGCAGTACGCTGCCGACGATTGTGAGTGGCGATCAGAGCGGCCTGACGACGCTGGTGTCTCCTGTGGCTCGCCGTTCAGCAACTGCGTCCGTGAAAAAGACCGTCAGCGGCATCGGGCAGGCGGCTGACGTGGCGGTCCGAGCAGCTGCAGTGAGCGATGCACAAGTGGCTGAGCCAGCTGGTGGTGCGGAATCCGGTGAACTGCTGGACGACGTGTTTGGCCAGCTGGTCAGCAGCGGCCTGAGCTGGCTGAACTGAGCAGATTGTGTCGTCTGATCGAACGAGCAGGCTGAAAGCAGCGGCCCGGAGCAATCCGGGCCGTTTTTCGTTGGTAGCGGTTCGGGGTGGCCAGCATTTTTTTCACGGATCGATATCGATTTCAAAAAAACTCTCAACTTCCGTGTGATTTTTTCCCCGTGCGACGTTGTGGCTTGCCTTTAGAAAGGGGGTGTGTGCTGGGGGTGTAGTCCGTTAGACAGAAGGGATAACGAGCGATGTTTAAGCGAAACCGTGGATACAGAAAGGCGGGTCGAATTCTGAGGCTGCCGCGATTGCAGTCACTTGAACCTCGTATTTTGCTCGCCGCCACAGGCGGCCCGGAATTCGTGCCGGGTGAACTGCTGGTGCAGTATGCGTCCGGCTTGACGACGGCGGATCGTGATTCTGCGAGGGGGGATCTGGGGATGCTGGTTGCTGAGACCGTGCATACCACGGCGATGCAAAGTGCGGGCACTGGTCCGCTGGAGCGGTTGGTGCTGCCTGATGGGCTGCCGATGGAGCAGGCGATCGCGCGGCTGCAGGCAGACCCGCGAGTGAAGTATGCCGAGCCGAATTACATCTACAGGACCACAGCAGAAAGTAACGATCCGAAGTATCTTGATGGCAGCCTGTGGGGAATGTTTGGCAGTGATTCTCCTGTGGCGTCAGGTCCAGCGGGTACGACGAACCAGTATGGTTCTAATTCCGAGGCGGCGTGGAAGGTCAATCTGACAGGGTCGCGCAGTATCGTGATTGGTGTCATTGACGGGGGCATCCAGATTGCGCATCCTGATTTGGCGTCAAACATCTGGGTAAATCCTGGTGAGATCAAGGACGACGGTATTGATAACGACGGCAATGGTTATGTGGACGATGTGAACGGCTGGGATTTCCTTTCGAACGACAAGACGGTTTACGATTCAGGCCAGGATTCCCACGGTACTCATGTAGCGGGAACGATTGGAGCGGCGGGAGGCAACGCGACCGGAGTAGCCGGTGTTAACTGGGCCGTCTCGATGATTTCCTGCAAGTTTATCGGACCGGATGGCGGAGATACTTTTAATGCGGTGCGTGCGATTGACTATTTGACCGATTTGAAGACTCGCCACGGCATCAATCTGGTGGCCAGCAATAATTCATGGGGTGGTGGTGGCTATTCGGTTGCTCTGCATGATGCGATTGTTCGATCTGCAAAAAAGGAAATCCTGTTTGTCGCGTCGGCCGGGAATCAGGCAAGCAACAGTGATGCTGCCCCTTACTATCCGAGCAGCTACTCGACAACCGCGGAGGCCGGCTACGATTCGGTGGTTTCTGTTGCGTCGATCACAAGCACCGGCGCCATGTCCAGCTTTTCAAATTATGGTGCGGGCAGCGTTGATCTGGGTGCGCCGGGTTCATCCATCATATCCACGGTCCCGGTCGACACTTACGCCGTCAGCAGCGGCACATCAATGGCGGCGCCACATGTCACCGGAGCGATCGGGCTGTTTGCGTCTGCTCAATCCGGGCGAGTCTCGGCGAGTTTCATCCGCGAAAGGCTGTTGGCCAGTGTTGTTCCGACCCCTTCGCTGGCTGGAAAGACTGTCACCGGGGGCCGTCTGGATGTTTATGAGTTTGTTCGTCGCGGATCTTTTCTGGATCTTGATCGACCTGTCTACGGACCGTCGCAGACAGTTGCGATTCTGGTCAGCGACGGCGCGGCCAATCTGGACTCCGCGACAATTGAGACGATCACCGTAATGGTGAGCAGCACAACCGAGTCGACGCCAATGTTTTTGACTCTGACTGAAACAAGTGCCAGCTCTGCCATGTTTTCAGGTTCTGTCAGTCTGAGCAGCGGTCCGGCCGTTGTGGATTCTCGGCTGCAGGTGTCACATGGGGATGTGATTACTGCCACGTATGGCGCTGGCGGGTATAGTGATACGGCTGTCGTTGATGCGATTCCGCCGACGATTCACGGTGTCAGCTCTGCTCCGTCAAGACTCAGTTCGGTGGTTAACTGGAGCACCAGTGAGGCAGCAACGTCGCGGGTCTTGTTCGGCACCAGTCCCGACAGTCTGACCAGAGCCAGCAGTCCGACTGGACCAGGCCTGACGCAGTCTGTCACCGTCAGCGGGCTGACACCGTCGACCCTTTGGTACTACCGAGTTGAGGCGACGGATCCGTCGGGAAATACGGGTACTTCTCAGGTCTTTAGTTTCACCACTACAGCTCCGGCTCCGATTCTGTTTGTCGATGATGATCAGAATGCTCAGCTTGAACAGCACTTTGAGCGTGCACTTCAGGCCAGGAACTTCAGCTTTGATTCCTGGAACGTTGCGGCTATGGGCATATCGCCGACAGCAGCTGTTCTTGGCAAATATGGGCGAGTGATCTGGAACACCGGTTTTGAATACTCAAAACCGGGTTCCGGTCTTGCAGGTGACGAGCAGCTGGCAATTTCAGGTTACCTGAATTCCGGTGGTCGCATATTTATTTCGGGTCAGGACATCCTGTATAATGGCGTGACAAGTGAATTCATGACGAACTTTCTGAAAGTGCAGTCGTTCACAAGCGATGTGATCATCGGCTCGCATACGGAATCAGGCACTGCGGACAGTTCAATCACAGCCGGAATGTCACTTCCTGTGGTGGCACCCGTCGGATATTCGTCGCTGTATGTAGATGCCGTTCAGCCGGTGAATGGCGCGTCGGGTATTTTGCGTCATGGTGTCAGCGGTGCCTCGTCGCCGTTTTCAGCCATCAGTTATCGGGGTAACTATGCCAGCGGCGGATTTGGTATTGTCTTTTCTACCGTACC
The DNA here is from genome assembly GCA_046075365.1 of Planctomycetaceae bacterium. Taxonomy (GTDB): domain Bacteria; phylum Planctomycetota; class Planctomycetia; order Planctomycetales; family Planctomycetaceae; genus SXXK01. Next base: position 7,329 of record JBJTPZ010000340.1, read on the forward strand.
ATTTGAAAGCATCAGTGCCTCGGCTGCGGCCCCCAACAATCAGGCTGAATTTCTGAGCCGGGTACTGGACTTCCTGAATGCTCCAGGCTTCACAGTGCAGGTTTCACCGCCATCGTCCACATTCACAACAGAGTCGGGTGGAAGTGTGACGTTTACAGTTCGCCTTGGTGCAGCGCCGGCGGCAAATGTGACAGTTCCTGTGGCCGTATCGGATGCCACCGAAGCCCGGATATCGACAGCTTCACTGCTGTTTACGCCAGCCAACTGGGCCAGTCCGCAAACTGTTACCGTGACCGGAGTGAATGACGATGTAGATGACGGCAACATTTCGTACCAGGTTTTGCTTGGCCCAACAGTGTCCAGCAGTCCGGTATGGAGTGGCATCGATCCGCCTGATGTGTCCCTTTCGAATGTGGACGATGATACGGCAGGGATCACTGTCAGCGCGATTTCAGGGACCACAACGACAGAAGCAGGGGGTGTGGTGAGTTTCACTGTGCGTCTGAACTCAGAACCCACTGCGGCCGTCACGCTGCCTTTTAGCAGCAATGACACCACTGAGGGAATTGTCAGCCCGGCAGCTGTGACATTTACCTCTGCAAACTGGAAGGTTCCGGTTTTGATCCGGGGGATTGGGGTTGATGACTGGCTGGATGATGGCGACGTGCCGTGGCGACTTGTGATTGGTGCTGCTGCGTCGTCAGATGTGTTGTACAGTGGCATGAATCCGGCAGACTTCGACCTGATCAACAGGGATGACGATACGGCCGGAATTACACTGGGGCCGATTTCCGGCAATACAACGACGGAGGCCGGTGGTTCAGTGACTTTTACCGTTCGTCTGAACTCAGAACCAACGGCCTCTGTCCGCCTGGCATTCAGCAGTTCGGATACTACCGAAGGCAGTGTCTCGCCAACCGCCGTTTCTTTCACAGCGGCTAACTGGAACACTCCTGTAACAGTCACGGGAACAGGAGTCGATGATGCTGTGTATGATGGAAATGTAACATGGACTTTGGTGACGTCCGCTGCCGCATCCTCTGACGCCAGCTACAACGGCCTGAATCCAGCAGACTTTGTGCTGACGAATCTTGATAATGATTCCCCGCCGGTGACTAAGTTTTATGTCGTCGATGACAACACTGAAAATCGTTCGTTTGAGTATGACAGTTCTGGAAATCTGGTCGAGAATTATCTGCTGAATTCGGGCAACAGTGCCCCACGCGGTGTGGCTATGACGTCGAACGGAGACCGGATGTGGGTCGTAGACGCGGCACGCCGCGTCTACATCTACAATACCAGCGGAGGTTTGCTGGGCTCATGGACGCCGGGCAGCCTGCCATCGAATGCCACGGTGGAAGGTATTGCAACCAATGGCACGCATGTGTGGATTATTGATGCGCGGGGCCGCCAGATTTACTACTATGCAAATGCTGCTGTCAGAACCAGCGGATCTCAGTCGGCAACCTCCAGCTTCTCAATGTTCACTGCCAACACGAATCCCAAAGATGTTGTGTGGGGGCGTCAAAACAACGTGTCGTACCTGTGGGTTGTTGATGACGGTACCAGCGTGGACAAGGTGTATCGCTACACGTTGAATGCCAGTGGTGTCTCAACTGCCGGATCTTCATGGACGATAAGCACCCAGAATGCTGCCCCTACCGGAATCGCACTCGATCCATCCAGCGGTACGATGGATCTTTGGATCTCGGACAATCGTACGGACAGAGTTTACCGGTATGGCAATGGTCGGACATCGACGGCACCGTCGCTCAGCAGTTCCTTTGCTCTCAACTCGGCAAATGCTAATCCTCAGGGAATTGCCGATCCGCCTCCGGTGACTCTGGAGTCACAGCTGCCGGGGTATCGGGCGGAACCGTCGGGAACGCCAGGGGCGCCCAGCCCTGCTGCACAGTCCAGTCGAAGTCGCACGCCATCAGTCGTTCGCAGTGCGGAATTGATCGAGCAGAACAGTCCGAGATTTTCAGTCTCGGAGCGACCTTCGCAGACCGTTGCTCGCCGACTGTCAACTGCCACTGCGACAACTGTCCGCGGGCCGGACGTCCTTGAGCGAAAGTCGCAGCAGGAGTCGTCTGGCACAGAGGGCGGAAGCCGGTGGAAATCGCTCGAATTACTGGACGATCTGTTCGGTCAGCTGGTCCGAACGGAACTGAGTTGGCTGAACTAAAACCGGCGGACGAGACGTGCAGGAAAGCAGCGGCCCGGAGCAATCCGGGCCGTTTTTTATTCGTGGCGGTTTTTTTCCGGGCTGATCTCGGGCTGGAAAGCCCAGGCCACGGGGCAGGGGACCTCGTGGCTGGAGTGGACCGCGAAGGAATTCGTTGCGGTCAGGGTGCTGCCTGTTCCGATGGCTTGAGTGTCAGCAGGTCGATGCTGCCGCCATTGGGGACCGTGACAAACAGCTTCGCCGCTTCGTCAACGCTCTTCGGCAACTGCTCGGCCGTCAGGCCCTGCAGGCGGTCTGCTCGCACGAAATGTGCCGAGTGCTGGCCCACGACATCCGCCCGGGAGCCCTGTACAACGATGGCCGTCGCTTCATCCAGTCCAATTCCCAGCATTTGCGGATGACGCTGTATCACGGGCAGCAGATCAGGCTGACGGCCGCGCTGCGCAAAGTGCTGATCGATGGCACTGCCTGGCAGAAACGCAAATCCGCGTTCATAACCTTCGGCCATCATCACCTGATTGCCCAGGGGATGGCCACGCACCAAAAACTCGCCCTGGATCGTGGCACCGGCCGAGCTGCCTGCAATGACTCCGCCACGCTGCAGGACCTCATGAAACGCTGCCACCGCGTCGGTGTTCTCATAGGCATCCACGAAATTCCATTGTCGGCCGCCACCAAACCAGATCCCCGTGGCTTCTTTCAGAGCCAGGCGAAATGTGTCGCTGCTGACTTCCTCCGGACCACGCTGATCCAGCACCGTCACTTTTTTGACTCCGGCACGAGCCAGAAAACCGGGGATGCGCAGATCGGTCTGTTCCCGCGGAACGGCTGTGGGCAGGACCACGATGTTCGCGTTCGGCCCGCCGGCCAGCTGCACAAATCGATCCACAATCGACTGCGGCATCCCACCACCTCCAACAATCACCAGGGCACCTTTGTTCACCGTGGCAGCACCGAACTGCGGCAGGCCTGGATCGACACCGGCAGCTCGCTGTCGAGCGGCGCGGCGCAGCTGAGTCCAGTCAGCAATGGCACCGGGCGGCAGCACGATTGTCTCCGCCGCGCGGTAAGTGGCTGCTCCCAGCAGGATGGTGACATTGCCACTGCCTGTCGTCCGTATGGTACGACCGGTCAGCAGCACTGCGGTGCCTTCGTCCAGCCCCAGACCGATGCTTCCCGGGTGCAGGCTGACGGCCTGCTGGCTGCGTGCGATGCGGTTTCGCTGAGTGAAGTGCTGGTCCACAATGGCGTCCGGGATCAGGTCCCAGCCGGTGGCCAGCTGCGGAGTTTCCTTGCCGGAAGCAATCATGATGCGAGACATGATTGCAGCCCCGGCTGAAGTGCCGGCAATCAGTCCCCCTCGCTGCAGCAGCTGCTGCAGGGCAGACTCGAGCTCAGTGTTCTGCCAGGCAGTGAAAAGTCGGGATTGCTGTCCGCCTGGAATCCAGACAGCGCGAGCCGTACCAAGGGCCTGCAGGGTCTGGCTGCGCAGGTCGTCGGTCAGCGGACCGCTGCGACCAAAGATCGACTCGGGTTTCAAGCCGGCCTGCTGCAGAAACTCGGTGGCCTTTGCCGAGGCGGCGACGGGGTCTTCTGCGGCATCCGGCAGAATGACCACCGTGCCGTTGTCTCCTGCGGTTTTAGCGACAGCAGCAGCGATTTCTGAGGGCATTTCCCCGCCACCCACTGCGGCCACCGTGCCGGGTCTGCCCGCATACTCAAAAAAAGTGCGAGCAGGGGCGGTCTGCGCCCCGGCGGGCGAAGTCAGCCAGGCACAGCACAGCAGCACAAGTCCGCCGACAATCGTTTGTGGTTTGAGCAGCATAATGTGTCAGTCGTCCTTGTCAGAAAGGAATAGATATCGGATGCTGTCAGTCTTTGCAGATTCTGTCAACCCGCTGAAGGGTGCGGATTGCCGATATGAAGCCTGATGACAAATTGTGCTACTGTTTTCATGTGACGCAGCGAAAGGTTGTCAACTGGATTCGCCTGCATCAGCCGCGGGTTCCCAGTGAAATCAGCGAATGTGGCGGTGCGGGAACCGGCTGTGGCTGGTGCGTTCCGTTTCTGCGGCGACTGTTCGACGCGGCTCAGCAGACACAGCCTGCCAGTTCAATCGAGCTGGATGCTGAGCAGTATGCGGCGCAGCGTGAGGCCTACGTCAAACGAGGTCGCCGGCACCTGGATCAGTCCGGATCGCCGGACGCCTGACTCGGGACGCTATGGCTGGCCGACGTACCCGCTATACTGGATTCTGATTCTGACATTCCTCTGCCGAGGCTGCTGATTTTCTGACATGTTCCAGTTTTTTCTCAATCCCTGGCTGCTGCTGGGACTGGCGGGCATCGGACTGCCGCTGGCCGCGCATCTGATCAGCCGCCGTCGATTCGACGTGGTGGACTGGGGGGCGATGCAGTTTCTGAACCCGTCGCGGAAAACTCGCCGACGGCTGAAGCTGGAAGAGCTGCTGCTGCTGTTGCTGCGGATGGCTGTGGTTGGTCTGCTGGTGCTGGCGGCTTCGCGTCCGTGGATTCCGGGTGGCTGGCTGTACGGCTACCGATCAGCCGGCTCGCGTACAGTGGTGCTGGTGATTGACGGATCCAATTCGATGTCGCGTTCTGACGGTGTCAGTTCGGTGCATCAGCAGGCGGTTCGTCGTGCGACTGAATTCCTGCAGACGCTGCAGGGCGGGGACACTGCAGCCGTTGTGGATGCTCGCGATCAGCCGGTGGCGGTGGTGGAATCTCCGCTGCAGGATACCGGGGCCATTGCCGAGCAGCTGCGGGCCCTGCCGCCGCCGGGCGGAGCCTGTGCCATGTTGCCGGCGCTGGAGCGGGCCCTGGCGATTCTCGGACGCAGCAGCGCCGTGTCTCGCGAAATCGTCGTGTTCACGGACCGTCAGGCGGGAGCATGGCGGACAACAGATGCAGCCGCCTGGCTGCGTTTCGACGACTTGTTGAAACTGCCGGCGGTCAGGCCTCGTATCTGGGTTCTGGATGCTTCCACTGGTCTGGCTGACCTGAACAGGAACGTGGCGGTTGGGCGTCTGGATTTATCGCGGGAATTGACAGTGCCCGGATTTCCACTGCGTCTGCGAACCGTGATTCGCAATGAGAGCGGGCAGGAGTCTGCGGTGCCTGTGCGTTTGCTGCTGGACGGTCAGCCTCTCGCCGGCAGAACTCAGTCGCTGCGAATTCCGCCGCACGGAGAAACGGCCGTTGAGTTTGAGCATGCACTGCGGGAAGCGGGCACACACGTGCTCAGTGTGGAGGCCGAGTCAGCGGACGACGCGATTCGAGCCGACAATGTCAGCCATGCCGCAGTGCGTTCAAGGACCTCACTCCCGGTCCTCGTGCTGAATGGTCGGCCGGCGGTGGACGAGGAGCAGCGGGCCAGTTTTTTCGTGCAGACGGCTTTCGCGGCGGTTGACGCAGGTGACCCGTGGGTTGTGGCAGAAGTGCGTGATGCAGATGCGGCTGCTCCGCAGGACCTGCGGAATCAGGCAGCGGTGGTCTGCTGCGGCGTTTCGCGGCTGACTCCCGCGTTTGCCGCCGCTCTCGAACAGTTTGTGCGAGCTGGCGGTGGTTTGCTGGTCGCCTGTGATGATCAGCTGACCCCCACTGCGTTCGATGGCTGTTTCCGCACGGCCGGTATGCTGAGCGGACTGCAGGTGACGCGAGTTCGTCAGGCACCGCCGGCGGCGACCGATCAGGTGCAGGTGGCACCGCTGTCGATTCAGCCGGGCTGGCTGGAACGTTTTCGCTCGGATCCCGGACGCACGTTTCTGAAAACCGGCTTTCAGTCGTGGGCTGTGCTGAACGTGATTCGCTCTGCAGTGCCGCAGGCGGCAGTCGTGGCTGACGCCGGTTCGGCTCGGCCCGTGGCGGCTCCGGCGGTACTGGCGCAGCTGACCACCGGCGATCCGCTGCTGGTTGAGGCCGAGCATGGTGCAGGGCGGATTTTGGTGCTGTCGTCGTCACTGGACCGTTCCGGAAATGATCTGCCTTCGCGGGCCGACTTCGTGCCATTCCTGCACGAAGCGGTGTTTCACATCGCGGCGGCCAGCAGTCGACGGAACGTGTCGGCCGGCGAAGCGTTGATTGTGACGGCAGCAAACTCGGTAGCTCCGGCAGCGGCAAAGGCGGAGGTTCCGGCTGCTGCTGCAGCCGAGCAAACTGCTGCGGCCGAGCAGCCGCAGTTTGCTGTGACGATGCCGGATGGTCGCGTGGTGACGGTGCCGGCCGAACCAGTCGGGGCAGAGCTGCGAGCTGTGATTCGTGACACGAATCGCCCGGGGATCCTGCGGTCACAGCTGGCGGGCGAAAATTTGCGGCAGCCGGCTGAAGGGGCATCGGTGGCGGACGCTGATGCCTTTGTGGTGAACTACGATCATTCGGAAGACCAGTTTCAGCCGCTCGCTGGCGACGATCGAGCCAGGCTGGCCACGAATGATCGCGTGCGATTTGCCGCGTCGCTGGATGAACTGCAGGAACGCATGTACGGGGATGAGACAACGACCGAACTTTGGACGCTGCTGATGTTCGGCTTTCTGGGACTGCTGATTGGTGAGCTGCTGCTGACGCGACGTGTGATTTTGCGAGGCTACGGGGCGGAAGCATTGGCCGAAGCGTGAATCGCA
>JBJTPZ010000341.1:0-25807 GCA_046075365.1 Planctomycetaceae bacterium
TCTTGGTGATCCAGGGGTTAATCGAACTGCATAGCCATCTAATTCCGGCTGCAGACCGGCATCAGATAAACATACCACCGCTGGCGGCCGGCGGAGGCAAAAAAGTCCAGATCTCCAGATACTAGGGGATGGGGGTGAGGGGTGAAATACCCCCGCTTGTCGTTACGGCACGAGTGCTCTGCAGACATTTTGTCTCACGCGAAGCCGCGAAGGCGCGAAGGGAATCGCAGAGGGTGTCGAAGTGACCAGTGTGATGGACTGCCCTTTTCTCCTTTCCACTTTCTCTTGTCTACGTTCTATGGCATGGATGCCATGTCCCCCTCACCCCCGACCCCTCTCCCCCGTTTCACGGGGGCGAGGGGAGGATTGTGTGGTCAGTGGGCGGGCGGTATGGCTCACGCGAAGCCGCGAAGGCGCGAAGGGAAATGCACAGGGGTGGGCGAGAGAGAGCGTGTGTGTGGTGTTATTCGCGGACGCTGAATTCCAGTTTCCAGCGGCGTCCGGAGGGTGTGTGGACGCACCACAGTTCGAGGATGCCCAGTTCGGTGAGTCGGGAGTGGAAGCGGACCGGGACCCAGCCGTCTTCGGAGTCTTCATCGGCGGGCAGCGTGGCTTCGAGGCTGTCGGTTTCGATCAGTTCGTCGGGTGTCCAGCGGCTCAGCAGGTCGCCTGGCTGATCCTGTTTTCTGCCGGCGGCACCGAAGAAGCGGAACCGTGCGGGTTCTCCGACGACCAGTCCGACTTCCGTGGACGGCACGTCGACGGCGGTACCTTCTTCCATGCCCTGGGCTGCGACGCAGAGGGCTTTGAGTGGCCGGCCGACGCCGGGCAGGGCCAGTCCTGCTGTTTCGATGCCGACATAGCAGCTGCGGGCGGCTCCGCCCCTGATCCGGACTCCGCCGTGCAGTCGAGTCCAGCCGTAATAGCAGGCTCCGCGCGCCACCGCGAAATCCAGATCTTCGCCGCCGTCAACGGGCACGGGTGGTCGTCCGGGAAACCATTGCTGGAGCTGATCCAGCAGGCGTTGTCTGAGCAGCGGACTGCGAAAGACGCCGCCATTAAACAGGACATGGCTGACGGGGTTGTCATTGCCGCTGCTGGCGAGGAAGGCGGCCAGGTGTCTGGTGATTGCGGTGTCGGCTTCCCAGGGCAGTCCAAGTTCGCGGAAGCCGGAGCTGCGTGGTCGTTGTGGTCGATCGCTGAGTGCGGCGTTCGGGAAGAAGCCTGTCAGCAGGACTTCCGCAGCCTGGCTGCGTTCCATGGTGACGGACACGAGTCCGCCGATCAGCCGCCGTCCTCGCCCAGGCACAGCGATAGTTTGCTGGGCAGGTCCGTCGGCGGCCAGCAGTTGTTCTTTGGCGTTGCGGCAGGCGTGCCACAGTGACACAGACTGCCATGGATCCAGCTGCAGTCCCTGTTCGGCGAACAGTTCGGCGACGTGATGTGCGAGTGCGAGGTCCATATTGTCGCCACCGACGAGCAGGTGGTTTCCCACGGCAGCTCGGTTGAGTGCCAGTTCACCTGCGTTTTCGGCTGCTTCGACGAGTGTCAGGTCGGTGGTTCCGCCGCCCACATCGCAGACCAGCAGTCGATCTGCGGGGCGCAGGATTTTGCGCCAGTGGTCACCGCAGCGCTGCAGCCAGGAATAGGTGGCTGCCTGCGGCTCTTCAAGCATCAGAAAGGATTCCGGGAACCCTGCGGCGAGTGCGGCTTCGCGAGTGAGTTCGCGGGCACTGGCGTCGAAGGATGCGGGGACAGTCAGGACGATGGACTGCAGGTGAAAGGGAGCAGCGGGGAAAGCCTGCTGCCAGGCTGCGATCAGGTGTTCGAGCACATGGCGGGATGCGGCAACGGGTGAGATGCGGGGTACGGTGTCCGGTGCCTGCCATGGCAGGATTGGCTGGCGACGATCGACTTTTGTGTGGCAGAGCCATGATTTGGCGGCACTGACTGTGCGTTCCGGAAACTCGGCCGCCAGCGTGCGAGCAGCCGAGCCGACGGCGAACAGTCCCGTCTGGTCCCATGGCATTCGATACATGCCCTGCTGCACTTCGTGTTCAGCGGCGAGATACAGAAAGGAGGGCAGAGATGGTCGCGATTCAACAGTCTGAGCGGCGACCAGCTGCGGAACGGGCAGCAGCTGTACCTGAGCTGTTTCATCGGACAGCGCGGCATATGCAAGCACGCTGTTGGTGGTGCCGAGGTCGATACCGATAACGTATTGAGTGGTCATAAGTGCGGGGACTAAAAACGAGTATTAGAGGTCAGTTGTTGCAGGCGGTTCAGGTTTGTTTGGTTAATCGCGGAGCAGCAGTCTGCGCAGGCCGAGCTGCAGGATGGTCAGGACGGCGGACAGGCTTTCGCGGAAATTGATCTTGGTGACACCGTAACGTCTGTCGTCGAAGAAAAACGGTACTTCCTGCATGCGGGCTCCAACTTTTCTGCAGCGGAACAGGACTTCTTCGGGGATGGCGTATCCGCGTGCGATGGCTTTGGACCAGTCGACCTGTCGCAGCATTTCCATGCGATAGCAGCGGAAGCTGCCGCTGTTGTCGCGGCAGGTCAGTCCCAGCAGCAATCGGGCCCACATGTTGATCAGACGGCTCATGAGTTTTCGTCCGGGAGTCCACCCGAGGACTCCGCCACCAGGAATATAGCGGGAGGCGATGGCGACGTCGCAATGTTCACAGGCCGCAATGAGTGCCGGGATTGTCTGTACGGGATGGCTGAAGTCTGCATCCATGTTGACAAGCAGTTCGTAGTTATGGTGAATGCCGAACAGGAAACCGGCTGTCATTGCGGTGCCCAGTCCCAGTTTTCCGGGTCGGTGCAGGACATGCAGTCTGGGTTCGCTGAGTCGCAGCTGTTCGACCAGTTGTCCGGTGCCATCGGGCGAGTTGTCATCGATGACGAGGATCTGCAGATCGGGGCGGAGGGCCAGCAGCAGCGGCAGCAGTTCGCGCAGGTTATCGACTTCGTTGTAGGTACAGAGTGTAACGAGGATACTCACGAGCATGTCTCCGCAGCAGGCGAAGCGGCCTGATCGGGGAACAGCAGCTGTTCCAGTCTGAGTGGTGGCAGGTTGAGTGCGTGGCGGAGATTGCGAGCTTTTTGCAGAGCGTCAGCGCGGCTGGCGGGTGATTCACCGGATCTTCGGCGGACGCAGCGGAGCAGAATATTTTTGGGTGTATGTTCCATGTCGATGAATTCGAGCAGCTGAACGGAGTATCCGGCGGCGGTCATCAGAGCAGCGCGGATGGCATCTGTGGCGAGTGCACAGAAGCGTTCGCGAGTGATGCCGTAGTCGGTGACAGGCGCGAGGGGGCTGTTCAGCAGCAGCTGGTGCATTTCGTGCTGACAGCATGGCACGGCCAGCACCACGCTGGCCTGCCATTGTACGGCCTGAGCCAGTGCATCATCGGTAGCGGTGTCGCAGGCGTGAAGAGACACGACGAGATCGGGCGGAGATTCCGGGGTAAAACCGGAGATTTCGCCGGCCTGAAACTGCAGTTCGGTCAGTTGCAGTTCACTGCTGATTTTTTGGCAGGTGGCCACGACATCTGTGCGTCGATCGAGGCCGGTGATGCGGCAGGGGCGCAGCAGCAGTCTGGCAAGCAGGTGATGGGTGGCGAAGGTGAGATAACTTTTTCCGCAGCCAAAGTCGACGACCTGCAGCGTGCGATCGGCGGGCAGGGCGTCAGCGACGTCATTGATGAATTCGAGGAAGCGGTTGATCTGACGGAATTTTCGGGAGTGGCTGCTGCGGACAGTGCCGTCTGCTGTCATGACACCGGTGTGCACCAGAAACGGGCAGGGCTGTCCGGAGGGTATCAGGTGGTTGCGATCACGGTCATGCTGCGGCAGCTGGTTGTTTTCGGTGGGCTGAACTGGTTGTGTGCAGCGTTGACGGTGTAATTTCCAGTGGCCGGTTTTCGAAGCGACGGCCTGAGTTTCGCCGTGGCTGGTAACGATTCGGATATTGCGGAAGCGTCCATCAGCCAGCTGCAGCAGTCGGGAGGTGGCAGCGTGCGGGTCGAGATTGGAGTGGAATTCCTGGGTGGTGGTACGGGCAGCAAACTGCAGAGCGGGCTGACCTTTGAGTCTGACGGGGCGTACGTCCACTCGAATGTGGGGTGCCGCAGCGGGCGTGGGGCCACTGAAAACGGCCAGCAGCAGCTGACCGCTGGCAGCGGAGAGCAGCAGCTGTTGAAGTTCAGTCGCAGGATCTGCGGCGTCTGTCATGGGTTCCTGTTTCCAGCAGCCTTTCGGATCAGGCTCCGGTTCGTTACTCTGCACTCTGTACGTAGCTGTGGTCTGCCGGTGCTGTTACAGGCAGGTTCCGTCAAATTGCTTAGAATACCAGAACATGACACTGAACAAAAAGCAGCAGAAGCAGATCGAGGCAGCAAAGAACAAGATCCAGCGGCTGCAGCAGCTGCTGAATGCTGCTCGCAAACAGCCCGACGATCCGGCCGAGATTCCTTCTCTGGAGAAGCAGATTGCGCAGTTGAATGCCGAGATTGAGAAGATTCGGAAGGAAGGCTGAGGCTGTGGGGATGGGTGCTGAGCAGCAGGGTGCAGTGGCGTGGCCCAGGACGGTGATCGTAATTCATCCGCGTGAGCGGCGGAGCAAGTGTTCGGTCGAGCCGCTGCGACGTGATCCGGAATACATATTTACGACATTTCCGCACCCGGTACCGATCGATTTGACGGGATATGTTCGACTGGGGATTGGTGGTCCGCAGTTGTCCGAGTCTGATGCAGGAAGCGGTTTGCTGCTGCTGGATGGCACATGGAAGCGGGCGGCCGGAATGCTGCCGTTTTATCAGCATTTACCGGTCCGGTCACTGCCGTCGCTGAAGACGGCTTACCCCAGAAAGTCCGAGATTTACGAGGATCCGGAGGGTGGACTGGCAACGATTGAAGCTTTGTATGCCGCTTTGCGAATTCTGCGGCGGCCTGTTGCCGGCCTGCTGGACTCGTACTACTGGCGGCAGCAGTTCCTGAATCTGAACGGCTGGGAAGAGGCTCCGGGAATTCAGGAAACCTGATTTTTACGGCTGTCTGCTGGAAGTGCCTGCCCGGCGGGGGTAAGGTGGGGGCTGTTTTATTTCATCCGGACAGATCTGAATATCCAAAGCGAACCTGGCAGCATGAAGTTCTACCTGGTCAGTGACGATGAGACGGCTGCTTCGCTGATACGCGCTGCGATTCTGGATCGTGGTCTGGAGTTTCCGGCGGGCAATCAGTGTCGACTGGCCGGAGTATCGGGTTTGATTCGGACGGTTGGCCAGTCGGTCGCCGCTGAAGCGCGACAGGGCACTGCCGGTTCAGAGTCGCAGACAACCATTCTGCTGGTTATGCCTGACGATGCAGAGCGTGGTCTGGAGGCGGTGGGGCAGATTCACTCGGCTTTGCCCTGTCGGCTGCTGCTGGTGGGTACGATTGCAGACAGTCGTCTGGTGTTGCGGGCGATGCGGCAAGGGGCCACGGAATACCTCGATCAGTCCGATTTGGCCGGTGAGCTGAATCATGCGCTGGATCGTATTGATCAGCGCAAGACGCGAGCGTGGACCATTGGTGTGTGGTCAGCCTGCGGTGGTGCGGGCTGCAGTGTTGTGTCCGCGAACCTTGCCTGTGAGCTTGCCAAAAAACCGGGCTCCTGTGGCCTGGTGGATCTGAAGGTGGAGGGTGGCGATCTGGCCACGCTGCTAAACCTGAAAGTGACGCATACTCTGGCGGACGCCAGCCGCAACGTGGACGGGCTGGATACCACAGTACTGCGGACCTGTCTGGTTGCGCATGGCAGCGGGGTGCAGCTGTTGTCGGCCAGTGCCGAGTATCCCAGCTTTGACCCCGTGGATACTCGGGGCGTCCAGCGAGCTCTGTCGCTGCTGGGGCGTCAGGTAGATTATCTGGTGCTGGATCTGGATCGCTGTCTTAGTCATGCAGCCTTTAATGTAGCTCAGTCAGCCGATGTGCTGTTGTGTGTGATGCGTCCGGATTTTGTATCGCTGCGACGTACGAAGCTGATGCTGGACTGGCTGGGAGAATCGGGGCTGGATCGCAGTCGAGTGCGTCTGGTGGTGAATCGAACGGGTTCGTCGGGAGAACTGTCCGTGGCTCAGGCTGCGGAAGCTCTGGAGATGAAGTCGGCAGTGGATTTGCCGGACGAGACGAAAGCGATGCTGCGGGCAGTGAACAGCGGTGAGCCGCTGCAGCTGACGGCACCATCAGTGAAGTTCAGCCGTCGTCTTGCGGAGCTGGGCAAGGAGCTTCGAGACGCCGCAGCGCGGCGTCAGGCCTGAGATCAGCTGACTTGAGTGATTCCAGTCAGTTGGCCGGAAATTGGCCTCGATTTTTGCCGTTTGCCTGATTGGCCGGGATTATCGGTGTCTGTGGCTTAGTCGTTAGTTTTGGTACAGATGGGCTGGTGATTGCGCCGGAATCGCCGTTTTTGGCTGGCATGGGCGTGACGGAATACCCGTGGTGACGATTGTAATCAACGTGACAGTAGTGTCGGTGTTGTCTTTCGTTTGCTATCTCCGGGATTTGTGGGCTGTTTGGACGGTGTTTGTCTGAGCTTGCCTGTTCGGAGACTGGTTTCACTATGAGTCGTCTGCCATGCGAGTCGCAAATCGGCTGATGGGATCGCGTTGGTTTTTGGTGTTTGGTCTGGGTGCTTTGGCCGTCACTGGTCTGGGTTCCGGGCTGCATGTTGTGCTGCGGGCGCAGGACGATCCGGCGGTATCTGCCGCTGTGCCTGAGTTGCCATCGAAGCTGGAGAATCCTTCGCTGCGACTGAACCGTGCATCCAGTCTGGTGCAGAAGCTGACGGAGTCGGATGCGGCCTTCGAGGTAATTTTGGGTCAGAGTCGCACGATGGTGCTGGAGCAGCCGCTGGCGTGGCAAGAGGACGGTGATGCGCCAGTGCCGTCTGTCTCGGTCTCTGACCCGGGAGTAGCGGATGTGCTGCTGATTGGTGCGCGTCAGCTGCGAATTCTTGGTCGCAGGCTGGGGACGACGGATTTAACCATCAGTACCGGCAATGGCGAGCTGGTGACATTTGAAGTACGTGTGGTGCTGGATCTGCGACTGCTGGAAGCTCGTTTGCGGCAGTTGTTCCCGGATGCAGCGGTGCAGCTGGCTCATCTGGGTCCGAAGTTACTGGTGGAAGGTGAGGCCCGGGATGCGCAGCAGCTGGCGCGGATCAACGAAGTGCTGCAGAAATCGGTGCAGACGGCGGTCTCTTCAGGCAGTGGTTCCGGGTCCGGCGGTGCTCAGGGTTATGCTGTGCTGCCTGGTGCGGCTCGCGGGATTCGAGCGGCAGCGAAGCCGGAGGAAGTACCGTTTGACGAGTCACTGGAGTCTGGCGAGTACGGTGTGTTGCGGCGAGTTTCGCGGGGGCGAGCGCAGGATTCTGGTGCAGACGAACCGAAGCCCGGAGAACCTGCTGGCGATGTTCAGGCGGAGGGCATGTCTGTCACTGAGCCGGACAGCGTGCCGCTGACGATCAGCAAGGGCGGAAGCGGTGCTGGTGGAGCTCAGGAGGTAGAGATCATCAATCTGATGCGAATTCCGGGGCCTCAGCAGGTGATGCTGATGGTGCAGATAGCCGAGTTGAACAGGACGGCATATCGGCAAATTGGTTCGGACCTGCTGTTTGCGGATTCCGGCAACATGATCGGAACTCGCATGACGGGTGCTGCTGCTGGTGGGGCGTCGGCGACTGGTGCCGGAGTGTTTGGCAGTGCGACTGCGAATGCCAGTGGCGGTTCGGCATCCACGACAGCGTTTGGGATTTTCGAGGGCATTGGTTTTCAGGCATTCATTTCAGCTTTGCGGCGCAACAGTGTGCTGAAGGTGCTGGCGGAGCCCAATCTGGTGGCGATGCACGGTCATCGGGCTGATTTTTTGGCGGGCGGCGAGTTTCCTGTTCCGGTACCTCAGTCTGGCGCCGGCGGCGGATCTCCCACAGTTACCATTCAGTACAAGAAATTTGGCGTGCAGCTGGCCTTTGTGCCTTATGTGCTGGACGGGGATCTGATTCGAATGGAAGTGGATCCCGAAGTCAGCTCGATTGATTATTCTCTGGGAACACAGGTCAGCGGAGTCAGTGTTCCCGGACTGAACACACGACGGTCGCACACAACAGTGGAGATGCGGGAAGGTCAGACTTTGGCGATCGCCGGCCTGATGCAGGTGGATCTGGCAGGCCGTACAGACCGCATCCCGGGGATGGGTGACTTGCCTTATATCGGGCCATTTTTCAGCAACACGACAAATCAGCGGGTTGAAAAAGAGCTGATCGTGCTGGTGACACCCCATCTGGTGGCTGCGGTGAATGCGGAGGAGCTGGGTCCGCTGCCGGGTGCTGAAGTTTATGAACCGAACGATCTGGAATTTTATCTGTTGAATCGGATTGAGGGTCATACCGGGCACGCGGAGTTTCGTTCGACAACGAACGGTGAAGATCCGCTGGGATGTTTTCGGAAGATGCAGGTCGAGAGCAGTTACATTCAGGGTCCTCACGGTTTTTCTCAGTGAATCGCGTGAGGCAGGGAGACAGACAGATGAATCAGCGCAGACGATTGATCCGAGCCGGCGGATTGCTGTTGGTGTCAGCGGCGTGTGTGCAGCCGGCAGCTGCTCAGGATGACCTTTCAGGACGAGCGGTGCTGACACCGGTGTCAGCGTCTGCGGTGCCGCTGTCAGGACAGGAACCGCCAGTTCCGGCCGTGCCATACGATGCTGATGCAGCTGCAGCCGGTGCAACCACGACGCCGGCGGCAGGTGCTGTTGTCAGGCCGTGTGTGGATCGTCCGTGTGTGGATGGCGTTTGTGCCGAGGACGGAGGCAGCGGGTTTTCAGCGTGGATGGAGCGGCAGCGTGCGAAGTGGCGCGATCGCATGTACGGTTATCCGGAAGAGTTTCAGCGTCCGCCGGCTGGTATGGCGGTGCACGGTTTGCTGGAACGGCAGCGGCAGCAGGCACAGCCGGCTCGCATGACGCTTTACAGGTACGATTTTAAGGCTGGCAGTTCCGAGCTGAACGATGCCGGACAGGCCCGACTGGCTCGCATCAGTCAGCGGTTGCGACGGCAGCCCGGTCCGGTGCTGGTGGAGGCGTCGGGTGCGGGGCAGGTGCTGGATACGGCTCGTCGAAGTTCGGTCCAGGAGCTGCTGGCATCGCTGAATACGGAAGTTTCGGCCGATTCGGTGCAGACGACTGGTGCTCCGGAATTTTCGCTGGACAGCGATTCGGCTCTGCTGATCAATGCCAATCGTTTGCAGCAGACAAAATCGCGGGGTGGATCATCGGGCGGCGGTGGTTCTCTGAGCAGTGGCGGAGGCGCTGTACAGTCCGGCGGACTGGTGCAGTAAGGGCGGGGTCAGGGGCACGGGCAGAGTCAGGGACACAGACGGCTGAGGAGACATGGTGATGAAGCGAGCATCTTATCAGATCTGCCTGCATGTGGTGCTGGTTGTGGCGCTGGTCGGTCTGGGTTGTCAGTCGACCGGGCGCAGTCGTGTGGCAGCGACTTCACCGGAAGCGGCGGTGGAAGCTGTGGACGAGGATCTGACGGACGGGCAGGTAGCGGATATACAGACCTCGCTGGCGAGGACGATGGAGCAGCGTGGCGATCTGAAGGCGGCTCGAGCGGCGTATGGTCGGGTGCTGGAGCGGGATCCGGCGAATGCGGTGGCAGCGTGGCGGATGGCGGTGGTGACTGATCGCCAGGGGCATTTCGACAAATCGGAGTCATTGTATCGGCAGGCACTGAAGGTTGAGCCAAAGAATGCAGCGGTGCTGTGCGATTTTGGCTATTCCCTGTACCTGCAGCGACGCTGGTCTGAATCCGAGACGGTGCTGAAGCAGGCCGCCAGGATTGCTCCGGATGATGCCCGGATTCAGAACAATCTGGGGTTATTGTATGCGAATACGGAACGATCGCGGGAGGCGGTGCTGGCATTTCAGCGAGCCGGCTGTTCTCCCGAACAGACTCGCACAAACCTTGCAGTGGCTGCGGCCATGAGCGGTCGTACTGAGGAAGCTCGCTGGATGTTTGAGCGAGTCCTGGAGACCAATCCTGAGTCACCGACGGCGAGTCGTGGCTTGCAGGCTCTGGCTGCCGTGGCAGAGCATGATACGGGTATCCGGCAGGTGGGGTATGAGCCTGAGTCTGACGAGTAGTCATGCAAATGAGGGTGTGGGTACACAGAGGATTCGGTGTAACTCACATGCGGTGGTACTGGGTCGTCATAAACTGATGCCACTGCCCGTCCGAGTTCAGGACGAGTGAGTGCATGCGACGATGGTCATCGTTGACGAATTCAATGATGTCCCGAAAGCAGGCCATGCCGTCACCGGAAAATGAGGGGCCCTCCGATTCCAGGACCAGTCGCTGTCCATCCTCAGACAAATGGCCTTGATAAGGCCACAGGTGTGTCATGGTGGATCCGATGAAGGTGCCAACGAAGATTTTTTTGTGCGGGTCAAACCCCAGAGTGATGACAGAATCGCAGCCACCATCGGGAATGCTGCCTTTACCTTCTGCGATGATCCACAGTCCGCCCAGTGTCCTGACAATTTCATGACCTGCCGAATGAGCAGCAGGCTGGTCGGAGGCGAATTGGTATTCTCCGGCAACTGTCCATTCGCCGATCATTCGCTGCAGCCATCGGTGTTCGGCTGAGGGTTGTGCAGTTTGCATATTCATCTGGCTTTCCGGGCGGAGTTTGCTGGCAGGCGGGCAAAGCATAATACTTTGGCGGCAGCACGGAGTCCCGGATCCTGAAATTCCCAGGTGTGGGCGGGTCAGGTGCGGATGTCATTCCACCAGGTATACCAGTCCGGCTTTGGCGAATTCGTAGCCACTGGGACTGAGAGTCATGTCGCCGTTGCCGGACCATTTGACATTACCGACGACAAACTGAGTGTTGAAGATGCCCTGCCCTGTCAGTGTTAACTGGCTCCATTTGCTGTAGATTGTACCGACGACCTGCCCGGATGTGGCGTTGCCAGCCACTGTGACGGCGCTGTCATTGATGCGTCTCAGGTAGAACAGCATTCCATGGAAGGGGCTGGCAGGATTATTCAGGGCTCGCAGCGTGGCGTTTGAGGTGACGGTAATGCCGCCTCGCTGAGCGTTATTTGTGGGTGGCAGTGTTTCCCCGTCCCCGCTGTCGGGCAGTCCGGTGCTGGGGTTGTAGTCCTTCAGCGTGATGTAGAACATGACACCGTTTGCGGCGACTGTACCACCAGTAATTTTAAGTTCACCGCCGGTGATCACGTAGATACCAGGCTGAAAGGTGACGTTGCCGCCGGAGATGTTGATTTCGGAGTAGATGCCTGGCTGAAGGGTGCCTGTATAGCCAGCGGAGCTGATCTGGACTCGCCCCCGGTTAGTGGCGTTAACACCTGTAGCGACAGTGGGTGTGGGCAGATTAATCAGGGGATCGGGCACCAGGGGGACTTTGCAGCGCAGCGGGTGATCTCCGCCGGCGATCCAGGGCAGGAAGCCTGCCGGATTATTGACTCCGCCACAGATCCGAAAGCTGCGACCGCGGAAGGTGCCATTGGATCCGATATTTCCGGCATAGCCGTTGATGGCTCCGGGTACGGACGCACCATTCTCATCGACCCCCCAGCCCTGGGAATTGGTGATGACGCCTCCGTCTATAAGCAGTTGTCCGTTGCCGACGCAGTTCAGTCCTGGGGAGTATTTTTTATCGAGGGCAATGATCAATTCGGGGGAGGAGACCTGTCGGTATCCGGCGACAGCCCGGGCATTGACGGTGGGTGCCGACGTTCTGGCGAACGAGCTGAAGAGAGTATTTGCAGAGTGCATTTGGATGACTGCTTCGCAGTATCCATATCGTCCGGCGTATGGTCCTGTGGCCGGCGGCATGTTCAAAGTGACAGTGCCTCCGGTAACGTTGTTGTACTGCTGGATGAACTGCTGAGCATCGGTGGCAGCGGAGGAGCTGGACATTTGTCGTACCAGTGCCTGGGCAGCAGCGAGTGCGGCCGAGTCGATGGCGTTCTGTGCTTTGCGGCGGGTATCCATGACCATGCCGGTTTCCACGATCAGCAGCAGCATTCCAACCATAGCGGCGGCACCGATGGCGGTGACAATCAGGACGGTACCCTGACGCGAATGTGGCTGTGCATGTGGGGCGTTGCGAAGGACGTGGCGCATGTGGAAGGTTCCTGATCAGTGAACGATCGGCATCGTGGACGTGGCCTGCAGAGGAACGTTTTTGCTGCCGACGACAACACCCAGCATGGAGTTAAAGCGACCGGTAACTGTCGCTCGGATCCGTTGTTCTGCTGCATTTCCGCCATCAATCCACTGCAGCTGGACATCAAAATTGCTGGTGGCCGAGCCTCCGGAAAGGGGACGCAGTATGTTTGCGATGGGGTGATTGTCGCTGATGCGAAAAGTCTGTGTGGCTGGTCCCCAGACGGGCAGTTCCGGTCCGGCGTCGGCTCCGCGAACAATAGCCAGCCGGACGGCCTGTCGTGCGACGTGTGAGACCAGATTTCTGCGAAGTGTGGCACTGCCAAAATCGAAGATGCCGACGAAGAGTACAGTCCATGCGCCGATGATTGCGGTGGCTTCCAGCATAGCTGCACCGCGACGTGGTTTCGTTTGGCCGATCCGGGATTTTGGCAAGTGTGTCAGCATGAGCAGACCCTGTCAGCGGAGTTGAGTATCAGGGGCGTCACCGAACCATGGGGAGGACGGTTGTGCGTGAGATGGAGATTGAATTTGGTATGAAGCCCCAGTTGACGACCGTATGGAATGGATAGGAAACGGCAACTCGAACGCGGCCATTGGGCCAGGAACCTTCGGAGCTGATCTGGACATTCAGGTGCTGGGGATTGAAGCCTGGAGTTGAGCTGAATTCTTCTTCGACTTTTGCTTTGCAGGTGGTCATAAAGGACTGCGCGGTGTAGCTGTCCCACGGGTGCATGCAGCCATATCCCGCACCGGCTCGTGATGCGTTACAAACTGCCACGGAAGTGGCAGCGAAGCGTCCGTAATCAGCAGTACCGGCGAGCATGACGACGAGGATTGGCAGGACGACGGCGAATTCGAGGGCTGCGGCAGCGCGACGATCGTTGTTTGTTGTCTTGCGGTGGAGTGTGTTTTGCAAGTGCGGGCGTCGGGCGTTCAGCATGGGGTGATTCCTGCAAACTGGGGGGGCTGGAGTGATTACTGCAGAGTTGCCAGGCTGGGAGTGGCAGCTTCGGCGCTGGTGTCGGCAGCGGGTGTGATGTCCGGACTGGAGGCTGGCTGCTGAGCTTTTTCCGTGGCGGCTTTCCAGTTTCTGGGGACCAAAATTGCGGGAGAGATTGCGTTACCGCGAATCATGAGTACGGGGAACGGTTCTGATTTTCGGGCGGGGGTTTTTGTCAGCGTCAGTGCCGTTGGCTGAGCGTCGGTTGGGGTCAATGCCGTCTGCTGAGTTTTTTCCGCCAGTTCACCGGTTACGTCAGAGGTTGCGGCTGAGTCCAGCAGATCACGGTGTTCACTGGTCAGTGAGGATACGGTGATTTGGGAGACGTCTGTGAGGGCGTCGTCGAGGGGGTTGCGGAGTGTCAGTCGGAGGATACCTTTGTTTTGTCCGAGGTCGAGTTCCTGTGCCTGCTGTGGTGTGACGACAAGAGTGACGGTCCGCATTTGTTTGAGGTCCATCATATTTTCGCTGGGTGCTTCGATATTCTGGTCGACAGCGAGGACCGTAACGTTTTGCAGCAGGGTGATGGTGCGACCTCCTCCGGAGGGATCTTCGTGTCCGGTGCCATGCATGGTGAGAACGACATCGACTTTATTTCCGGGCATGACGAACCCTGTGACACCGGAGCTGACGTTAGGGGTCTGGATGGAGACAGCGCGCATGCCTTTGGGGATCAGTGGTGGAAGTCCGCGACCGACGCCAGGTTCGGTGAGTCGGCCTGCCAGCAGGAGTTCTCCGCGGGCCAGGTTATCGCGGGAAGTTCGTCCGATGGCATCTTCGATTTTGCGGACAGCACCTTCAGGAACGGCATCTGCGGGAAACCGGCTGAGTTTCAGGTGTGTGGCGTCGATGACGGTACCCCATGGCAGGTCGGCGGTGGATGTGACAACTTCGAGTGTGGGGACTGCTTCACCGGCGCGGCGCTGGGAGACGAATGCGCCGACTGCGGAGACGAGTCCGAAGATGACAGCAAAAGCGCCGACGAGAATGGTTCTGGTCTGCATGTCTGAGCGTCCGAAGAGCCAAAGAATGAGGAGTGTTTACTGTAGAAGGCTGAAGGCGGGGTCTGAATCCGCCAGCAGATTTGCTGGAAATCTACTTTTGCAGGTTTCCGAAGATTTCATTGACCTGGATCATGGCTGGTCCGAGGATGACGAGCAGAATTGCGGGGAAGATAAACAGCAGCGTGGGGAACAGAACTTTGGTCGCGGCTTTCTGTGCCATGGCTTCGGCGTACTGTTGCCGTTTCAGTCGCAGTCCTTCAGAGAATTTGTCGAGAGTTCTGGCCATGCTGGAGCCGTATTTTTCAGCGGTCATGACAACGGCGGCAAGATTCTGCAATTCGGGCAGATCGGATCGATTACCGAATTTCAGCAGGGATTCGGCCAGTTTTGTTCCCAGCTGTACTTCGCGTTCCACGATGCGCATTTCGGCGGCAAGCAATGGGTGTGCGGCCTGCAGCTCTTCAACGACGCGGGCTACCGCTGCTATCAGGCTTAGTCCGCCGCTCAGGCAGATGACGATCAGGTCACAGGCATCGGGCAGAGATCTGCGAAGGGCGGTCTGGCGGAAGGATTTGCGTCGGTCGAGCCAGAAGCTGGGAGCGATCAGGCCGAAGACACCTGCCATGGAGCCGGCGATGAGAGCTTTTTCCATGGGGGCGAAGCCGAGGATCGCGATCAGTATGGAAACGACCAGTGGTCCTGCGATCAGGAGGAATTTGATGCCGAGGAACAGTGTCATGGCGCTGGGGCTGTAGAGTCCGGCGTGCAGCAGTCGGGTCGCCAGTTTCGAGCGTTCTTCGGCATCATTTGGCAGCAGTGTCTGGCCGACTTTGGGCAGTGTGGTTTGCACGATCTGTCGAATATTTTCGACGAGTTGCGGGTCATCCGGGGATCCGGGCTGAAGTTTGAGAGAGCGGAGCCGCTGTTCTGTCTGTTCGGTCTTTTTTTTCAGCAGCATGTACAGCAGACCGGTCAGTCCGCTGGCCATAGCGGCGGCGAAGAGTACAGGAACCCACATAGTCAGGTCTCGTTTTCAAAAGTCAAAGTTGACGATTTTTCTGATCCAGAGCCAGCCGAGTCCCATGCTGATGCCCATTCCGACGAGCAGTTCGGGATGATCAAGCAGGCTTTGGGTATAGTCCGGGTTGAGGAAGATCATGGCGATGAGCAGAAAGGGCGGGAGTGCCATGAGTATGAGTGCCTGCAGCCGGCCTTCGGATGTCAGAGTGTTGATCAGTCCGATAATACGAAATCGTTCGCGAACGACGTGTGAAAGTCCTTGCAGGATGTCGCTGAGATTTCCTCCGACCTGTCTCTGTACCAGCACTGCGACGACGAAGATTTTCAACTCGATGATGCCACAGCGTCGGGCCAGCTGACGCATGGCGATTTCGGGATCCAGTCCCAGGTTTTGCTGTTCTGCGCAGAGCATGAATTCTTCTGCGATGGGTGCCGGGAAGTCGACGGCGACGGCCTGCATGGACTGTGTCATGGACTGTCCGGCTCGCAGTGTGCTGCTCATCAGTTCGAAGGCATCAGCAAGCTGAGCGCGGAGCAGTCCCTGACGGGCGTCTCGCAGCATTCGGACTCGCAGCAGCGGCAGAGCAGCGGCGGCAGCACCGGCTGGTACAGCCAGCAGGATGCTGCCGCGAACAAGAAACGCGAAGACGGCAACGAGGATACCGGCGGTTGCCATATTGCGGTAGAGGGTGGCTGGTTTGGTGGTAAGTCCTGCCTGGTCCAGCATATCGCGAATTTTTTCGTGCCAGGTGCGATGATCTTCCGAGGCGTCCATCAACTGATGCAGATCCGCCTGGCTCATTTGCCGCAGCATCGAGCTTTTAGCGCGGGCGCGCTGAGATCCGCGGAGTTCATCCTCGATGCGACTGCGCAGTTTCTGGCGATCGCGAAACAGGATGTCTGAGGCCAGTGAATACAGGGCAATGACGCAGAAAATTGCTGCAAAAAATGTCGAAACGACGAACAGATTCGCTCCCATGATCCACACTCCCCCCCAGCGACATGATCGTAGCGTGTGACTTCCGCAGACCGGCTCAGCAGGTCATCAGCGAGCGTCTGTCGAACAGGCCGGGTGACAGTCGGATGCCCATGGATTCCAGATGTTCGAGGCAGTGTGGGCGAATACCGGTGCTCATAAAGACCCCGGAGGCGATACCATCAGCATTCAGTCCAGTCTGTTTGAAGACGAACAGATCATGCATGGTAATGTTCTCACCTTCCATGCCGGTGATTTCAGAGATCTTCATGACTTTGCGAGTGCCGCCGGTGAGTCGAGCAGCCTGCACGACGAGGTGGACAGCGGAAGCGATTTGTTTCCGAATGACCCAGATGGGCAGGTCAAAGCCTGCCATGCCGACCATCATTTCGAGTCGGCTGATGGCATCGCGAGTATCATTGGCGTGCAGCGTCGTCATGGATCCGTCGTGTCCGGTGTTCATGGCCTGCAGCATATCGAGCGCTTCGGGGCCGCGAGATTCTCCGACCACGAGCCGGTCGGGGCGCATTCGCAGTGCATTGCGGGCAAGGTCACGACAGGTCACCGCTCCCTGCCCTTCGACGTTGGGTGGTCTGGTTTCCATGCGTACGACGTGTGACTGCTGCAGTCTGAGTTCAGCAGCATCTTCGATTGTGGCGATGCGTTCGTGGTCCGGGATGTAACCGGACAGCATATTGAGGAGAGTGGTTTTTCCCGAGCCTGTGCCTCCCGAGATAAGGACGTTGAGTCGGGCTTTAACAGCTCCGGCGAGAAATTCGATCATTTCGGCCGCGACCGATTTTTTGGAGATCAGATCATCGGCTTTGAGAGGTTTGTCGGGGAAGCGACGGATGGAGACGAGTGAACCGTCCAGTGCGAGTGGAGCGATGATGGCATTGACGCGGCTGCCGTCTGCCAGTCGAGCGTCGACCATAGGGCTGGTCGCATCGACTCGCCGCCCGACACGGCTGACGATGCGCTGAATGATTTGCAGCAGGTGATCGTCGCTGGCGAAAGTGACATCGGATTTTTCGAGACGTCCGCGTCTTTCGCAAAAGATGGTCTTGGGACCGTTAATGAGGATATCGCTGATTGAGGGATCTCGGAGCAGTTGTTCGAGTGGTCCGAGGCCGAAGGTTTCATCCATGACTTCGCTGACCAGCAGCTCGCGGTCTGCTGCGCTGAGCAGGTGGCTGGACTGTCGGCACAGTTCTTCTGCCGCGAGGCGAATTTCGGCTCGCAATTCGGTTTCGGAGCGAGAGCCGACGGTGGACAGGTCAAGGCTGCCGATGAGCCGTCGGTGCAGCTCGCAGCGGGTGGAGTCATCGATGCGACGAGGAGTGGCCGGGCTGGCCAGGGGTGCAGCGACTGGTGCACCGTGGGCATCCGGACGCGGGCTGGCGGCTTCGATGCCTGCCAGTCTTGGGTTCGGGTGGCTGGGGCTGGAATTCTGAAAAGCTGCCATCCGCGGATCTGTTGGGAAAGCCGGCGGAGGCGCGACGACCGGGGAAGCAGTCATGAGCGCGGTTCCGAAAAAAGTGGCAGGGAAGAAAAACAACCGGGCCGTCTGCAGTTTCCAGTCTGCAGACGACCCGGTTGGCGACCACCTTCCCGTAGCCGTGTTGGAAATGATCGCAGGCGTACAACAGCGGGCGTCCTGGCCCGCTCGAGATCTGACCACTGTGGAGGCAGCGGACTATGTGTCTGGAAAGGCCGACCGGATACTGAACAGCAACAACTGGATCAGTGTGCCGGCGGCAATCATCACTCCGAAGGGCAGCAGCTGCCTGCGCTGATGCGAACACAGCAAAGCCTGTTCAACAGGCAGTGCAGGCTGCGTTAATGGAGCCAGTTCTGGCTGTGACAAACGGCGAAGTCTGAAAAACACCCAGCCGGCCAGTCCAGCCAGAATCAGCACCTGCAGGGCAAATAAGGCCCCAAGCCAGGCACCGATTCCGCTCATCAGCTTGACATCTCCTGCACCCATTCCACCGGCAGCCCATGCCGGCAGCAGGGGCAGGCTGGCGATCAGCAGCCCACAGGCACTGCGGGTGAGTCCGTCAGCGGCGCCGCAGGCAAGATGCCAGAGGAGCCCCGACAGAACCAGCGGCAGAGTGAGCCGGTTGGGCAGGCGAAAGCCGCGAAGATCTGAAACGGCACCGATGATGACCGCTGCCGAAACTACTACAGCAGGAACAATGTTGCCGGTTGCAGCCAACATCAGAAGGTGAGGCCGGAGAATGTACTGGAGACTCGTCCGCCCAGCGTACCGACGGCAGCTACAGCAACGACAGCGATGAGGGCTACCATCAGGCCGTATTCGACCATCGTGGCACCATCTTCACGAACCAGCAGACGACGAACAGCAGAGATGAACTTTGACATCTGAAAACTCCTGGAAATAAATTGGCATAAATCGGGAAGATTTGACCGCGTTATGCGGTCCGGTTTAGTGGCAACAGCAGCAGTTGTGATCAGAAGGTGAGGCCGGAGAACGTACTGGAGACTCGTCCGCCCAGCGTACCGACGGCAGCCACAGCAACGACAGCGATGAGGGCTACCATCAGGCCGTATTCGACCATCGTGGCACCTTCTTCACGAACCAGCAGACGACGAACAGCAGAGATGAACTTTGACATGGGAGTGATTCCTTATTACGGAACAACCAGGGACAACTGCAGTGCGCAGAACATCTGCGCACGAAGATCACAGCGGTGCTTTTCAGCCGAGCACGCTACAGCGTTGAGCGTGCAGTGCGACCTGTCGTAAGCGATTGCGACAGGCCATTCATGAGGACCAGCTTGTTGCTGATCCTGCGTTTGTTTCAGACTCGCATCATCGTGCGTGTCTGATGGGTTAAGGCTGAAACTGGCGAGTCAACCGCCAGGATATTTTTCAAAATCTTTTTTTGTTGATTTTGGCGGGTCGTGCTGACTGTGCTGGATAAATGGGGTGTTTGGGGTGTGTTTGCGGTGCGGCAGGCGTGGCTGGTGGTCAGCCGGAGCCGAAAAAGCCGCGCCAGGCGATATCAAGTGCGGCGTCATTGATTTCCAGCGGTCGGCTGAAGTAGCGACTCAGGTCGCGCATGCGTTCGATCAGATCGCGCGGTTCGCTGCACCGCAGTTCACGATTTTCGCGGCGATAACGATCCAGAATGGACTGCATCAAAGAGTCTGCTACAGAAACTCCACAGCGCGCCGCGTAGTTGCGAAAGATCACGGCATATTGTTCGGGGGTTGGTGAAGTGAGGTTCAGTCGATAGCCCATACGGCGGAGGAAAGCGGGATCGGTAACGTCTTCGGGGTTCAGGTTGGTGGCGAACATGAGGAGATTGCGGACCGGCACACAGATTTTCTGACCGGTCTGCAGCGTCAGGTAATCGATGTGATATTCCATGGGTACGATCCAGCGATTCAGCATATCAGCGGGTCTGACCTGCTGTCGTCCGAAGTCATCAATCAGCAGGATGCCGCAGTTGGACTTCAGCTGAATTGGTGACTCGTAGAATCGCAGCGAGGGGCTCCATGCCAGATCCATGTCCTGCAGGCGCAATTCACCTCCCACGACGACCAGTGGCGGGCGGATACGAATCCAGCGCTGATCGATGGTGCGACCGTTGGCAGGCTGTTCAAGAACTTCATGGACCTGTGCATCGAAGATGCGAATGACCTGCTGTTCAATGGCGATGCAGTGCGGGACCCAGACCCCTTCGGTGAGTGCTTTGCGGAGGCTGAGGCAGATGGATGTTTTTCCATTTCCGGCTGGTCCGTAGACGAACAGGCTGCGGTTGCCGGTGACAGCGAGTCCGGCGAGCATGCGTGCTTCGTCGGTCAAGGTGAGTGCGGCGAGTGATTCTGAGATTTTTTCCGGCTGAACGGGTGGCCGGGCTGCTGCCTGGTATTCCACTGAGGCGGTGTAGGCTTCGAGAGAAACAGGTGCGGGGCCGACGTACCCGGAAACTTCCATGGCTCGAGCCGCTCGTTCTCGTCCTTTTTGAGAGAGTGTGAAGCGGAAACCGATGGGTCCGCTGCTGCCGAGGATTTCGACAAGATTATCCCTGCGCAGTTCTTCGAGCATTTCTGCAATGAGCGTAACTGGCAGCAGCATTCGGCTGGCAGCGGCTTCGGTGGTCGTTTGGGATGCCGTGTAGCAGATTTTCAGCAGCAGCGAGAGCAGGACTTCGCGATCGATGCCGGTTTCCTGCAGCGAAGCGGGTGCAGCGGGTGCGAGGAGACCACCGGCGTCGAACAGTGGGAATTGGGCAGCAGGGGTATTCATGCAGGAGACTCACAGGATTTTGTGGTGGAATTCCGACACCACAAAAGGCCGGGGTGTTCTTTCAATCCGCCGTCAGCGTCCGCCGGTTTCCAGAAAAGTGAGCAGATCGGCCAATTCCTGGGGGCTGAGAATTGTGGCGATGCCATTAGGCATGGGTGACACGGCTGAGGGCAGAATCTGCGTGATGTCGGACCGGTCGATGTGCAGTTGTTTTTGCGCATCGACGGTAAGGATGATTTCGCCGGCTGATTCTCCGGTGATGATGCCCCCGACAACTCGACCATCCTCCAGCTCTGCCAGCACCGGTTCATAACCGCGGACGATACTGGCGCTGGGGAACAGGATAGCTTCGAGCAGATCGCGTCGATTGCGGGCTTTTCCGATACTGGTCAGATCGGGGCCGAGGTTTCCGCCGCCATATCCAAGTTTGTGGCAGGTGTTGCAGGCTGCCTTGCGGCTCATGAAGACTTCATGCCCGCGACGGAGGTCGCCTGTGGGCAGAGTCTGCAGTGTTTTTTCGAGTATCGCGGTTTGTTCTTCGAGGCTGGCATTGAGTTGTTTTCGCAGGTTCTGTCCGGCGGACTGGACTGCCGGCGGGTATTTTGCCAGCAGTGACTGGATCAGGTCAGCACGGAGTCCGCTGAGTCCCTGCGATTCGGTGAGTGCAGCCAGCAGTTTCATTCCGTTTGCTTCGTCGGCGTGTTGTTCAAAGGCGGGCAGCAGTTTGGGCAGTTCCATGGGTCCGACGCTGCGGGTCAGGGGAATCAGTGTCTGCAGCTGTGTGGCGGTCAGTGTGGCTGAGGCGAGTCGGCGGGCAGCAATGCCTCGCTGATCTGCCGGCAAATCGGGCTGCAGCGAGCTGCAGAGCAGGCTGAAAATAGATTCCGGCAGTGTCAGTCCGCTGCCAGCGGCGTCGACAGCGGCAAGCCGCAATTCGGCGGGCAGTTCCGACTGTTCGGCGATGGCTGCCATGGCCTGTTTTAGCGGAGCATGTCCGTCCTTTGGCTGCGGCAGTTTTTCGGCAGCGGCGATCAGGAGGGGTAAGTCGGCGGGGGAGGCGTGAGGCTGCAGAGTTGCCAGTGCATCGAGCCAGCCTGCTGGTGCAGCCGTCAGCGTCGTGTCAGACAGTGTCTGCAGGGCCAGTCGGCGTGTGGCTGGTGCAGCGGTCGTGCTGAGTTGTTCCTGCAGCAGCAGCTGGATTTCTGTTGCGGAGGCCAGTCGGGCCAGCAGTCCGCGGCAGACGGTCAGCTGTTCCGCGGAGAGAGTCTCTGCGCTGGCCAGTTTTTCCGCAAAGTACTGTCTCAGAGACGGGCTCCATTCCGGATGTCTTCCGATGATCCAGACAGCCGTGGAGCGCAGTGATTCACCGGGGTTATCGAGCAGCGACAGGACATCTTCCGGCTGCAGTTTACCGCCGGGCATCTGGTCGAGTGCGGTAAGTGCTGCCCGCTGTTCGGTGGGAATTCGGGACTTTAGTCCCTGGCGGACGGGATTTGGGTCGTTAATTTCGATGAGTGCGAAGATCAGGGCATGTTCGCGAATGCGGGCAGCGGCTTCTGCGGGGGCTCCGGTACTGTCGGTGTGACCGACGGGCAAATCACCGGCAAGTTCCAGCAGAGGACCGATGGCGGCTGGATTCTTCAGTCGTCCGATGGCTTCCAGGGCAGCGCGGGCCGGACCTGGTTCATCGGCGGCGGCCATCTTCAGCAGGGAGTTCAGGGAATTTTGGTGGCGGAACAGTCCGACGGTATGGGCAGCTGCCTGGCGAACGGCAGGATCGTTGTCGCGGAGTCCGAGCGAAGCTGCTGTGGCCGCTGAATCTGCTGCCGAGATGCCTGCCAGGGTCCAGACAGCTCGACGGCGAACGGCCGCGTGGGGGTGATCTGTGAGCAGTTTCTGCAGTGCCGGCACGGCTGATTCGGCCAGCAGTCGCAGTTGCTCAGTGGCTCTGCGCTGCACGAACAGTCGCTGATCGGCAAGTCTGATGGCGAGCTGTTGCGGTGCGAGATTCTGCCATGTCAGCTGCAGCCCCAGAGCATCGGTGACGGGGGTGGTATTTTTGCGGCGTACCCGATAGATGGCTCCAAGAACATCCGGCTTGGCCAGTTGTGAGGTCGGGCAGCACACTTTGTACCACCCTCCGGTGTCCACAATCAGCAGGCTTCCGTCAGCATCTTCAAAGACATCGGTGGGGTGAAAGTCCGGATGATCACAGGCGAGGAAGTCGGTATCTTCGGTGCGATAGGTGGGTCCGTCGGGGATCATTCGGTGCTGG
The DNA here is from genome assembly GCA_046075365.1 of Planctomycetaceae bacterium. Classification (GTDB taxonomy): domain Bacteria; phylum Planctomycetota; class Planctomycetia; order Planctomycetales; family Planctomycetaceae; genus SXXK01. Next base: position 22,801 of record JBJTPZ010000341.1, read on the forward strand.
ACGACTTTGTGCAGGTTGAAGTAACAGGCGAACAGCTGCTGATCGTGACCGCCGCCGAACAGGTGTTCGCTGCCGCCGATCAGGCCGCAGGGTGCCGCGGCGCCCTGATGGTTCAGCACGGGCATGACATCACCGGTCATGGGGTGAGCATAGATAGACGAGTGTTTTTTGCCGTAGACGCCACCGTAAATGGCATGGATGAGGCCATCACGACGACCGGCTTCCGGGAACTGGAAGAAGGTGCAGCTCAGAAATCGTTCGCCATTCTGCAGAAAGGCCACGTTTACCGGATTGTCCATGCCGCCGGTGAGGACCGATTCGATGTCAGACCCATCGGGTCGAGCGCGGAAGATGTGTGACGACTGAGTTTTCAGCAGGCTGCCATCTGCGAGCTGATGCTGTTGTTCCGCGAAGGCACCTTTGCACCAGTAAAGTCTGCCATCCAGTCCCTGGTATGGTCCGTGCAGGTCGTTGCCGCAGCCGGTCAGCGTTTTGCCATCAAACCAGACCTCGCGGCGATCGGCGACGCCGTCATCATTGTCATCGGTGAGTTTCCAGATTTCGGGCGGGGCAGCGACGTAGAGGGACCCGGCGTACCAGAGGCAGCCTTCGGGGAACATCATGCGGTCGGCGAAGAGTGTGCTGCGATCATAGACACCATCTCCGTCAGTATCTTCCAGCCGGCGGATGCGATGGGGTTTTTGTGCCAGCTGCTGTTCGGCTCGTTCCGACATGCCTCCCGAGTCAGTGACGTACAGGCGTCCGCGTTCGTCTCGTGAGACAGCGATGGGGCGTTCTGCGAGTGTGGCATCGGCAGCGAGGCTGACTTCGAAGCCCTCGGCAACTCGCAGTATTCGGCTGCCGATCTGTACTTCTTCAGCCGTCAGCAGTGCGGAACTGCAGTTTGAGAACAGAGTGCAGCCAGCGGCCACGAAAAAGGCAGTCAAACCACGCATCACTCGACTCCTGATCAAAGTAATCCCGAATCAGTGAGCAGATTAGCCGGGCAGCGGAGTGAAGTCGATTGAGTCTGAAAGACATCGAAACGCGAACAGGAGATTGTTGTTCAGGGGCCGGTTCAGATTTGATGGGCGGTTGACGCATCTGCCGGATTGTGTGCCGGCAGTCACAACTGGCTGAGCGAGCAGCGCAGGTGTGGCGTTCGGATTTTTGCTGACACAGTGTTTGCAGAATTTATTCGGCTGCCGGTCGACCACCACGAGGCTGCTGACCGGGACCGCCGCGCTGGCCACCCTTCTGCCCGCCTTTGCCACCACCGCCTTTGCCACCACCGCCTTTTTGACCACCGCCTTTGTTCATGCCACCCGCTTTTTGTCCTCCCTGCCCACCAGCCCCGGCAGCTGGTCCGCCGGGTCCGCGAGTTCTTTGGGCCTGGGGATCGAAAGCCGGGTTATCCTGAGACGGGACAGCGGCTTTCGTTTCCTGCTGCCACGTCTTCAGGATGCGGGTCAGTTCGTCGCGTTTTTCCGGCATTGATGCGGCCAGATCATGTTCTTCCTGCGGGTCCTGCTGCAGATCATACAGCTCCACATAGCCACCGTCTTCGAAAAACTCGAGCAGCTTGTAATTGCCGACGCGAACGGCGCTGGAGGGGGCTGAGCGTCCGACGTAGCAGGGGAAGTGCCAGAACAGTCGGTCGCGCCGCAGGGTACTTTCGTCGCGAAAAACGGAAGCGATACTGACACCGTCCTGGATCTGACCAGCAGGAGCCTCGATACCGGCCAGTTCCAGCAGAGTGGGAAACCAGTCCACGCTGGAAACCGGTATATCACTGACTCGACCGGGATTTTTCAGTCCGGGCCATGACACTACCAGCGGAACTCGAATTCCACCTTCATAAAGCTGTCCTTTGGCACCCTTCAATGGTGCGGTGAACTGGCTGGTGCCGCCGTTGTCAGAGGTGAAGATGACAATGGTATTTTCGAGCAGGTTCATGGACTTCAGTCCATCCATGATACGTCCGATGTTCTGATCGACGGCTTCGACTGTGGCAGCGGCTTCCGCATTGTCACGGCGATCACCGGACTGCTGAAGTTTCTGCTGATATTTCTTAAGCAGCTCCGGTTTGGGGTTATATGGGGCATGAACAGCGTGGTCTGGCAGGTAAACGAAGAACGGTCCCTGACGATTTTTTTCGACAAACTGCAGTACTGAATCCGTCAGTCGATCACTCAGGTAATTACCGTTGTCGTCGAAGTACTGATCTTTGCCGAAGCCGAGATTTTCCGGGAAGACGACGGTTTCGAAGCCCTGCCCTCCGGGAGTAACGGGGCCCGAACGTCCTCGCCCCAGATTCCACATCCCGAAGAACCCGGTGGCATATCCGCCATCGCGAAGTGATTCTGCAATGGTCACGATGCTGGTGTCCAGTTCGGATTCGCTGTGGGCGGCCAGCAGCTTTTGCCAGGGAGACCCGGGCGGTTGCCGCGGATCAACAACGGTGTAGATGCCATGTCGGGGAGTGTACTGCCCGGACATGAGGCAGGCTCGAGTTGGTGCGCAGTTCGGGGCACTGGCGTAAGCCTGGGAGAACACCAGTCCGTCTGCCGCGATGCGGTCGAGGCGGGGTGTTTCTGTGAATTTGTTGCCCATGAATCCGACATCGCGCCAACCCATGTCATCCATCAGAATGAGCACGATATTGGGTTTGTCGGCGGCTGCGGCAGCAGCGTTCAGGCACAGCAGAAGTGCTGCAGCGATCAGGGGTTTGACGGGATTCATTGTTACTGCCGTTCGTACTGGAAGTCGAGAGTGGTTTCGGCGAGTGTGAGTTTCTTCACGGCGCTGACAATCGCAGCGCGATCCGTGTTTGCCGGATTCAGCTGCAGCTCAGCGGACAGCGCATAGACGGTGAGATGGTATGTTTTGACGCCTGGCCCCCGTGAGCACATGGGGTCGAAGCCGCGTTCTCTGCGATCATTCAGACCCGCAGTACCGATCCCTTTGGCGTTCTGTGGCAGACCGGTGGCGGATGCGGGAATGTTGT
>JBJTPZ010000342.1:0-6544 GCA_046075365.1 Planctomycetaceae bacterium
CGTTGCCCACAGATCCCGCCAGCATCAGCAGCAATGACGCCTGCCGCAACGGCTCAGGTCGGCTGCGCAGATAATACCAGTGCCGCAGATAACTCATGGCCAAAGCCCCCCCGGACGGAAGCACAGCGGCAGCACAATAACGCTAAGAGCATTCAGCAACCTGTACAGCGGCATGAAAAAGGCCACATACGAAATCAGCACCAGACCGGCCGTTAAACACACCACCACCAGCTCCGCAAGCAGCACAAACAAAGCCCCGTGCCCGGTCGCAGCATGCTCCAGCGCCTGGCCCAGTCCCGCAAACACCTCCGCAGCGATCCGGTCCTGCTGCTCCCGACCTGACGCCGACTCACGCGACTGCAGCAGCGCCATCGGCAATCCATCGAACTCGCGAGGCAAATCCTCGGCAGGCCTGTCACTTTCAATCGACTGGGCCAGACGAGCTCCCGCTGCCGCCAGATCCCTGCGACCACAACCGCTCCCCGCAATCCGCAACGCCTGCACCGGACCCGCCTGATTCCGCAGCAGCACACTCAGCAAATAACAGAAACGTCCCTGAGACAGCCATTTCAGACTGGCTCCCAACAGCGGAACTCGCAGTAAAAATGTCGGAGTCCGACCGCTGGCAATCAAATACCAAAGACACAACAGCAGACAGAACCACGCCATCAGACTGACAGCCACACTGACACGGCCCGGGCCGCTGATCCACATTCCAGCAGACAGCAGGCGTTCCGTAACCCACGGCAACGCGACACCAAAGCCCACAAAGATCTCGCTCATCTTCGGAGCTGCGTAACCCAGGTACACCACCACACTTGTCAGCGTCAGTCCACCCAGCAGCAGCGGACCGACACTTTGCATCGCCACCCGCAGCCGCTGCAGCGAACTGCTGGTCGTCCCGGACAACAGCTCTGCAAACGATCGCGCCCGCACCTCGGCCGATAACTGCCCCGCCACCAGATACTCCAGCCCTGACGGCAACAAAACCTGCAGCGATTCCGCAGCAGCCTCGCCCGATTCCAGACGCCGCGCCACATCCAGCAGCAGACGACGAGGACCGGCAATCAGAAAAATATAAAGCGGGATACGAATCAGAGCCCACGTGACGGAAATCAACACCGACACAAAACACACTGACAACAGCGGGCGAAAAAACACGGCCGCCAGCCCCAGTGAACACGTTACAAAACAAAAAATCACCTGAGCCCAGGCGTGCAGCATCAGGGCCGGATGCTCCAGCGGCTCCTCTGCCACCGCGCGCACAGCCACATGAGCCGGCAGGTCCGACAACACCGCCTCCCGCAGCCGCTCACCAACTCTGAGCTGCAGCAGACGAGGAAATGCAGGCGTCCGGTGAATCAGCGATGTATGCATATCCAGAGTCGTCGCCGACAACAGCTGCAAACCACGCAAAGACAACGAATCACGCAGTGCAGCGGCATCTCGAGCCTCCTCGACACCATACACCGGAACACCACTGGTGTGCCGCGAACTGTACTGGAACACCGCCATCAGCACAGCCCTCCCTGACACAGCAGCAACTGCAGACACTGTTGCACGGCAGACTGAATCGCACTGAATACGGGAGCCTGCAAAGTGACAGCCAGTCCGTGATACAGTTCCAGAATCGGCCAGAAAATCAGCAGCGCATACGCCAGAGCACACCCGCCACCCAGCACCAGCAGCAGCACCGCCGGCATCAGCAGACGCAGCCACAGCATGCCACGCTCATACCGCTGCCGATAAAAACCGGCCGTCGACTGCAGACGAATCGCCAGACGCTGCTCATGGCCGGCGGTCTGCGTAAGACTGGCACGCAGCAAAGGAGGCAAAGCAGCGGCTGCCGCACTTCCCGGACCCGCTGCCGTCTGCCCCTGCGAAACCTCTGAGGCCAGGCCCCGACAAGCCCGCTCCAGACGAACAGAACCCGCTGCCGCTCCCGCCAGCGTCAATGCCTCAGGCAACGCCAGCTCATGCTGCAGCAACAGCGACAACATACGAGTCAGCGTGTAGTTCTGCAGGTCCTCCACGATTTTCCCGAGCCCCGGCAGCAACAGCAGCAACCGCTCCGGACCTCGAAATCTAAGCGACGCTGCTCGGCCGGAAATCAGCCACAGCAGCAGCACGCCGGCAAACATCCCCGCCGGTACAAATACCCACCACGAATAATCTCGGTTCCACAGCAGAAAACGCAGCAGCGCGTCACCCGGCATCACACCCAGTCCGATCACCGCCGCTTCCAGATATCGCTCCAGAAATATCTGCATACCTCCCGCCAGCAACACCAGCGCCGTGGCCATTACCGCCACCGGATACGCCATCGCCTGCGCGATCCCCGCACGCAGCTCAATCACATCCCCCGCGTATGCCCCCAGCATTTCCAGCATCAAAGCCGGACGGCCAGTCTTCAGACCCGCTGCCACGGCAGCAGCCAGCAGTCGACCGGCACCGCCCGTCGTCCCCGCCACAATCGACTCAAGCGATTCGCCCGACTGCAGCCCCGCCTGCAGCCGCTGCAAAAACAGCCGCAGACGTCGGCCATGACCGGCCGCCGCAGTCGACAGACCACGCTCCAGCGGTACGCCAGCCTGAACGGCTGCCCGCACCTCCTCAGCCAGATCTTCAAGATCCTGCAGTTGTAGCTTCATACCGAATGCCGCTGCCAGTCTGTTGCCTGCCGTTTGTCACACCCGCCCGACCACCAAATACCCGCAACACTTCTGCCGTGTTTGTCACACCCGCCTGAATCGCACGCTCAGCAAACACCCGCAAACCCACCATGCCCGACCGCTCTGCGGCAGCAGCCAGCACCTGCGAATCAGCACGAGACAACAGTGCTGCTGCCACAGCCGAAAGATCCGGATCAAGACACTCTGCCAGTGCCACTCGCCCCAGATACCCCGTGCCGCCACAGTTGCTGCAGCCTGCAGCAAGAGCCGCAGCGGGGAGCGGTTTGTCTGTCAAATTCGTGGCAGCCGCCGGGATTCCTGCAGAGCACCGCTGGCAGTCACAGCACTTCCGCAACAGCCGCTGACTGACAACCATGCGCAGCGCACTGCGAATCAAATAGGGCTCCAGACCCATCTCCAGCAGCCTGGTCAGTGCTTCCACCGCTGAACCCGCATGAAACGTGGCGATCACCAGATGACCCGTCAAAGCGGCCTGAAAAGTGGCCTCCGCCGTCGCCGGATCACGAATCTCACCCACCAGAATCACATCCGGATCCTGACGCATCATCGACTTCAGACCGGCAGCCAGATCAAACCCCGCCGCAGGACGAACCTGCGACTGAGCTGCCCCGGCGATCGCCGACTCAATCGGATCCTCAATCGTCATCACACACCGCGCCCCGTCGCCGGCACGCAGAATCTCACGAATCAGCGCATAGGCCGTGGTCGTCTTGCCGCTGCTGGAAGGACCGGTAATCAGCAACACACCCGAAGTCGCCAGCAGCTGCTGGCGCAAACACTGCTCAGATTCAGGCGGCAAGCCCAGCTGTGCCAGTAACTGCCGCTCGGCCGCACCACCAAACAGCCGCACCGCCGCCTTCTCACCATATAATGTCGGGAACGTGGAAACTCGCACCTCAGACGCCGAATACTCGGCCGCCACGCGACCCTCCTGCGGAATATCAGTCCGATAAGTCAGCAGCCCGGCGATCACCTTCAGCCTGGCCACCAGACGACTGCCAAATTCCCGTTCGAAACCAGCCGCCAGATGCAGCACGCCATCAATCCGCCACTGCATCCTGAACAGCGAATCATCAGGAGTCAAATGGATGTCGCTGGCCCGCTGCAATGCAGCCTGCTGCAGAATCAGCTGCACCGCGTCAGGCACCGCGACTTCGGCGTGGGAACCACGCTGCGCCATAGCTGCCGCGAACGACCTTTGCAGTTCCCCGGGAACCATCCCCGCTCTCCCCAAAACACTGCCGACAATGCGAACCGCGACTTTCTACAGCAACGAGCGGTGCCTGGCAACCACCCGGCCCTGAGCCTGGCCTGGCGGCTGGCCCTGGCGTCTCAAAATCGCCTTCCCGAGCAGTTTTTGTCTGAAAATTTCCGGTAATTTCGAACAGAGCCTGCTTTTCCCAAAATCTGCTCGCCGGTGTTGCAAAACAGCCACAAACCCTCAAACTTCTCCCATGTTTCAAAAAATCCCAACAAAAGGTCATATGAGGTATTTATTTTGTCATTTGCTGGCGATACTATAAACCACCCGTTGCCTGTCACATCTGGCGGGTGCGGCCGTTTTCGTGCATGAAGTTTCAGTCACTTTGCAGGCTTTCCTGAATCGTTAGACTGCAGTCCTGCACGGGCCGTGGCCGCAGCATCGTTGGGCAGATCGGTATTTCGTTTCGCAACCCAAATTTCTCCGTGTTCCTCACATACAGCAGACTTTTCAAAGGATCCTCCGATGGCCCCCAAAACACCTCGCAAGTCCGCTCCGGTCAAGCCGCAAAACGAGCATCAGGTGATGCTTGAAAACACAGTCGGTCAAATCGAAAAGATGTTCGGCAAAGGCTCCATCATGAAGCTGGACGGTGCCGAACGGGTAGGTGGTTTCCCTGGCATCTCATCCGGCGCTTTGTCACTGGACATTGCACTGGGTGGCTGCGGGTTTCCTCAGGGCCGTATCATCGAGCTGTTCGGGCCTGAATCCAGCGGCAAGACAACTCTGGCACTGCACGCCATCGCCAGTGCTCAAAAGGCCGGCGGCATCGCGGCCTTCATCGACGCTGAACACGCGCTCGATCCGCAGTGGGCCCGCAAACTGGGCGTCAACCTCGAAGAACTGCTCGTCAGCCAGCCTTCCTACGGTGAAGAAGGCCTGCAGATCGCAGAAATGCTGGTCAAGTCCAATTCGGTCGACATCATCGTGATCGACTCGGTCGCTGCTCTTGTGCCCAAAGCCGAACTTGACGGCGAAATTGGCGATTCGCATGTCGGCCTGCAGGCTCGCATGATGAGCCAGGCAATGCGCAAACTCACCGGCGTGATTGCTCGTGCCAAAGCCACCGTAATCTTCATCAACCAGATCCGCGAAAAGATCGGCGTGATGTTTGGCAGTCCCGAGACAACACCTGGCGGTCGTGCCCTGAAATTCTCCAGTTCCTGCCGCCTTGACGTGCGTCGCATCAATCAGCTGAAAGAGGGTGAAACCACGATTGGCATGCGGATGCGAGTCAAGATCGTCAAGAACAAGGTGGCTCCGCCGTTCCGCGTCGCCGAATTCGACATGTACAGCACTCACGGCATCAGCTACGAAGCCGACCTGCTGGATCTGGCGGCAGAAAACAAAGTTGTCGACCGCAGCGGCAGCTGGTTCACCTACGGCACTGCCAAGCTTGGCCAGGGGCGTGACCGAGCCCGCCAGTTCCTCGAAGAAAATCCAACAGTGGCCGCAGAGATCAAAGAGCGAATTCTGACCCTCAAAAATCTCAGCTCTGTCGCCGGTGTCGCAGCCGAAGCCGAAGCTGCCGAGGAAGCAGAAGACGAATGATCTGGTCAGACGCTGCCGTCCACTCCGCCTGTATTCTTCTGCCGCTGAATCAGACAGTCAGCAGGCGGAGTGCCACGGATGTTTTCTTTCGCCACGGACGTTTTCTTTTCGCCACGGATGAACACGGATTTTCACGGATAAACGCAGCTGGCAGTTTTGAACCACCCGGTTCAAGGATTTGCTTTACCGGTCAAGGAGACGAATTTCAGAAATTCGGCGGCGACGTCCAGCCCCCGGGCTATGCAGTTGAACGGTCTGCGCTCGGAGCCGGTATTTTTTGCGTTTTACCCGTGGAGCTCCGTGTCCATCCGTGGCCTGCGTTTGGCCCACGCGGGCACTTCCGTGCCCGGCTTTCCTGTGGCTGGATCACCCACGGGGATCCAGAAAAACTGAAACTGCATCGAAGCATCCTTTCAAACACTGACCAATCCGTTTCATTTTGCATCTGGCAGAGACGAAGCCAGAATCGCGCGGCGTCGCGGTTCCTCCGGCGACCGCGATGCGCCAAGACCGGTACCTGACCGGCAGGAACGTTGACGCTCGTTCCACTCGCGTCAGCCCGGCTCCGCCGGACTGGTTACTGGTTACTGGTTACTGGGGACCTGCGGACAAGCGCAAGCCGTTGCCGTGCCAGACGATGCCTGGGTCGAGTGAGTAGCGGAACGCCGCGCGGCAGTACCCGGCGTTGTTGCTCCAGCTGCCGCCACGAAGCACACGGGACGCGCCTGAGGTCTCGGCCCCTGCAGGGTCCACCTGCGATTCAGCACTGTAGTAACGTTTGCCGTCCCGGCACCATTCCCTGACGTTCCCGTGCATGTCAAACAGGCCCCAGCCGTTCGGCTGTTTCTTACCGACCGGCCGAGTCGACCGGTCGCTGTTGTCGTCAAACCAGCCCAGCCGATCAAGGTTTGGATCCTTGCCGGTCGGACGTTTACAGGCCGTCCCGTCCTGCCAGGCGCCGCTGGTGCCGCTGCGGCAGGCGAATTCCCATTCGGCCTCGGTCGGCAACCGAAACGGTACGTCGGACCGCAACAGTGTC
>JBJTPZ010000343.1:0-5399 GCA_046075365.1 Planctomycetaceae bacterium
CTACAAGTCTGTGGAACTGCGCGACAACACGGCTGGTGCCAAGTTCCCAATCGCCAACCCGCATCAGGGCAAGTTCCGGGTCGAAGTCAGCCGCTACCTTGCCAACTCGACTTACACCGGCAACTCCGCGAAGGCGTGGTACCTGCTCTCGGAACCTACGGACCTGCCAGTCATCGAAGTGGCATTCCTGAATGGCCAGGAGTCGCCCACGATCGAAACGGCCGATGCCGACTTCAACGTGCTGGGCGTCCAGATGCGAGGCTACCACGACTTCGGTGTGGCCCTGCAGGATGCCCGTGGCGGCGTGAAGATGAAAGGCGAAGTCTGAGATTTCTGACCATCCCGAACTGGCTGCAGCCATCGCGGTCAGTTCGGGAATGGCCAAACCACTGCTTGAGTCCATCACTTTTTTCCGAGGAACACAGAAACCATGCCACAGGCAACATTCGTCGCAGAAGGCCGTCAAATCGATTACACGCCCGCAGCTGCTGTTGCAGTCGGCGACGTGATCGTGCAGGGAGATCTGGTCGGCGTCGCTACTCGTAATCTGGCGGCCAATGAACTTGGCTCGCTGGTCGTCGAGGGGGTTTACGATTTCAACAAAGCCACCAACGTCGCCTACACGGTCGGTGCGATCCTGTACTGGGACGACACGAACAACATCGTCACCGCCACAGCCACTGGCAACAAGACGATCGGCAAGGTGATTCGAGCGGCCGCGACCACGGACACAACCGTTCGGATACGGCTGAGCCAGTGAGGAGATCGCTGCCGTGGGCGACCTGCTCGACAAAGGTTCTGCGTGGCTCGAAAGCCAGCGATCACAGCACATGACCCGAGACGTAGTCTACGCTCGGGGTGCAATCACGCTGGCAGTCAAGGCCACCATCGGCCGGACCGAGTACGAAACCGATGACGGGCAGGTCGTCCGCACGGAGTACACCGATCGTGATTTTCTGATTTCCGTGGCTGATCTGGTGCTCGAGGGGAACCTCACGGTGCCCGAAGAAGGGGATCAGATTCGGGAGTCACAAGGGGCTGCAGTGTTGTGTTTCGAGGTCATGGGCTGGCGGTACTCAGACCTGTATCGCCGGACCTTTCGGATTGAGACCAAACATGTCGGATCGGAGGCAGGCTGATGTCGGTTGTTGTGGCCATCGCGGATGCCGTCGCAGCGTCGCTCAACGGCGCTACGTTCAGCCTGCCGTTTACGGCTGTGCGAACGTATCTGCCCCAGTACAAACTGGCGGAGATGCAGACGCTGCGAGTGACGATCGTTCCGCGGTCGGCTGCAGCCACCAATGCGGATCGCAACCGCAGTCAGACGGACTACGCTGTCGACATCGCAATCCAGAAGAAGTACGCCACCGGAACCAATCCGGAGCTGGATGTTCTGACGACGCTGGTTGAGGAGGTGCTGCACCACACGCGAGTCAACAGGCAGCTGACCGGTTTGCCACAGGTGCACTGGGTGAAGTCAGAAATCACGGCACTCTATGCACCCGATCACATGGAACAGTTTCGGCAATTCACCAGTGTCCTCACCGTCACATACCGGGTGATCCAATGATCGACATGAAAATCAAACATGCCAAAGGGCTGTTTTTTGACCGTCCTCGCGTCAAGTCAGCCGTCGATCGAGCCACCCGTCAGCGTCTGTCAAAGTTTGGCTCGTTCGTGCGGACAGCCGCACGCAGCAGTATTCGCAGACGCAAAGCAGCGTCCAAACCGGGACAGCCACCGAGCAGCCACGTGGGTCTGCTGAAACAGCACATCTATTTCATCTACGAACCGAACAACCGCAGCGTGATCATTGGTCCCGCACTGCTGAATCAGCGACGTCAGTCCACCCCTGTCCCTGAGCTGCTGGAGCACGGCGGCACGGTGCAGCGGAATACGGTTTCGCTGCTTTACGCACCGCGTCCCTACATGCGTCCGGCCTTTGATCAGGAAATGGACAACGTGGAAAAGCTCTGGCGCAATTCTGTCAGGTGAACTCATGGCGACGACGACTGTGCAAACCAACGGCAACGGGAACGGGAACGGCTATGTCGTGATTCCCCGCTGGTTTGTTTCGTTTCTCAGCTTTCTGACATCGGTTGTGTTTGTCGGTGCCGTGCTCTGGGCATGGTCGATCTCGAACGATGTCAGCGCGATCAAAGCGGAAATCAAGGCGACCAACGCAATGCGAGCCAGCGAACTGGAGGATGTGCGACGACGCCTCGATCGTCACGACCACCTGTTTGACCGGCTTTTTGAAAGGCTGCCGCAGAAATGACACACTTTCAACCGCTGGATATTGCCGCCTGTTTCGGAGCGGACGTGACTTCCCGGACCATTTCATGGGCCACGGCCAGCCCGTTCGGGCCGCCTCGCCTGCGGATCGGTCCCTCCCATGTGGCCGTGATTTGTGAGTTTCACAGCCAGTCGGTCTGGATCGAGTCCACGTCACAGTGCTCGCATCCGTGCCTGGTGAACGGCGAGGCGATCACCGGCTGCCAGGCACACAAGCCGGAGACTCGCATCAACGACTACGTTCGGCAGGGAGGCCACATTGACCTGTATCGGCTGTCCCCGGTGGACCAGTTGTCGCAGCGGGAATCCAGCCTGCTCACACGGATTCTGCTGCAGCACTTTGTCGGACGGAAAGTGACTTACGACTTCGGAGGCGCACTGCTGTCCGGCACCCGCCTGTTCAAACACACGCGTTTGCTGCCTGGTGCTGACCTGCATTCACTGTTCTGCTCGGAACTTGCTGCCAAGGTGCTGATGCGACTGGGACGTCTGAACCGCGACAACCCGACCAAATACAACCCCGCTTCTCTGCTGCGTCAGTTGGTGCGAGAAGGAACCATGCAATGGGAACGCCGGCATTCCACGGAGTCTGTCACATGAAATACGGTTTCTGTTTTCTGATCGCGATCACGACGTGCTGCCAGGCAGTCACAGCCCAGATTGAGTCGGCCACGGTGATGGTGGCCGGCTGCAGCGGAGTCTGCGTGGATCCGGCGGGCCTGGTGCTCACTGTGAAACACTGTGATCTCCCCGACACGGTGCAGGTGCGTTTCCGCGACCGGCTGCTGTCAGCCACTCGCGTCTACACCAGTCCGGAAAGCGAAGGGCCGGTGGTTTATGACTGCGAGGGTGACGGGTTTCCGTATGTGCCTGTGGCTGCCACACCGCCGCTGCTGGGAGAGCGCATGACCAGTTTCGGCTTTCCGGAGCGGAATGGTCGTCGGGAGCTGCGAAAGCAGTCCGGCACTGTACTGCGATGGTCAACGTTTCAGTTTCGCGGTGGCGAGTTCACGGGCAACGTCCTGAGTTTCCCCTGTGCTGGCGGATGGAGTGGTGGCCCGCTGCTGAACTCCCGCGGTGAAGTCTGTGGTCTGCTCAGCAGTTCCGACAGTCAGACGAGCGTGTTTGTAGCGTCTGCGGCCATCCGTACAGCACTGACGGCGGTCAGGTCACGCGCCCCGCAGGACCACCCGGAGCTGCCGGAACTGCTGGTGTTTGGAAGTTCGGACTGTGGACCCTGCCGCCAGTTCAAAAACGACCTGTCCAGTCTGCCATGGTTTGCCAGTCAACTGGACGGCATGTTCCGCGTCGTGCTGATTGATGTCAAAAAATCGCCGGAAATTGCAGCTCGCCATGACGTTTCATCGCTCCCCACCTTTGTCACAGCCAGCGGACAGCGACTTATTGGATATTCGGGTCCTCAATGGCTGATGACTCGCCTTGAGCGTCTGGTCTTGCCAAACGCCAAGCCTCCGCCTGCGGAAACGAAGCCGGCAACGAACCCACCACCCGCACCACCTGAAGCCACACCCCAGGCAAAACCCGATCCACCACCAGCTGCCTCAGCGAAACCACCGAATCCGGAGACCGCGCCAGCGTCGAAGCCGATCGGCGAAACGCCGCCGCCGGCGAGTTCCTCTCCCGCGGATACCCTTGATCGGGTCGTGCAGATCACCCAGAAAGCGGTGACGATCGCGACCTGGCTGGGGATCACGGGAGTTTCCGGAGGCACCGCCGGAGCCGTGCTGGGAGGTCTGGCACTCTGGCGGTCGCTCCGCGGTCGTCGCCACTCATCGAACCGAACGCCCACAATCCCCCCACCGACCATTGTTCACGATGCTGAACCGCTGCCGCAGGCGATCGTGCCGGAAACACGATTCGCTGCCTATGAACGGGACTCCCATGCGGAGGCCTTTGCGTGGGCGACCGCGGAAATCGCCCGCAAATATCCGGGCAGCGTCGGCACACTCGAATCGCTGCAGGGGCTGATCAATCAGTACCTGGCATCCCGAGGCCTCAAACGACCCACCAACCCCTGATGTGTGCTGTCTTCGTTTCCGACTTCAGGAGGCTTTTCCATGCCCGGTACTGATGCTTTTCTCTGGTACAACGTCGGTGAATGGGGCCGTTACGGTCTCGCCATTCCCAACTTCTCCAACGACACGCGTTCTCAGAACGACACCATCCGATACCTCACGGACGTGATGGGCCGAAATCTGCAGGCCATCCTCTGGCATCCGGACGCTCGTCTGAGAACGCCCCCTTCCATCAACACACTCGCCCGTATTCATCGACTCTGCACCCGCGCTCGATCGATCCTTGCCAGTCGCGCAGTTCCGGCGGCCACGCCCAACATGGAAACCGCTCACGCACTGCCGGCACCGGAAGAGTTTCTGCTCTATCCGACCCCGTATTTCCGGGTGCGGAACCAGTGGCTCAAACAGTATGCCGGCCTGATTCTGCTGGCTCTGACCGAAGCCATTCAGCATCAGGAGAACGCCCGACCGCTGGAAATCAGTCAGGCTTTCTCAGGTCTCATCGGGCAGTATGTGCAGCGAGTGTACCGTCTGATGGCAACGGAACTGTTCCGAGTGGCAGCAGCGGACGCCTCGAAACCCGACTTCACTCTGAGCGATGAGCAGCTGGGGGCTTACAACCCCTCAGCGTGGTTCACCAGCACGGAAATGCTGGACACCGTGCCGCCGCTGGAGGACTGGCCGACAGAAGACGACCTGCAGATTCTGACGGACGGGATCCCGATCAGTCAGCTGCCGGTTCTCGGACGCTGGCCGAACGGGCCGGTCAGCGGGAGCACCGCCGGGAAGTCCACAACGGATGCATTTGCCCCGGCTCCCGGCGCCTGATGCACACGGCTGCCGTCGCTTTTTGTCAGCAGCCGACCTGTGGGAGCCGAACGCCATTCGGCTCCCGCTTTTTCCTTCACCTGCACCACTCCATTGACGGGAGCATTTTTTCATGGGCATCAAACTGGGCCTGAACGCGAAACTCTACCGCAATTCCGCGGCGTCCGGATCCCCGTCGTGGAACGAGATCACCAACGTCCGCGACGTCACACTGAACCTCGAAACCGGCGAAGCGGACGT
>JBJTPZ010000344.1:0-23231 GCA_046075365.1 Planctomycetaceae bacterium
ACGACGGTTGCGAGTGTGCTGCTGAATCTGGACGAGGTGATTACGAGGGAGTGATGCGATGTCGGGGACGATAGAGCAGCATGTGTTGAGCGGGCGGCGTGGATTTCTGGGTCGCGGAGCTGGTGGACTGGGTTTGGCTGCGCTGGGTGGTTTGCTGGGTGGTGAGTGTGTGGCAGAGCAGGGGTCTGTCGGGGGAGCGTTCCCGCATGCGGCTCCGCGAGCGAAGCGAGTCATTTTTCTGTTTCAGTCGGGGGCTCCTTCGCAGCTGGATTTATTTGATTATAAGCCTGGATTGCGTGGATTGCGTGGTACAGAGCTGCCCGAGTCGGTGCGTCAGGGGCAGCGACTGACGGGTATGACGAGCAGCCAGTCCAGCTTTCCTGTGGCGCCGACGATGTTTCGTTTTCGGCAGCGTGGCAGCAGCGGGTCGTGGGTGAGTGATTTGCTGCCGCGGACGGCATCGATAGCGGATCGGCTGTGTTTTGTGCGATCGATGCATACTGAGGCGATCAATCACGATCCGGCGATTACGTTTTTTCAGACGGGTGCGCAGCTGGCGGGTCGTCCGAGTCTGGGTTCGTGGCTGTCGTACGGACTGGGCAGTGAGAGCAGTGATTTGCCGGCATTTGTGGCGATGATCTCGGGGACGGGTGACCAGCCGCTTTATGACCGGCTGTGGGGCAGTGGTTTTCTGCCGACTCGATATGCCGGTGTGAAGTTTCGTTCGCAGGGTGATCCTGTGCTGTATTTGTCGAATCCGGCGGGTATTAGTCGCGAGATTCGGCGGGGGCTGCTGGATGATCTGCAGTCGCTGAATGGTATGCGTCTGGAGCAGACTGGTGATCCCGAGATAACGACTCGAATTGCGCAATATGAGATGGCGTATCGGATGCAGTCTTCAGTGCCTGAGCTGACGGATTTGTCGGGGGAGTCGGCGGGTACATTTGAGTTGTATGGCGAGGAGGCTCGGCGGCCGGGCAGTTTTGCGTGGAACTGTCTGATGGCGCGGCGATTGTGTGAGCGGGGAGTGCGATTTGTGCAGTTATTCCACCGGGGCTGGGACCAGCATCTGGAGTTGCCGAAGAACATTGCGCTGCAGTGCCGTATGACGGACCAGCCGACGGCAGCGCTGGTGACAGATCTGGAGCAGCGTGGTTTGCTTGAGGATACGGTGGTGGTGTGGGGTGGTGAGTTTGGCCGAACGGTGTATTGTCAGGGGAAGCTGACGGTGTCGGACTATGGTCGGGACCATCATCCGCGTTGTTTTACGATGTGGCTGGCGGGTGCGGGGATACGTGGTGGGCAGATGTGGGGAGAGACGGATGATTTCAGTTACAACATCGTGCGAGACCCGGTCCACGTGCATGATTTGAACGCGACTCTGCTGCATTTGCTGGGGATTGATCATTTGCGGCTGACGTACAAGTTTCAGGGGCGGCATTATCGGCTAACAGATGTTCATGGGAATGTTTCGACTGGGTTATTGTTGTGAGTTGTGGCGGGGCATTGATCGGCAGAAAATGCCGATGGGGTGTTTTGGTTGTGTGAAGGGTGGTTGCGTTTGCTGTTTGTGGGCATCGTGATGTGTTTCCGGCAGGTTTTGACCGATTAATGGAATTGGGAGTTTTGAACATCGTGAAAACGGGCTGTGTTGGGGAAGTTTTGCATGTCGCTGGCTGAGTTGCCTGCAACGGATCGTGCGCAGGCTGTGTACGCTGATGTCAGTCTGCTGGAGTGGCGTCCCTTGAACGGGCTGCAGCGGATGATGCTGCGCTGGGAGCAGTTTTGTCCTCTGAACGCTGCGCATGTTTTGACGCTAAGTGGCTCGGTGACGGCGTTATCGCTGGGTGAGGCGGTGCGGGTGGCATTGGGGCGTCATTTTCCTCTGCCGGCGGAGGTGTGTGCTGCGGGCAATCGGATGCGTTGTGGCATCTGGATGGGGCAGGTTCCAGAGTTTGAGCTGACGGTGACGTCGGTGCCGCGGCAGTCTGAGTCTGCGGTATCGAGTGTGCTTGATCGTGAGCTGAATCGATATTTTCCGAGCGGGTTGCACTGGCCATTTCGTTTTCATGCGATTTGCGAATCTGAGGATCGCTGGCACTTTGTGGTGATTTACCGTCATGCGTTTATGGATTCGCGTGGTGTCAGTGCATTGTGTCGATCGGTGCTGCGAGTGTTGCGTGGTGATGAGCTGACTGAGCCGGCTCCGGGATTTGCTCCTGATCTTAGTACGATTGTGCCGGCGTTTGCGGATTCGGCAGCGGCGCGTCATTCGGTGGTTAGTGTTGCGCGAGAGGTTTTCCATGGTCTTGGTTCATGGCGTGCGAGTCAGCGTTTTTCTGGTCAGGACCGATGTGTAACGGGTATTGAGCGGGAGAGTCTGAGTGTGGCGTGTGTGCTGCAGTCTGCTCGATCGCTGGGTGTGACGGTCCAGGATTTGCTGCTTGCGGCGATGCATGATTCTTTGTCAGCGATGTCGCTTGTTACGGGTCGGCGGCAGCGGATTGGGTTGTATACACCTGTGGATCTGCGTCAGGAAACGGTGCCTCCTGTGCCTGAGGCCAGTGGTCAGGTGCTGGGCGGGTATACGCTGCGGCTGCCTCGGAGTCGAGGCGGTAGTTTTGCGGATTTAGTGCAGCGGGTATCGAGTGAGAGTCGTGAGATCAAGCGGACGGGGCATTACCGGCTTTATGAGCGGCATCTTTCGTTCATGACGGCGGTCTGGGACCGATTGTCTCAGCGAGCGAATCGGCTGGCTGGTCCATTTTTGGCACCGGTTGCCGCTTTGGCATCGAATGTAAATTTGAATCAGTTTTTTGAGGACGAGCTGCATAGTGGGCAGCTGCTGGATTATTCCCGTTACACAGGGACGGGAATTATGACATCGATGATGGTTGGGTTGACGACGTGCGGAACCAGTTGTCGCATCTCGACGACTCATCATTCGACATTGTTTTCGGAGTCTGAAATTCGGGAGTTGCGGCGGCGGGTTTGCTGTCGTCTTTTGGGTGAGTTTCAGCGGTTATGATTTGAATGTCGTTGTGTCCGGGCAATTTAAGCGCGGAGATGGCAGCGGACGCTCGAGGATCTCCGAGGTGCAGCGCTTTTGTGAACCACTGCAAAGCCAGGGTGTCATTTTGCGGGGCCTGCAGACCCTCAAGAAACCGCATGCCCAGTCTAAAGCAGAGGTCAGCTTCGCTGCCGGGCCTGGGTTGATTGTTTCCGAGCTGCAGACGCCTCAGGCTGTTGACAAGGTTATTCCATTCTGCGTGCTGGGTGTTGTCTGGTTCCCAGTCGGTGAGATTTGCGAATTCGACGTCTGACAATTCGAGTGGCGGCAGACAGGGCTGTCGGAGTATTGGGCAGAGAATTCCCATACGAAAAGCGTAACGTGCTTCCAGTCTGACCCACCGTGACTGTACTGACGAAGGTGTCCAGATTGGTATTACGGCGAAAGCGTTGCTGATGGCTTGTTCGAGTTTTTCGTCCCAGAGATCTCCGATGCGTATGTTCTGATCGATGAAAGTGGGAATTCCGCAGTGTTTGAGTGCCGTTGCAAGTTCTTGTGCGAGGTGCAGGTCAGAGTGTTGATACGAGATGAAAGCGTGAATATGTGCCATGTTTATGAACCCAGTGAGGGTCTGTCGTTGAGAATTTCGCGGACGGTATCCGCGAGAATCATCTGGGCGAAGTTTGAGGCAATTTCGGGGAACGAGCGTTCGATTTCTACAGCGATGAGTGGAGGAATTTTTTCGGCCAGTTTTTGGGGCATCTTCTGGATTTCGCGGTAGATCAGGATACCGATCACCGGGGCAATTATCCAGAAGACGGGGATTTTTGCGGCCAGGAGCGCTGGTGCGACCGTGGCCAGGATTTTGACGACAGCGGCTTTGATCAGGACGGCGATGCCGACCTTTTTCAGTGTAGCCACAATCATGACTTTGAGAGCTGTTGACGCGGCGATTTTTCCGGCTGCAACGGTGATCAACTTTGCCAGCAGCAGCTTTCCCTGAGTGGTCATGATCACTTTGGTGATACCACCCATGATGGCTTTGCCTGCGGACGAGGCCAACAGGTCGTGGGTGAGTGAGGACGTTTGGTTGAGAATGGGAGCAGCGTTGGCATGAACGGGATTCAGCCGGGCTGCGTTGAGGATTTCGCGGGTTGCCCAGAATGTTTCTGAGCCGACATGGGCCTGCAGATTTTCCCGCACTGTGTCGGATGGGGCGATTGTTGTGAGTATCACCTGCCGTGCCTGGTCACTGTTAAGCAGTTCGACGAGAGTGTTTTCTGCGGCTGTGAGAATTGGCTGTGTAACGGCGCTGTCCAGTTCGAGTTCGCGAAATGTAGTTCCTCTGGCGAAGCACCAAAGTGCTTCAACAAACTCTGCGGAAACCTCGGGTTTGATTTGACGTCCTGACGGTGTAACGAACGTCAGGATTTCAGAGGCCCTGGTGTTCAGAATGGCCTGCCTTGTGGACGATTCCGTCTTTTGGCGTGCTTCGTGCTGGAACTGTGTCACGAGCTGGCCGGCAATCGCACTTACAAAGTCGGTCGTCATGATGGTGTACTCGCGAATTCAAGTTTTGGGATATTTGGGGGCTTGCTCCCGCACGACTCTCATGTGAGAGTACGACAGCGATGATTTTTGTTCTAAGGATTGAGAGTTCTGGTTTTCGCGTGCATGGTTCAAAGAGTGTGGGATTTGGATGAAGATTGGGGCTTAGATGTTTGTCGCTGTTTTGGTGACTCTGTGTATCCAGTTTTCAGCAGCCTGCGTTTTGGCGGTGGCAGTTGAGTCAGGTGATGTCCGGGTGCGAATTGAAGTGCACCTGAGTGAGGTTGCCGCGGCTGAGGCTGGAAACAGTGACATTTATGTGGCGGGCAATGTGCCGGCACTGGGGGTGTGGCGTCCTGACGGTTTGAAGCTGCATCGCGAGTCAGAGGGTTTATTTTCGGGCGAGTTTGCGGCTGTGGCGGGCAGCGATATTCAATTCAAGGTGACTCGCGGGACCTGGCGGACGGTTGAGCGGGACGGGCGTGGCGGTGACGTGGCGAATCGTCGCATACGGGTTTTGCCACCGGAGGGCGGGGGGCCTGTGAAGGCAGTGGTCGAGGTTGCTCGCTGGAGTTCCGGGGGAGTGCAGGAGTCTTCGATTACGGGTCAGGTGGTGCAGCTGGGGCCGCAGCGTTCGGCATTTTTGCGGCGGGCTCGCAGGGTCACCGTCTGGCTGCCGGAGGGTTATTCAGAGTCTGAGGATCGGTATCCGGTTTTGTATCTGCAGGACGGGCAGAACGTGTTTGATGCTGCGACGGCAGCCTTTGGGGTGGAATGGCGGGTCGATGAAACGGCAGCGAGGCTGATTCGTGACGATCGAATCATGCCGGTGATTGTGGTGGCGATCTGGAACAGTGTTGAGCGGACAGATGAGTACACGGTGACGTCAGATGAGAGGTTGGTGGCAGGGGGACGCGGTGCGGATTATATTCGGTTTCTGGTACAGGAGCTGAAGCCGCTGATTGATGCCTCGTATCGCACGAAGTCTGAACGGCAATTTACGTGGATTGGTGGGTCGTCACTGGGAGCATTGATTTCGATGCATGCCTGTATGCAGCAGCCGGAAGTTTTTGGTGGCTGTCTGGCCTTTTCCCCGTCTCTGGGCTGGGATCGGGAGCAAATTCTGAAGCAGCTGGATTCGGCAGCCGGCTGGCCGAAGGATGTGCGTTTATGGGTCTCGATGGGCAGTGCCGAGGGTGCTGACGAGGGTGCGTGTGCTGTTAATTTGCAGCGGGCGAGGCGATTGTTTCGACAGCTGCAGCCAGAGGCGGGGGGGATTACTGGTCGCTGGTGTTTTCGTGAATTCGCGGGTGCGGGTCACAATGAAAAGTCCTGGTCTGAGCAGTTTCCGGAATCACTGGAATGGCTGACTGGAGGCACTGATGGATAGCGGAATGCGGATGTGGGGCTGGTGATTTGCGGTCGTGTTGTTGGTGAGCGTGCCGGATTTGGGGGTTTGAGATGCTCTGTCTGCTGGGTTGTGTGTGTGGTCTGGTGTTGTGGTTGAGTGGTGCGGCGCTGCTGGCGGATGAAGATTCTGTTGTGCGTGTATTTATCTTTGCCGGGCAGTCCAACATGGTGGGCTCGGATTCAAAGATAGCCGACATTGCGCGATTTCCGCCGTTTGCCGGGCTGGATCAGCCGCAGCCGGCAGTGCGTTTCTCTTATTGTCTGGGGCGAGAAGAGAAGCTGGAGTCTGCGGGCTGGGAGCCGCTGCGTCCGGTGTACAACGTGGTTGGGCCGGAACTGAGTTTTGCTCGTGAAGTGACTTCCCGGATCAGTGCTCCGATTGCTGTTATCAAGGTTGCTGCCGGGGGGACTCATTTGGGCGGCGACTGGAATCCGGACCAGCCGACTGGTTTTCAGTTGTATCCGCTGGCATTGCGGCGTGTTCGGGAAGCACTGGGGCGGCTGGACAGCGAGGGGGTGAAGTGGCGGCTGGAGGGCTTCATGTGGCATCAGGGTGAGAATGACATGTTTGAAGCCGAGTACATGGCGTCTTACGGGAAGAATCTGAAGAACTTTATTGCCAGCTGGCGTCGTGATCTGCGGGCGCCGGAGCTTAGATTTTTCATTGGAGAATTGTGTACCAAGACGATTTGGGGGATGGATTTGAGGCCGCGGATGTATGCGATCAGTCTGGGCCAGAAAGAGGTGGCGGACGCGGATCCTTTGGTGGAATATGTGCCGACTTCGCACGTGGGAACAGAGATCGGTGGTGGTGCCGGTTTGCACTATCATTACGGGACACTGGGGCAGCTGGAGCATGGTGTGTGTTATGCGCGTTCGTGGCTGCAGGCAACGGGTCAGTGGAAACGAGAGTCACGGGGGTTGGGGGCGTGGCCTTATGCCGCCGGTTCGAAAGTGCGATTGATTGTGCTGGCGGGCCATCGGAATATGGAAGGAGAGCGAGCATTTGTGCAGGATCTGGCAAAGTTGCCGGGTGGTGCTGCTTTGCTGCAGCCGGATTTACGGACGGCCGGCCGTTACAGTCAGGGCGGTGGATACAGCGTTTCGGATGGCTGGGAGCCAATGGGGCCATGGGGGGAGTATGAGACGTTTGGTCCGGAGCTGAGTTTTGCGGCAACGATGAGGCGTGGGGGTGCGGAGAATATCGCGATTGCGAAGTTTACTCACAGTGGTTCTCAGATCATCGACTGGACGCCCGAGGGCAGTGAGGCGAAGGGGCGGAATCTGTATCCGTCATTTCTGGAGTTTGTGCGTCAGTCGGTGCAGGATCTGCGGGATCGGGGGCATGAGGTTGAACTGTCCGGGATTTGTTATCATGTGGGTGAGAATGACATGTCGTGGGGGCCATTTCGCCAGGGGGCTCCTGAGCGTGTGCTGTCGCTGGTGCAGGCGTTGCGAAAGGATCTGCAGCAGCCGCAGCTGAGGTGGTACATCAGTCAGCAGTTGCCATCGGATCATGAGAGTGTGAGGAGTGTGGATGTGATGTCACGGATGTCTGAAGTGCTGGCGGGGGAATCTGGTGTTGTGCTTTTGCAGGCGCTGGACTTACCGCCGCAGCGTGAGCAGCTGGTACTGGATGCAGCTGGTGTGGTGCGTCTGGGCGAGTTGCTGGCGAGCAGTGTGCTGTCTGATTTGCGGGTTGGGCGGCAGCGCTGATGTTTTGGCCTGGCTGCGATTTTGTGAGTAGTTTTAGCGACTGTGTGGTTGGGGGAGGGGTGGGGCAGAGATGAGATTTGCAATTGAGCGGCTGGTGGTGATTGCTGTTTGCTGTGGTGTTTTTCAGTCGGGTGGCTGGGGCGCATGTTTGCAGGCGCAGCAGCAGGCTGGTGGCTGGCAGTATTCGGCTGAGTTGCTGCGACCATTTTGGCAGGGGCGTGTGGTGGATGGTGAATCGGTGTTGTTTGTGCGAGATGCCGACACCGGGGTGGCTCGCGGGCAACTGCTTTATCCGATTGAAAAGATTGTGCGTCTGACGACGGCAGCTGACTGGCGTCAGGCGGGAGGCGTGGTGTTTGAGGAGGGGAGGGATTATGTGTTTGAGCGGGGCGGTCGGGAGATCGTTTTGCCGGTTGGTTCGCGTGTGCCGTCATTTACGGCAGATCAGTTGCGGCGGCCTGCCGGCAGTCAGAAGTATCGGCTGACGCATCGGGACGGCAATGGAGAGATATTGTTTGCTGCGGGTGCTGAGTATCACCAGATGCAGTCTGCTGTGACGTATGAGCATGCTGTGATTGAGGAGGACTGGTCGGGCGTGCTGCCGAAGTATGACGCTGCGGCGCTGCCCCGGACTACTCAGCGTCTGCAGCGGGGGCAGGGTTTGTCGGTCGTGTTGCTGGGTGACAGTATATCGACGGGCTGCAATGCATCGGGCTGGGCGGGAACGGCACCGTTTCAGCCGCCATGGCAGGATCTGCTGGTGCAGCATCTGCAGGCGTGGCGTGTCGGTCGGATCACGCTGACGAATCTGGCTGTTGGTGGCACGTCGACGCCCTGGGGAATTACGAAAGTGTCTGAGGTTGTGGCTGCGAAGCCTGATCTGGTGGTGCTGGCATTTGGCATGAATGATTCTGCGGGTCGTCCGGCCGCCGAATATCGGGCGAACATGCGGGCGATGATCGAGCAGATCCGGGAGGGTGTTCCTGAGGCCGAATTTATTTTGACTGCGACGATGCGTGGCAATGCGGACTGGGTGACATTAAAGCAGGAGTTATTCGGGGAATATCGTGATGCGCTGCAGGAGCTGACGGGTCCGGGAGTAGTGCTGGCGGATCTGACAACTGTTTGGACGGAGTTTCTGAAGCGGAAGCGTGACAGTGATCTGACTGGTAATGGGGTCAATCATCCGAATGATTTTGGTCACCGGGTTTATGCGCAGGTGATGGCTGCGCTGTTGCTGCCTGCGTCTGTTGAGGAGCGGCAGGAAGTGCGACTGTGGCCTGAGCAGGCTCCGGTGGGTGATCAGTCATTTGAGGTTTCGGAAGCGAAGGTAACAGTACATCTGGCAGGGCAACCTAACGGTGCTGCTGTTGTCATTTGTCCGGGGGGTGGATATGGGGGTTTGGTTACGGGAGCGGAGGGGCATGGGATAGCAGAGTGGCTGAACGGCCACGGTATTGCCGGCGTAGTTTTGGAGTATCGTTTGCCGCGGGGCAGATCGTTTGTGCCTCTGCTGGATGCTCAGCGAGCTCTGCGGATTGTGCGAGCGCGTGCCGGAGCCTGGGGGCTGGATGCCGGGCGAGTGGGGATTATGGGATTTTCGGCTGGCGGGCATCTGGCGTCTACGGCGGCGACGCATTTCGAGGCGGCTCGTCCGGACGCTGCGGATGAGCTGGATCGACCATCGAGTCGACCGGACTTTGCGGTGCTGGTGTATCCGGTTGTGACGATGGGTGCAGCGACTCATGGCGGATCGAAGCAGAATCTGCTGGGGGCAAATCCGAGTCAGGAGCTGATGGATTTGTTTTCGAATGAGAAGCAGGTCAGTGTTCAGACTCCGCCGATGTTTTTGGCGCATGCACTGGACGACAAGCCGGTGCCTCCGGAGAACAGTCGGGATTTATATGCTGCCTTACAGAAGGCTGGGGTCGCTTCGCGTTATCTGGAGTTGCCATCTGGCGGACACGGCCTGAATGGGTATCAGGGGCCGATGTGGGATGCGTGGCAGCAGCAGTCGCTGGCCTGGCTGGGTGAGCAGGGGTTCCTGAAGCCGCGTAGTGATGGAGTTGAGGGTAAGTGAGTGTGGCTGTGGCGAGGATGTGTTATTTGGGCAGCAGATCGAGTGCTGATTTCCAGACGCCCCATCCGGCAGCGAGGAGCAGTGCGACGGTGGAGATACCGAGAGCGGCATCCCAAAGTTTTCCGGGTCGCAGTCGTTCATCAGTGACATTACGTCGGAAGTGGATTGCGGCGTATCCCAGCATGGGGAGCATGGCTGCCTGCGTCAGTCCGGCGATTTTGATGAGTTTGACTGGTTCGGGGAAGAGGATGAAGGCGAGAACGCAGACGAGTGGCAGGAGGGTAGAGATCCACTGCACAAGTTTGGCTCGCTGTTTACTTTCGTGTTCGGCGGAGCTGAGTCCGACGACGCCGCAGAAATCGGCGATCATGCGGGCATTTCCTGCATTGGCGACAAGGAACGTGGAATAGAGCACAGCGAAGGCCCCGATCAGGAACAGCCAGCGAGCGTATTCGCCGAAGATGGGGACGTAGCTGCGTGACAGGGTACCGACCATGCGCATGCCTTCGGGGTCTCGACCTTCCGAGTGCAGCACACAGACTCCCATGAGATAGAACGCGGCGGTGGCGAGTGTGTAGATGATCATGGAGGCGAAGGCGTCCCATTTCATGACATTGAACCATCCCTGAGCGCGCTGGAGCCAGTGTGCTGAGGATTCGCGTGGTCCGGCTGAGCGTGCGTAACCTTTCTCGATGCACCAGTATGGGTAGCTGATCAATTCGGTGGCTCCGACGCCGATGATGCCGAACGTGGCCAGTGCGGTGATCAGTGCGGCATCACCGGGAGGCAGTCCGAAGCTGAGCCCCTGCAGGATTTCGGCAGAGGAGAGTGCATAGGAGGTCTGCTGCAGTGCGAAGACGTTGCCGATGGTGATGAAGGTGAATGCGACGACGAGTGCCACGGAGAAGACTTCGACGAGTTTATAGCGACCGTACCAGAGCAGCACAGCGGTAGCGACACTGAGAATGATGGCCCAGATTTTTTCATCTCGAGTTGGCGGATCGACGAGGCTGATGCCGTTATCATCGACGAGTGGTTTTCCGGCGAGTGCGAGTGTTTGAATTTGTTGGCCGCGTGGTCCCAGTTCCTGCAGTTCAGCTTCGATTCTTTGCAGGACGTTGAGTTGTTTGGGGGTGGGCGGTGTGGCGGGCAGGGGATTAATTTCTGAGGCTGTGGTTTTCCATGCGGCCCACTGCTGTATTTCCTTTGTGGAGGGGCAGTTAACGGCGGCAGCGTAGTCGCCGGTGAGTGGCAGAGTGAGGGACAGAGACTGTCCGACACCACCGGCGATGCCCCCGAGCTGTGCGGTTGAGGTGGAGATCATGAGGACCCAGAAGGCGACGATCCAGTTAATTCCGAAGAGTCGTGGTCCGGGGACGCGATTGAGAGAGGTGAGTGTTGTTTCGCCGTGGCTGATGGCAAATCGTCCGAATTCGAGCTGGACGAAGACTTTGACGACGCAGCCGAGGAGGATGAGCCAGAGCAGAGCGATGCCCGCCTGTGCTCCGGTTTTTGTGGTCATGATCAGTTCGCCGGATCCGACGATATTTGCGG
The DNA here is from genome assembly GCA_046075365.1 of Planctomycetaceae bacterium. Taxonomy (GTDB): domain Bacteria; phylum Planctomycetota; class Planctomycetia; order Planctomycetales; family Planctomycetaceae; genus SXXK01. The sequence continues at coordinate 11,319 of JBJTPZ010000344.1, forward strand.
CGATGATCAGTCCGGGCCCGATGTGCTGCAGGATCTGGAAAGGCCTGCGCGGAGGATCGGCGATTTCGGAGGCGATGCGACGATCTGTGAACTGCGATTCGGCGGGAAGTGACATCGGGAGGATTTTCGGGAAGAGGCGGTGGATACTGTCGGGTGAGCGGCTGGCAGATTTTTTGAATGATGGAGTGTACAGCATACACAGATCTGCGAGCGGTGCCACTTTCAGTGCTGTGGAAGGGGTCAGAAGTTGGCTGAAGTGTGCTGGATTGGCAGCGTCTGCGGGGGGATTTCCCAAAAATCGAGCGGTCAGTGGTGTGGCGGAGTGACTTCTGCGGGAGCCGGTCTTTAGACTTTGCAGCCCTGGGACTTTGGTGTGGCATGTATTCCCCGCGATTCAGGAACGAAGACTACAGCTTTGGGCGCCTTTTTTCGTGTTTTCCGCAGATTGTCTGGTAATCCGGCGTTGATTGCCATGGTGCTGATGCTGCTGACGGCAGCTCCGGTGTTTGCTCAGGCTGCGCCTGCCGAGATGGTGCGGGGCGGTGCAGCGGGGCGGACAGTTGAGTTTTCCGGGCGGATGCTGGCGTTGCTGTGCGGCTATAGTGCGGCGATTGTGCTTGGTTCACTGGTGGGGGGCTGGCTGTCATCTTTGGTGAATCTGACGCACACGGTAAGTCAGACGATCATTAGTTTTGTGGGTGGACTGATGCTTGGCATTGGTGTGTTTCACCTGCTGCCGCATTCGATGCATGGCGGGCAGACTCCCAGTCAGGCGGCGGGCTGGATGATGTGCGGTATCGTGGCGATGTTTCTGCTGATTCGCTGGTTTCATTTTCACCATCATGGTCCGCTGGAGATTTCGACAGATCGGGAAGATCCGTGTGCCGGCCAGCATGCGGATCCTGATGTCAGATCTTTGCCGCTTGTGCAGCTGGGGAATTCCGCTGTGAGTTGTGACCATGGGCATGACCATAGTCACGGGTACGGGCATGGGCATGGGCACAGAGAAGCTGGTGTGAAGCTGTCTGTGACAGCGGGTGCACCGCACTGTCATCATGCTCATCAGCTGAGCTGGATGGGAATTTTGATTGGTTTATCTTTGCATACGTTGCTGGATGGAATGGCACTGGCGGCGAGTGTTGCGGCGGAGAGTCGTCATTCTGTGCTGATGTCGCTGTATGGTTTTGGGACATTTCTGGCGGTGCTGCTGCACAAGCCGATGGATGCGTTGTCGATTACGTCACTGATGAAATCTGGCGGCTGGGATGCTCGACAGCGTTTTCGCGTGAATCTGGGTTTTGCGCTGATGTGTCCAATGGGGGCCGTGTTGTTTGTGCTTGGTTTTTCAGCATCGGGTGGTGTGATTGCGGGTGCGGTGTCCGGGATGCTGGCGTTTTCTGCCGGAGTATTTATTTGTATTGCGCTGAGTGATTTGCTGCCGGAGATGGAGTTTCATGCTCACAATCGTCTGCAGCTTACAACGGTGCTTCTGGGCGGGATCCTGCTGGCGTGGTGTCTGCGATTTCTTGAGTCGGGCCAATTGCATTAGCGGCAAACTTCGTGAAGGGACGGGCGGCGATGAATATGGGTTTTGGAATTATTGGCACGGGCATGATCGCTCATTTTCATGCGAAGGCGATTCAGGCCATGGCGGGTGGCCGAGTGGTGGCCTGTTTCAATCAGAACGCCGAGAAGGGTCGAGCATTTGCGGCGGAGTATGGCTGCAGGGCCTATGACACTTTGGATCAGTTGCTGTCGGATCCTGAGGTGCAGATTGTCACGATCTGTACTCCCAGTGGTGCTCATCGCGAGCCTGCACTTGCGGCGGCGCGGGCTGGCCGTCATGTGGTGGTGGAGAAGCCGCTGGAGATTACGCTGGAACGTTGTGATGACATTATCAATGCCTGTGATGCAGCGGGTGTGAAGCTGTGTACGATTTTTCCATCTCGCTTCAGTCCGGCGAATCAGGCATTGAAGGTGGCGGTGGAGGCGGGGCGATTTGGTCGGGTGACCTTGGGTGATACCTATGTGAAGTGGTGGCGGACTCAGGAGTATTATGACGGAGGCGGCTGGCGAGGTACGTGGGCACTGGATGGTGGCGGGGCCTTCATGAATCAGGCGATTCACAATGTGGATCTGTTGTGCTGGCTGATGGGTGATGTTGTAGAGGTTTCGGGGTATACGGGGACATTGGCGCACGAGCGGATTGAGGTCGAGGACGTGGGGGTTGCCTGTCTGAAATTTCAGAGTGGTGCTTTGGGGGTGATGGAGGCAACGACGGCTGCGTGGCCTGGGATGCTGAAGCGAACCGAGATACACGGCAGCCGTGGCACAGCGATTGTAGAGCAGGATTCGATTTTGAAGTGGGAGTTTGCGGAGCCTGTGTCGGGAGACGGGGAGCTGCTGTCGAAGCTGGGTGGTGGTTCTGCGACGACTGGTGGTGCTGCTGATCCAAAGGCGATTTCCTTTGTTGGGCATCAGCTGCAGTTGCAGGATTTTGTTGAGTCGATCGCCGAGGGCCGGGCACCGCGAGTGGACGGGCGTGAGGGTCGTCGCAGCGTGGAGGTCATTCTGGCTTTGTACAAAGCGGCGACAACGGGAGCGAGCGTCAGGCTGTAGGCGGCTGTGCGGGGCTATGTGGCAGTTGCGGGAGCCGGTGGCAGTCCGGCTCCGGGCTGCCAAAGCACGTCGCTCCTGCCATTGTCATTGGCGGCGCGGGCCATAACGAAGAGCAGGTCTGAAAGTCGATTGAGTGCAACGAGGAGGCTGGGGTTGAGGGGATGCAGCTGGTGCAGTCGCAGTGCGTCGACTTCGGCTCGGCGACAGACAGCGCGGGCCATGTGCAGGCAGGCGGCGGCCTGTGATCCGCCTGGCAAGATAAAGCTGGACAGCGGCTGCAGCTGATCGGTGAAGTGATCGATCAGCCGTTCCAGTCGAGTGACATGTGCCGGGGAAATGCGGGAGGGGAGCAGATCTTTTTGGTCTGGAGCGGGCAGGGGCACGCAGAGATCGGCTCCAAGGTCGAACAGCAGCTGCTGGAGCGGTTTGATGATGTCGGCGATGGCGGCGGGCGGACTGGCGGTGAGTGCCAGTCCGAGGCAGCAGCTGGTTTCGTCGACGGCTCCCCCGGCGGCAATTCGAGCATCCAGTTTAGAGACTCGCGAGCCATCTCCGAGGCTGGTTTCCCCCGCATCACCTCCGCCTGTGTAGATTCGATCGAGCCGTACCATTGCGGAATTGCCTTGCTGAAGCTGGACTTTGTGCGGTTTTCGGGGGGGCTGCGAGTGAGGCAGCTATGACGGTATCAAAGACAGATCGGGTGTCATGGCCAGGCAGAATGCTGCAATCAGGTCAGCGGCGTGCTGCAGATCGGACTCGGCGACAAGTTCGACGGGGCTGTGCATGTAGCGATTGGGGATGGTAACCAGTCCGGTGGCGCAGCCTGCGCGGGAGATTTGAATAGCGGCAGCATCATTGCTGGCGGGATATCCGAGTGCGTTGATCTGGAATGGGATATTGCGAGCGGCGGCCTGAGCGGCGAGGAGTTCGAAAATCACTGGGCTGGCATTAGCACCGCGAACAAGAACGGGGCCACGTCCGATTTCGATCCTGCCGAATTCATTTTGATCGATTCCGGGACAGTCGGTGGCGTGCGTAACATCGACGGCGATGGCGACATCGGGGGCGATGGCGAAGGCACTGGTCGTGGCACCTCGCAACCCAATCTCCTCCTGAACAGAGGAGACAGCGACGACTTTGCAGGAGGGGGCTGCAGCGGCGATTTGTCGGAGGGCCTGCATGATGACCCAGATGCCGGTGCGGTCGTCCATGGCGACACCGGAGAGCCGCCCGTTGCGGAGTTCGCGGAGGCAGGGTTCGGGTGTGACGAAGTCACCAATTCGGACGAGAGAGCGGGTTTCGGCTTCCGAGGCGGAGCCGATGTCGATCCAGAGATCCTTCATTTTGGGGACGGACTTGCGTTCATCGGGGTCCAGCAGGTGGATGGGTTTGCGCGCGATGACTCCGGGGACCGGTCCGGCTGCAGTGTGTACCAGCATGCGCTGACCGAGCAGGATCTGGAGGTCCCAGCCGCCCACCGGGTTGACTCGCAGAAACCCGTGGCTGTCGATGTGGCGGACAATGAGTCCGATTTGGTCGCAGTGGGCATCGAGCAGTATGGTGCGAGTTCCAGCGGGGTTGACTACGGCGTGGACGCTGCCGTGGACATCGGTGGTGACCTGATCGGCGAACTCTGAGACGAAGTTGCGGACGACAGACTGGATCTGCTGTTCGGCCCCTGAGGTCCCTGGGGTTTGCAGAAGTTGTCGCAGGAAGATGTCGGGCATGTGCTGGTCTTTGTGTGTTGCTGCGGAGTGCGTGAAAAAGGGAGCTCAGCCGAACCGACTGAGCTCCCGTGAGAGTTGCGAGCAGAGGTCAGAGGCGGGCGGCCTATTTGGCGGCAGCCTTGGCTTCCTTTTCCTTGCGTCGTCGTTCGAGGATTTCGGGCTGCAGGCCGCGAGGAACCTGGCGGTAGGCCAGGAATTCCATGGTGAAGGTGCCCTTACCCTGAGTCATGGATCGCAGTTCGTTGGCATAGTCGAACATGCTGGACAGCGGTGCTTCGGCATTAATAACGCAGATGCCGCCGTTGACTTCGGAACCGGTAACCAGTCCGCGTTTGCTGGAGAGGTGACCGGTGATCTGTCCCTGGAATTCGTCAGGAACTTCGATTTCGAGTTTCATGAACGGTTCCTGCAGGGCGACTTCTGCCTTGCGGAGTGTTTCACGCATACAGCCGAGGGCACAGATTTTGAAGGCCATTTCGGATGAGTCGACGTCGTGGTAGCTGCCGTCCTGCAGACGCATCTTGACGTTCACAACTTCGTACTCGCCGAGCGGACCCTTTTTGAGACCTTCTTCGAAGCCGTCGTCACAGGCTGGGATGTATTCGCGAGGAATGCGGCCGCCGGTAACTTCGTCGGAGAATTCGTAAGGCACTTCGGAGGTTTCGGGCAGTGGTTCGAGGATGCCCTTAACGTGAGCGTACTGACCGGAACCGCCCGACTGTTTCTTGTGCTTGTAGTCGAATTCGACGGCTTTTGTTGGCGTTTCGCGGTAGGCCACGCGTGGTTCACCGACGACGCATTCGCACTTGTATTCGCGGCGAATACGTTCGACGTAGATTTCGAGGTGCAGCTGACCCATACCGGCGATCAGGGTCTGTCCGGTTTCTTCGTCGGTCATGACTCGGAACGTGGGGTCTTCACGGCGGAAGCGTTCGAGTGCCTTGCTGAGTTTGTCGGCGTCATCGCGTTTCTTCGGCTCGATGGACAGTCGAATCACGGCGTTGGCGACGTAGATGTTTTCGAGGGATACGCTGAGTCCTTCGGCGGTGAATGTATCGCCGGAGGCACAGTCGACACCGACGAGTGCGATAATGTCGCCGGCTTCTGCACCGTCGATGTCTTCGCGTTCATTCGAGTGCATGCGGACGAGGCGACCGAAGCGTACAGCTTTACCGGTACGGGCATTAACGTAGGACTGACCTTTGATGATTCGTCCCTGGTAGATGCGGGTATATGTGAGCTGGCCGAAGCTTTCGACGACGGTTTTGAATGCCATGCAGACCAGCGGGGCATCATTTGAGTCGCTGAGCAGAACACGGGGGTGGTGTCCGTCTTCGCCGGCCGGCTTGCTGTTGTCGATGGCGTACTTTTCGCGGTGCGGCGGAGCCGGCAGGTACCGCACGACGGCGTCGAGAGCTTCCTGTACGCCCTTGTCCTTGTAGGCGGTGCCCATCAGGACGGGAGTGATAGCCTGAGCGAGTGTCAGGCGGCGTACGATGGCGCGGAGCTGTTCGATGGAAGGTTCCTGTTCTTCCAGCAGGATGCCCATCAGTTCGTCATCGTGCAGGGACAGTTCTTCCAGCATTTCGCGACGAGCTTTGTCGGCGGCAGCCTTGAGTTCGTCAGGAATCGGGCGACGCATTACGTCTTCGCCCTTTTCGCCTTCGAAGTAGACTGCTTCCATGCGAATCAGGTCGACAACGCCCTGGAACGCGGATTCACGTCCCATGGCCATCTGCAGCGGGACGGCATTGCATTTGAGCTTGTCTTTCATCATGCCGATGACCTTTTCGGGGTTGGCCCCGATGCGGTCCATCTTGTTGATGAAGGCAATACGCGGGACACCGTAACGGCGCATCTGGCGGTCAACGGTGAGTGACTGGCTTTGGACGCCACCCACGGCACACAGCACAAGGATGGCGCCATCGAGCACTCGGAGGCTGCGTTCCACTTCGACAGTGAAGTCCACGTGTCCGGGGGTGTCAATGATGTTGATCGGATGGCTGTTGCCCAGTTCGCGGTCTTCCCATTCGACGCGAGTTGACGCGGAGGTAATGGTGATACCGCGTTCGCGTTCGAGGTCCATGTGGTCCATGGTCGCGCCGCCGTCACCACCCTTGACTTCGCGAATTTTATGAATGCGTCCGCAGTAGTAGAGAATGCGTTCGGTGAGTGTTGTTTTGCCGGAGTCGATGTGGGCGGAAATGCCGATGTTGCGGAGTTTGGTAATGTCCATGATTGACCAACAAGCCTTAGAAAACTGAAAGGACTGAGGAAATTCGCTGGAGGCGACCAGCCTGAGCACTGACGGAAACCCTTGAACGGGACATCAGTCGCTGCCTGAGACATGCACACATGTACATCATCTGTTTTTCAAGAGTTGAGAGTTTATCGGCGAAATTGGTGTTTCGGAAGTGGGAACCCCGGCGAATTCACGGAAAGCGGGGGCATTCCTGACAGGGAAAAACGGGGCTGAGTGAGCGGATGCAGCAGTGTGTTTTGCGGTGAGCGTGGTGCGGTGGCAGGCGTTGAGGTTCCCGTCGACATGTGCGGTGGATTTGGCGTAGGATATGCGGGCGGTTTTAGCGGAACAGAGGTGCGGGGATTTCGTTGTCTGCAGCAGTCTGGCGAGAGCGATGGGGCTGGAAAACCGGGAATACATGCAGGATGAGTTTGGTTTTGGGTCGGGATTCGGGCAGCGTCCGCGTCCGCGACTTTCGGCCGTTGCGCAGATTATTGCTCTGACGATTGCGGTATTTTTACTGCAGCTGCTGACGGTTTCCGGGGATGCCGGTGAGTTGCGGGATTCTGGTGTTGAGCGGTGGCTGCGGATGGATGTGAAGACCGTATTCAGCGGCGGTCAGGTGTGGCGTCTGGCGACTTATGCGTTGTGCCACAACCGCGAGAACATCTTTCATATCGCGATGAACCTGATGATGCTGTATTTCGCCGGCCAGATGGTATTGTCGGTGATGAGCGAGCGAGAATTTCGCTGGTTTTATGGGGCATCGGCGGTGTTTGCAGGGATAGTTTCTCTGGTGTTTTGTCGTTTTTTTCTGCCGGACGTGAAGATTTTGGGAGCTTCTGGTGCAGTATTGGCGGTACTGACTGTGGCAGCGCTGCATTATCCGCGTCGCGAGGTTCTGCTGATGGGAATAGTGCCGCTGCAGATGCGCTGGCTGCTGCTGCTGTACGTGGCGATGGATTTGCTGCCGCTGTTGTCCGGCAACTGGCGACTGAGCCGGACAGCGCATACGGCGCACCTGGGTGGTGTGCTGTTCGGTTTTCTGTATTTCCGACAGAACATGAACTTCAGTCGCTGGCTGGAAGAGCTGCCGCGGCGTGCCGGGCGTCCGAAGAAGAACCGCAACCTGAAACTGTTTGCGCCGGCTGCGTCGGAAAGCAGTCTGGACGAGCAGGTGGACAAGATTCTGCAAAAGATCAGCGCGCAGGGTGAGGCCAGTCTGACTGCGAAGGAGCGTCAGATCCTGACTCAGGCCAGTCGCCAGCTGCGGAAGAACCGGCAGACCTGAGCGAGCTGTTTCAGGCGAGGACTGGCTGCAGAACATGGCCGTGCACGTCAGTCAGCCGGCGGGCGATGCCGTTGTGTTTGAAGGTCAGGCGGGTGTGATCGAGTCCCAGCAGGTGGAGTATTGTGGCGTTCAGGTCGTGGATGGATGAAACATCCTGTACGGCCTTGAAGCCGATCTCGTCAGTCTGCCCGTAGCTGACACCGGGCCGAATGCCGGCACCGGTGAGGACAGCAGTGAAGCCCTGTGGGTTATGATCGCGTCCGAAGGCACCTTTTTGGAACATCGGCATGCGTCCGAATTCGGTGCACCAGACAACGAGAGTATTTTCCAGCAGCCCGCGTTGTTTGAGGTCGCGAATGAGTGCTGCGGTGGGCTGATCCATAATCCGTCCATGGACATCGTATTGTTCGCGGAGTGCCTGGTGTCCGTCCCAGTTGAGTTTTCCTGCGCTGGCGTATGCGCCATTGAACAGCTGCACGAAGCGAACGCCCTGTTCGATGAGTCGGCGGGCGAGGATACAGTTGCGGGCGTATCCGGCGCGGACGGGGTCGGACGTATCATCTGCTCCGTACATACTGAGTGTGTGTGGTGACTCGGAGTTCAGGTCTGTGATTTGCGGAACGGAGGTCTGCATGCGTGCGGCCAGTTCGTAGCTGGCGATGCGGGCTGCCAGTTCGGAGTCGAGGGGGTTTTGCCGGAGCTGCTGTTCGTTCAGCATTTTGAGGAGGCTGCGGGCGGAGCTGTCGGCGGCGACTGATGTACCAGTGGGCGGCTGCAGGTTTCGAATGGGCTGGCTGGCGCTGAAGGAGGTGCCCTGGAAGACTGCTGGCAGGAAGCCGGGTCCCCAGTTATTGACGCTGGCCTGCGGGATACCTCGGGGGTCGGGTATGGCGACGAAGGCGGGCAGGTTTTGGTTTTCGGTTCCCAGTGCCCATGTGACCCAGGCTCCGATGCTGGGAAAGCCATCCTGTACGAAGCCGGTGGAGAGGAAGTTTTCGGCCGGGCCGTGGGTATTTGTTTTGCTGGTGAGTGTGTGAATGAAAGCAAAATCATCCACAAGGGCTCCGAGGTGCGGCAGCATATCGGAGACCATTTTTCCTGATTGTCCGCGGGGGCGGAAGCGGTACTGAGGTCTGGCCAGATTTCCGGCGGGGCCCTGAAAGGTGACGGGCGGGCCACCGGGCATAGGCTGTCCATCGAGTCGAATCAGTTCGGGTTTGTAGTCCCAGGTTTCCAGCTGGCTGCAGGCTCCGGCGCAGAACACGACGAGGACATTTCGAGCTTTGGCGGTCAGTGGTGCGGTGCGTGCGGCGTGTGGTGCTGTGGGGGGCACCTGGGGCGTCCAGTTTTGTTCATCGGCGAGCAGGTTTTGGGAGTGGAGCAACTGGAGCAGGGCGATGCTGCCGAGAGAGGAAACGGTTTCGCCGAAGAATCTGCGGCGATCCAGCAGCAGGCGGCCTGAGTGTGTGATGTTGTTTTGGGGTTGGGGCATGACTTCGTTGTGTCTGCGGTGTCTGTTTGAGGTCGATGGAGTTCAGGGGATGAGCAGGAATTCGCTGCTGTTGAGCAGAGCGCGGCAGACCTGAGGCAGGCCGTGCTGCTGAGCGATGTCTGCTGCCGCGGACAGCTCTGTGGTGGACGGACTGCGTGACAGGGTCAGTTGCCATGCCAGCTGCAGCTGACTGGTGAGCTGTGGGCCAGCCTGTGTTGAGAGTCGGCGAGCAAAGGCCTCAGCGCGGTCGTTTGTAAACCGACTGTTAAACAGGTTGAGTGCCTGAATAGCGGTTGTGGAGCGACTGCGGCGGGGCATGGATTGTCCGAAGTCCGGGCAGTCGAAGGCGCCGAATACCGGCACCGCTTCCATCCGGACTCGATGTGCATACACCATGCGGCGAAATTCCTCGCTGGTGAGCTGTTCCTGTTCGGGGAATCCGCTGAGTCCGCCGCGAGTCTGGAAGAAGCTGAACCCTGGGCCTCCGGCTTTGAGGTTAAGTTCACCGGCCACCTGGAGGGTGCAGTCGCGGATGGCTTCGGATTCCATGCGGCGGGCGGAGAAGTGCCAGAGGCGTGAGTTATTGCGGTCGATTTCGAGTCCTTTGGCGAGGAGAGTGGAATCCTGCTGCCAGGCAGCGGATTTGAGGATCAGTCGATGCAGATGTTTGAGTGACCAGCCGCTGCGAATCAGTTCGGTGGCCAGCCAGTCGAGCAGCTGCTGGTTGGCGGGCGGTGTACCGTTGAGTCCGAAGTCGTTGGGGGTTTCGACAATTCCGAGTCCGAAGTGGTGTTGCCAGACCCGATTGACAATGACTCGAGCTGTCAGCGGGTTGGTATCTGCGGCGAGCCAGTCGGCGAGCTGAATTCTGCGCTGCTGTTCGGCGGAGATCGCTGTCTGAGTGCTGGCGGACGATGGATTGCCTGGGGCAGTATTCTGAAAGAGTCCTGGAATTTGCGGCAGTACATCTTCGGTGGGTTGTTCAGGGTCACCGCGGCGCAGGATTCGCGTGCGATCTGGTTCGCGAAAAGTGCCGGCGAAGACCAGTTGAGACTGGCGGAGTTCCGTCTGTGTGCTGCGGAGCTGCTGCAGCTGTGTGACGAGTGTGGCGGCTGATGCGGAAGAGAGTGCGGCGGTGCGGAGCAGTGCGGCCTGTGAGTCCCATGGTGTTCCAGCTGGTGCTCGATCGGTATGGTCGGCAACGGTGGTCCAGCTGATGCCGTCGGCGGAGACAGTGACGGAGTAGCTGGTGGGCAGTCGATCGAGGAATTTACCGGTCCGGTCACGTGACCAGGTGACAGTGTCAAGTTCCACAGTTTCGGGGAATTCGAGCTGTACCCAGCCACCGCCGGTTTGGTTTGAGATCCAGCTGAAATCATTACCGAAGCGGCCATCATTGATGTGTGGCAGCTGGTGGATACCGATATCGGAATAATTTCCGGAGGATGAAGGCCGTACGCCGCGGCTGGCGGCAGCGAGATTGAGCTGTGGCTGAGCGGGTCCGAAGGCTTCGAGTTCATCGAGGCATGGTTCGTGCTGATTGTTGTTGATGGTCTGGAGTGTTGTGAAGCGGAGGAAGCGGACCTGGCGGGGTTTGAAGCGTTCGGTATTGGCTTGTGTCTGGACGGGGTCACGCAGGGGTGGTGTGGCCGGGGCCGGCAGATTGTTCGCGGGGTTGTCCGCGGCGGGCAGCAGCTGCAGTGCGATGACGTCTGCGGTGATGCCTGTACCGGTATCGCCACCGCGGAGCAGAATTGCCGACCGGGGCTGGAGATCGACGGTTCCGGCATACTGAAATCCGCTCCACAGCGGTGTTTGTTCGGTGGTTCCGGTCGTAACACCGGCGGGGTAGTACTGATCGGCAACGTATATCTGCTGCTGGTCTTCACGAGTCTCTGGGTTTCCGTCAGCATCGAGCAGATAGCGAGCATCTCTGGTGTGGACACCGCTGCCATGTGCGCCCCAGGACAACCAGAGTCGTGCGGTACCTGCGAGTGCGGGCTTCCAGATGACGACATCTTTGCCTGGAACATTGTTCCACCATGTGTATCGTCGATTGCTGAGGTTTCCGGTTTGCAGGACTGAGCCGGGATCATCGCGGTAGCCTCGTTGTGTACCGGCTGGGTTTGCCCCGGTACGACTCAGCGGCTCCAAGTAACCCGTCGGACAGCAGTCTGCGGTAGAATCGTGGGGAATTGAGCCGTACGTGTCCTGAGAGAGCGCAGCGGGAGAGATCTCCGAAGCGTTCGCTGGACTGTTCATGTTCCAGCACAAGCTGTCCGAACTGGAGTCCGGCGAGGCTGCTGTGGAGCATGCGGCGGGAGAATCGTTCCATCAGGCACAGCCAGCGGCGTTCGGTGCTGCTGGTTGCCGGTGCTGCTGGCTGAGGGTTGAGCGGGGCAGCCTGGGCGGAGCCGGCTGTCGGTGCGCGGTCACAGGCGAAGGGGGACAATCGCGGCGATTGGGAGGACATGCAGACTCCTGTCAGCTCGGTAAAAATCTGAAAACAGCGAGGATGAAGATCGAAAACCGTGGTGGTACT
>JBJTPZ010000345.1:0-1717 GCA_046075365.1 Planctomycetaceae bacterium
GATGATCGAAATCATCGCGGATGACGATGATCATCTGGTCGACTTTAAGGAGTACATGTGATGCGAATCCTGCTGGATTCCCACACGTTCCTCTGGTTCGTTTTACGCAGGCCGCAGCTAAGTCGCTCAGCAGATGCGCTAATCTCTGATCCGACGAATATCGTGCAGGTCAGCCCTGCAACCTTTTGGGAAATCGCGATCAAGGTCGGCAAAAACAAACTTCACCTGACCTCATCCTATGACGATTTCATGCGGCAGGGTATTGAAGGCAACGACTTTACGATTCTGCCCATCGAAACGAAACACACGTCACTGCTGACGACAATGATTCAGCACCACAACGATCCCTTCGACAGGATGATCATCGCACTGGCGATCGCCGAACAGGTTCCTGTCGTCGGTGTTGATTCTGCATTCGATGCTTACGGCGTCACTCGGCTTTGGTGAGCAACGCCAGGTCACATCGGGCAATTCCAAACTCGGCAGGAACGCCAGCGATGCTTGTCCTCGATCGAAAAAAACGAACTGACATTTCGGCCGGACAATCCGCGATGCCACAAAAACGGCTGCAGCCACTGAACTGAAGGGCATTCAGACCCGATTGCCATACCGCTGGTTGAGTACTGTGACACAACCTCGCGGGGATTGGCCGGCTGCCGTGGGGCAGCTGAGCACAAAATTCCTGATAGCCTGCGAATCGCGGGGCTGCTTCCTGTGCCAGTTGAGGGGCTCCGTTGCCGCTGCTTTGGGTGTGGTTTCTGATTGGCCTCAGAGGTCTTTGGGGCGGTCAGCAGGTCGCTCACCCTTGCCCAAAGTCACTCCGCCTCACGATAATCGGCGAGGGACCTTGTCGCAGGACCACCTGCAGCGATTCACACTGCTTCTTGACGCATCCCACACAGTGGGATAGAACTGATTGAGCCATGAGGGCTGAGTTCGTCGAAACGAGTGAATTTACCGCTACCATTCGCGAGTACCTGGATGACGAAGACTACTCGAACCTGCAGCGTTTGCTGATGGAGCAACCAAACCGAGGGGTTGTGATTCCCGGTTGTAATGGGCTGCGTAAGCTGCGCGTGGCAAATGAGAGTCGCGGCAAGGGCAAAAGAGGTGGTTGTCGTGTGATTTACCTATACGTTCCCGAAGCTCGCTGGTTCTTTATGCCTGACATCTACAGCAAAGACGAGCAGGAGAACCTCTCGGCGGCAGAGCGGCGATTACTTTCACAGTTGGCCACAGAACTGAAAACGCAGGCAAGATTTGCGGCAGGCCGCAGGAGCAAAGAGCTACCATGAACGGGACGACCAGAAAATCGCTGTTTGAAAGACTGCAGAAAGGATTGCAGGAAGGTGTTGCTCACTGTCGTGGTGAGTTGACGCTGAAAACTGTCGAGGTGCCTGAGGATCCGCCGCAGATTGATGCGGCAACTTTGGCGGCATTACGGCACCAGGCGGCCATGTCACAGTCAGTCTTTGCCGGACTGCTGAGTGTGTCCACGAAGACGCTGCAGAGCTGGGAACAGGGAACTCGGCATCCCTCAGATGCAGCGTTGCGGCTGATTCAACTTTTCACGCAACATCCGGAAATTGTCTGCCGCAGCGTCGGACTGCCCCCGGTGACGCTTGCGGGCGTCTCCATCAAGCCGATGAACCGCGGGCGTTCGCAGATTGTTATTGAAGATCGGTGATTGTCCGGCTCTGTCGCGTGTCGCCTGCAG
>JBJTPZ010000346.1:0-3962 GCA_046075365.1 Planctomycetaceae bacterium
CGCGGCTGCGGTGGCGAGCGACGCGATGCTGGCGGACTGAAGAAAACTGCGACGGGTGGGGGTGGGCATTGGTGAATGGCGCCTTTGGGGGTTGAGAAAAGAGTAAAGGGGCTGAAGTCTACCTGCGCAACATTTAGTTGCAAATGCTGAGTGGCTTCAGCGGTGACGGAGGATTGCACGTCTGGTTCAGACCTGCCAGCTGACGGTCACGCCGTGACAGAGGGTTTGTGGTTACCACTAAAAACAGGGCTATTTCAAAGTGTGCGAACCTCGGTCACTTCTGCGGGCTGCCACAAAAATTCCTCAAAAACCGAAGAGGCAGAAGGGAGTTGTGTTAACCGGCGTACTGTGGATTCAGCTTCCGCGGATGCCCGCTGCCTTGTCGGCAGGTAAACCGAGTTTTGCTGGCGGCGAGACACCCTCGCGGTGGATGGCAAGTCCGCCGTGCCGCTGTCGGCTACTGGCACTGCCGGCGTGCTGCTGTGCAGTGCAGAGAGCAACAACAGCTGGTTTTGCGAGGAATTACGCATGTAAAACGCAATTGCGCCGCGGCGATGGACTCTGTGCACCACTCCCAAGAGGTGGTGTTGGAGTTTCACGTCTGCTGATTCCGCAAACAACGAACATTTTGTTTCGAAGGCTGTCGAATCGATCGGTGTTGTGATTCAGTGTAATGCAGCGTGCTCGATTGAGGCTATGCGTCACGAGATCCAGGACGAGCCCCGTTGGCAGTTTTGCCCGTCAGCAGCAGCTCGTCATTGGTGAAACACGCTACCATCCACAAAACCTGAGCATTTTTACCATGGGCCCGTGTAAGGTCCAAACCATTCTGCCGACTCGAGATACCTGCCAGTAACCACAGCGTTCGCTCTGACCCAAACTCGGCAAATGTTCCGTGTAAAAACGGAAAACTGTTCGATTGTGGATTACCAGTTTGCGATGGCTGTGCGGCACAGTTGGGGAGCATCGGTTAATGGCCCCGTGTAATTTTGTCGCAGAATTTATTGCGCTCTTGCTAAGCAATTGACGGGATAATTTCCTTAAAGAAAAAAGAATTTGCAGTATTTTTGAATGCGTGCCTTGGGTGGAATGGGTAGAATAGGGTGGCCTGTTTTCTTTCCCGTTCGATGGAGGTACAAATGCGAAGATATACGCGAAGATTGTTTGGTCAGGCAATTTCCGGTGCGATAGTCTGTTTGCCGATCGCGAATTCCGTGCTTCGGGGCGATGACCCCCCCCGACCCCTGATAGATGCCAAGATTTGTGTGATTGCTCAAGGGATTGACAAAAATGGAAATCTTTGCAAAACAGACGAATACTGTTGTGATTTCGATCCGTCAGTCAAATCTTGTGCCTCAGTGTACCTCGAGCTCGATGCCAAAGCGATTGCTTACCTGAAGGCTAAGTGTCCCACGGTACAGATTTACTGGGTTGTGGTGACAGCGAGCACCGGTTGCCCAGATGTAGTGGTTGATCCTCAGCCAGAAGAATTTTTTCGTGATAAAACAGGGAAGCAAAGTTGCCTGAAACCCCGTTGGCAAGCGATTGTGACTTGTGATCAATGCGATGGAGGTCATCGGCCCGGAATAGGTTACGGTCTGACGAAGGCTGGAGCGAGGATCAGAGCTCAACGTGATCTTGAGAAGAAACTGTGCTTAGCGAAAACGCGGTGCAAGTCGAAAAAGCGATGGGTCGTAAGTCGTGTGAATCCTACGAGTGCGTGCTGTGACTGAGTTGTGACTGAAAGGTGTCTTTTTTGTGAAATTTCAGCGGGGGCAGTAGATCTGCCCCCGCTCTGTTGCCGTCTGCGATATTAGCGATTTGAGTTCTTTAGGTCATCGCGAATCGCGTATCTCTTCCGTTCGGCCGCTGTGAGTTGTCGGCCCGCGTTCGATTCAACATAGTGTTGCAGTTCCGCAGGCCAACACTCGAGTTTTTTTCCGGTCACAGCAAACCAAAGTCCGTTTTGGCTTGAGGATGCTTTGTCCCATTTCGCGGTGGATTCATTTGCAAGAGTTCCGCTAAAGGGAATAACAAAGACGGAACTTGAATCCTGCAACGACAGAAACTCGGTTTCATCTCGTCTAAAAACAATAGCAAAGGGTGATTCAGCGGGGCAATTGAAATGGAGAACACCCGTGGCTAATTCCGCGACAGAGTCATCCGGAACGGTCCATTCACCGTCACTCTCTTCAAGTTTCAATTTCAGAAATCGCTGGTCATCGGTGAGCAGTAAAATCTGGTCTCCCGATGGTGCAACGGAGGCTTTTACTGAATTGAGCGAGTCTCCAATCGCTGTTTCCGTTCCGGTTTCTGTGTCAAGAAGTGCGAGGGATAGCGGACCACCAGTATTGGTTGAGCGCGTGATGAGCAGCAGTCGTGGATTTGCCGGGAATGGCTGAGCCGAAACCACTCCAGCGGTTACCAAACGGGATTCCTGAGGAACGATTTCTGGGGCGATCCTTGTCTGCCGAAGTTCACCGTTTGTGAAGAGTGCGTACAAGTTTTGATTGTCGGATGAGATGGCAAGTTGGGTGACGTTTTTTTCCAGTCCCGGTATTGGTATCTCGGTGCAGTTTGGCAACTGATATACCCGTCCTTGATTGCCAGAATCCACTGTCAGCAAGTGTGTTCTTTGGCTGGAGACAGTGGCAGAAATCAGTGACGTTCTAAGGGTGTTGTTTTGTGTCTTACTACCATCCTCCGGCGTCCAGGTACTGCATGTTCCGTCGCTGGACACAAGTAACAGGGTATGTGAATCCGGCAAAAATCGCATGAGTATCGTCGGGGTTGCATGCAAAGTCTTCGGGGACTCCAACTGTGTCATGTCGCTTGTCCGACAAATACGGTATGAGTGGGTGTACCCGGAGACTTGCAGAGTCTGGCCGGCGTGGTCGAAGTGAACAGACAGTGGCAAAGATGAGGTTTGATGTTTTACGACGATTTCTGTGCTGGTGTCCATCGAGAATGCACTGAATGTCTCCGTATTCCTCAGGGGGTGCGGACTGACTGCCGAGTTTGACGGAACCGTGTATTGGAGACTCTCTTTTTCGACCCATGCGAGGCGGGGCCCGGAACTGGTGATGGAGCGTACTGCCGCTGTGCGAACTTGAGTCAAAGATTCCCCGGATCCTTGTCTCTGCCATCGATAGAGTCCGAGATCCGAGGCGACCACGACGTCTTCATTGCTGATCCAGACAGCTTTGCCGGGTTTTGTAAGTGTAGTTGTCGCAATGTGCGAAAGTGTTTTTGCATCGAACGTTTGTACGTTTCTGCCTTCATCTCCGCACGTCAGCAGAACTGTGTTACCATCGGGAGAGTGCTCAATACTGGTGATTTCCGTCTGAATGGGGAGAACTATTTGCGACTTGTGTTCGAGCGTGAGTGACGCGCATGACAGCAGGTGGATTGTGCCGGTGCGATCTGCGCACACCGCCGAAGTTCCATCCGGGCTGAACGAGATTCCAATAGTGGGAGCCCTGAGTTGCAGTTGGGTTGTGGTTGCAGAGGCTGTGTCGTGGAGTATTACGAAGCCACGTTCTGATGTGAGGATCACCTTTGTGGTGTCTGAGCCGATGTGAAGATCAAAGTCAGTCGTGGAAAGGGCGTCGGTACCAAGGGTGACTAGCTCTTCAGTCTTCGAATCAAAGAGTCTTGGCTCTCCAGAGGTGCTGACGAGCAGCAATTTCGAAGAAGTGAGCGGTTGTGATTCGCGGATTTGAAATGGAAGGACAAAAGTGCTGTGTTCCCGGCTGGAGCGGCCACGTTCTGAAAGGTACAGAAGATTGTTCTCGTGGGAAGCGATAATTGAGGTGTGGGGTCTGCGGTGTGATATCCCACCTTCCTGTACGTTGCCCGGTGTGGCTGTGTCAGGTTGAGTCAGGCTGTAGGTCTCGGTGATGGATTCGGGCAGCAGAGGGGCAGCGAGAAGCGTACCGTCATCGGAGAATACCGGTGACGCG
>JBJTPZ010000347.1:0-22416 GCA_046075365.1 Planctomycetaceae bacterium
TGTTTGTTCGGTGGTTCCGGTCGTAACACCGGCGGGGTAGTACTGATCGGCAACGAATATCTGCTGCTGGTCTTCACGAGTGTCTGGGTTTCCGTCAGCATCGAGCAGATAGCGAGCATCTCTGGTGTGGACACCGCTGCCGTGTGCGCCCCAGGACAACCAGAGTCGTGCGGTACCTGCGAGTGCGGGCTTCCAGATGACGACATCTTTGCCTGGAACATTGTTCCACCATGTGTATCGTCCACTGCTGAGGTTTCCGGTTTGCAGGACTGAGCCGGGATCATCGCGGTAGCCTCGTTGTGTACCGGCTGGGTTTGCCCCGGGTCCATTTGGCGGGCTGAGGAATTTGACTTGTGTGGCATCTTCTTCATCAATCAGCAGCAGTTGTGCGGGAGTGGCGAACGGCACGATGCCGCGGAGCTGTGCTGCGAGCTGTTCGATCGGGGCATTCAGGGAGTCTGCCTGCTGCTGTCGCTGCAGCCAGCCATGATCACGCAGTGGCCGTTCACCGTATTCAACACCGGCGAAGAAGGCCTGCATGCGGTAGTAATCCTGCTGAGTCAGCGGATCGAATTTGTGATCGTGGCAGCGAGCGCAGGCGAGCGTCAGTCCGAGCACAGCGCTGCTGGTACCGGCGATGATCTCATCGAGTGCATCCTGGCGGGCCAGTCGTTTAGATGCATCGTCCGCCCCGATCTGTCCGGGCAGCAGAACTGCTGAGGCGACGAGAAAGCCGGTGGCGGCATCTTCACCGAGCAGATCACCGGCAATCTGTTCACGAACGAATTGATCCCATGGCTTGTCGGAGTTGAGTGAGCGGATGACATAGTCGCGGTAGGGCCATGCATTGTCGCGAGGTGTATTGACTTCAAAGCCGTGTGTATCGGCATATCGAACGACATCGAGCCAGTGCTGAGCCCAGCGTTCGCCGTAGTGCGGGCTGTTGAGCAGAGTTTCAATCAGGTGATCCCACGCTGCGGGAGAATTGTCAGCGAGGAATTGAGTGACCTGTTCGGGTGTGGGCAGCAGTCCGGTCATGATCAGGTATGCGCGACGAATCAGAGTACGCCGGTCGGCTGCGGGGTTCATGCTGAGGCCGAGAGGCTTAAGCTGTGCCAGCAGGAAGCGGTCGATGTCTGCGTACTGCGGAAATTGCTGTGCGGGAGGCGGCGTGACAGACGCTGGCAGGGGCTGGAAGGACCAGTGTTGTGTGCGGGGGTCAATCAGAGCCTGTCGATCATAATCAGATTCCGGCCAGTTTGCTCCGAGATTGATCCATGTTTGCAGCAGTTCAATTTCTGCGGCAGTCAGGCGCGGGCCGGCGGGCGGCATTTGCAGGTCGGCGACGGTGGAGCTGACGCGTTCAATGAGCGGGCTTTCTTTGCTTTTTCCGGCAACGATGACTGGACCGCTGTCGCCACCGCGGAAGAAGTGACTGCGGGCATCAAGTCGCAGACCGCCTTTTTGCTGGCGGGGACCGTGGCATTGTCCGCAGCGGTTTAGCAGCAGCGGTCGGATTTGATTTTCGAAATCTGCGGCGGCTGCAGCATCCTGTGCGGCCAGTCGGGTAGCGGCCAGCAGCAGGCAGAGTCCTGGCAGCAGCAGAAAAACCGGGAGATTTCGCCGCATGGCGTGGCTTTCCGGGGAGTCTGGCGCGGTGCGGGGGAGGGGAAGCGGGGCTGAGTCCAACGCAGGCTCAGGCGAACGAGCAGCGAGTGTATCGAGGATTGTCGTGGAAAAACAGTTCGAGAATCCGGGTGAAACGGCCGGTTTCAGGTGGTAACAGGGGGTGTGAAAGCAGTGTTGGGGGGATTCCGGATGTATCGATTGCAGCGGCGGTATGAGATTTTCTGATCCTGCGAAACCTGCCGGTCGATTGGTGACAGATCCGGGGGGTTATTTATTGACTGCTGTACAGGCTGGCGGTTCGGAACGGGGGCCGTGGAATGACACTGGTGCGTAATTCGGGTTCACTGGACCGTCGCCGTCGTCGTCTGACTCTGGAATCCGCTGGTGCGGATGAGGAGACTGCTGTTCCGGCCGGGCTGTTTTATTTTTCGGGTGAGCAGGACCTGGATCCGTTTGAGTCGCTGACGAAGGACCGGCTGATTCGTCGTCTGCTGTCGGACCGGTTGTGGAAGCACTGGTTAATTGTGGGCGTACTGGTGGTGATTCCGGTGATTGTGATGGTTTTGGCGTGGAGCGGCGCTTTTGGGGGAGTGGCGTCGGGGTCTGCCGGTCGCAGTGTGGTGGGTGCGACTGCCGGTTTGCAGCTGTTTGCGGCGGGCCAGTTGTGTCTTTTGATTGCTGCCGTTCGGGCGGCCAGTCATGTGGATTTCCATGGCAGGTATCGTTGTTGGCGCTGGTTGAGTGTGTGGTTTTTTTTGGCAGCATTTTTTGTTTTGAGTGATACGGCTGATGTCACGTCGGGTGGTCTGGCTGAGTTGTTTGCGCGATTGATCGGACCGCTGCAGGCAGCGCGGCCGGCGCTGATTGTCGTGCCGTGTGCCGGCATTCTGGCCTGGGTGCTGAAGGCGGTCTTGCCGGATATGGGGCGCTGTCGTCCCGCGCAGGTGCTGTTGCTGGCGGGGGTTCTGCTGAGTGCGTTGTGCGTGGTGCTGCAGATTCGTTTGGGAGTTGCGGCTGGTGGCGTGTTGTCGGGAGCGGGCCTGTTGTCGACAGGTTTGCTGCTGTCGGCAATGCTGCTGCAGACTCGCAGTGTGATTCATGTGAATCCGCACCCGCCAGTGGCTGGCCTGTTGCCCGTGGGCGGCACATTGGTGCGAGGGTACTCGGCCGCAGAAGTACATGCGGCTGAATCGATTTCGGCTGAGGCAGCGGAAGTGACGGCGGCAGAGCAGGCGGTGGTGTCTGCAGAGTCGGTACCGGAGCAGCCTGCAGCAAGTGAGGTTCGGGGACGCCGTCGCAAGTCGGCCTAAGGAATTGAGACGGCAAAACAGATTCTGGATCAGTCGCGGACCTCAGGGATCGGCAGTGTCCCTGCGATTGCTGGATTCGCCTGCAGAGAAGGGTGCTGAGGCGATCAGCTGGTCAGTGTAATTTTCAAAGTCGAGTGCCCAGGACGGGATTGCCGCTTCAAGTTTATTGAGCAGTTTGCCTGGAGTACGAGTGCTGGCGAGGGTTTGCAGGTAGTCCAGCAAGACCTGTCGGCTTGCGGGTGTTGCGTGCAGCAGGAAGTGGACCCATGCCCATGATTCGGCATAGTCGCGCTGAGAAAGTGCTCGGAAGTCGGTGATCTGTTCCAGCCTGAAGAGTCCTGGGTTCCAGCCTTCTGTGCGGGCCTGAGACAGTTCCTGCAGGTGGGCAGGGCTGAGTTGATTTTCGGAGTCTGAGCTGATTTCGAAGTATTCGGCGAGTCCTTCGTCGAGCCAGAGCGGGACGGTCTGCAGGGATGCGTGGAGCAGTCCATGGGAGAATTCGTGTCTGAGGTCTTCAGCGGCATGCTGGCCGCGGAAGGAGTAGACGGCCAGTTCGCGGGTGGTTCCGACGAAGTAGGCGCGGCGTGGTGGCAGATCCCGCCAGGTGGACTGCATATACCAGCGGTATGAGGCTTCGTCATTGAACAGGTAGACGTGTACGAGATCTCGCTGTTCGGGAAGTTCAAGCAGGCTGAGGAGCCGGGTACGAACATCCTGAAGCTCCTGAATGAGCGGATTACCGGGCAGCAGCGGATCATCGGAGTGAACGACGAAGTGTTCGGTGGCCCATGTGTGAGACTGTGGTCGTTCACTGGAAAAGGTTTGTGAGCGTGTGGTGCTGCAGCCTGAGGAAAGCAGGCAGGCTGCGATTACCATTCCGAGGCAAAGTGTCGCGACTGTTGTTTTCGGGTGGGATTGCTGATTGTGTTTTGGCAGAGCATCCATGAATTCTCGCGACTCCTTTCTGCGTCTGTTGCTGGTTGGGGCGGATTTGGGGTGGTTGGGATGATTGCTGGTTTTCAGCGGCGCTGGCGGCTGCGATAGGGAATTGCACAGCCGCGAGCCGGAATGGCAGTGACGGCGGGCAGTTTTCCGGCAAGTGCCGCGTTGACGGCGTCTTCGAGGTAGCGGGTGGTGACCTGTGCTGCATCGGTGCGGTCGTCCATGGCGCCGATATAGATGACTTTACGATCTTTGTTGAGTACGAAGAATTCGGGGGTGTAGACGGCGCCGTAGCTGGCAGCGACCTGCTGTGTTTCATCGATCAGGCAGAGGAAGGGAAAATTCTTTTGAAGTGCGCGTTCTTTGATTTTGTCGAGTGATTCAGACGGTTTGCGATTGGCGTTGATGGTCACCAGCACGACACCTGCAGGAGTGTCGGCATATTTGCGGGCAAAGGCAATCATGCGATCTTCGTAGTCGACGGAGTAGGGGCAGGAGTTGCAGGTGAAGCAGAGGACCACGACGGCGCGAGTGGAGAAATCGGCCAGGGAGTGGGCTGATCCGTCCGTGCCTTTGAGTTCTTTCCAGTCGGGGGCGGTATCGCCGACCTGCAGTTTCTGGCTGGCAGGTTCGTCAGCGTGACTGTGGCTGGCGGGCAGGTTGATCAACAGTGTCAGCAGCAGGTGCAGCAGCATGGTGGACTCGCGGCGGAGTGAGGTTGCTGAAATCGTTTGTGGAGGACTGAAAACAGGACTTGAGTCGAATTGGGGGAAACTGTAATTCGGAGTGAGGTTTTCTGAAAGCGCGGTCTGTTCTTTCGGCGGAACCTGCCAGTGGTGCAGAGTGGTTGGCGACGGTTGGCAGAAAACGCGGTATTTCAGGCGTTTTTGCCGTGAAAACCGATGTGTTGGGTGGTTTGGTGAGTGATGGCAGCGGGAGTGATGGAGTTTGATATGCTGAACGCATTTTCAGAATTCGGCGTCCTGAGGGGTTTGGCGGCATGCGGCAGAATCTGCCGAAGCGGTGCTGGCAGCGGCAGAAACTGCCGATTTGCTGGTGCGGTATGTGCCTGGCTGCCGTTGTTTTTGTGGCTGCTGCTGGTGCCTCTGAGTCTTTCAGCGGGAGCCCAGGGCGGAAGTTTCCCGTATGAGGCTCGAGTGGCGGCCGAGGAGACGTTTGCGCGTTCGGGGGGTGGTGACGCCTATTATCCGACGCAGCGTCTGACTCGAGGAACCGTGGTGCGGGTGCACCGGCATGATCCGGGTGGCTGGTATGTGATTGAACCTCCGGAGGGTAGTTTTAGCTGGATTCCGGAGCGATTTGTGAAGCGTTTGAGTGAGCAGGAGGGTGAGGTTCTGGAGGAGAATGTTGTTGCCAGTGTGGGCAGCGAGTTTGGTGACGAGACCTCGGTATTTCAGCGGCGGATGAAGAAGGGTGAGAAGGTATCGATTCTGGGTCAGCGGAGCATTGATACCGCGACGGGGGCTCAGGCGATGCTGAAGATTCGACCGCCGATGCGTGAGCGTCGCTGGGTACCGGGAGCGGCATTGGTACCGGTGGATCCGGATCGTCAGCGGCAGGCGGACAATGATCCGTGGCGGCTGCCGGCGAATGGTCGGCGGGCGACTGCCATGGCGACTCCTGCCGCCGCCAGTCTGCCGGCAGGACTGGTGGAGGTGCCGCTGGTGGAGCCGAGCGAGGCTTTGCAGAAGGTGCAGCAGGACAAGGGTGAGAAGCAGCAGCTGGCGGAGCTGGATCAGCGTTTTCGTGAGATGGTGCTGCAGGATGCAGCGACGTGGGATCTGGATGGTCTGGAGGGCGCGTATCGTGAGCTGCAGGGGCGACTGACGAATCCGCAGATATCCGGAGCTGTCGAGTTGCGTTATGGAGCGATTCAGCGTTATCGGCAGCGGCTGGCTGAGCTGCTGCAGGTTCGTCAGCTGCAGAGTCAGACGGAGCAGCGGGATGCAGCCCTGGCTGCTCGCCACGGCTTTGCTTCGATGATGCCGGGAGCAGTTCCGTCGGTACAGGTCAGGCCACCGCAGGTACCGTCAATGTCTGTCGAACCTGCGGGTCCGAGAATGATCACACCGTCCGAGGGTGGTTTGCTGGTGGAGGGGTCAGGCGGTTCGGCGGCGGTTGCTGAGGGCGACGGTTTTGTTGCTCCGACTCCGGATGCCACGATGCCTCCAACAGATTCGCGTTCGGCTTTGCTGGTGTCTCAGTCACGTGAGGTGCCGGGGCAGGGTGGTGAGGCTGATGGTTCTGATGAGGCACTGTTTGGCACGGCAGTCGCGGGCAGCGCAGGGTTGTCGGCGGCCCCTGCGGCAGCCCCTGCGGCAGCCCCTGCGGCGGAGACCGGAAGTTCGGACAATGTGATTCGTCCGGGGAGTCCGCAGAACAAGTATGTGGGAGCCGGGGTGATCCAGCGTGCTCAGGGAGTTGCGGGGGGCTGGGTGCTGGCCTCGCCGAGTGGCAGGCTGCTGGCGGATCTGAAGCCTGCGGCGGGTGTGCAGCTGGAGCGATTTGCGGGCCGTGAAGTGGGAGTACTGGGGATGCGCTGGTCGCAGAAGGAGCAGCGTGATGTGATTGAGGTGCGTGGTCTGGAGCCGGTGCAGCTGAGGCGCTGAGTTGGCTTGTTGCTGGTGCAGTCAGTCCAGCGTGAGGCTGGCGACGTTATCTTTGTCTTCGACTTTGAAGGTCTGGCTGCCGTCGCCCCATTTTCGCGGGATGCGGGAAATTTTTTTCTTGCCGATGCCGCCGGCATCGTTGTTTTCTTCTTCGGGGGGAGTCAGTTCGTCGATGGTGACTGTGTGGTCACCGAGCATTGCTCCGGTTCCGCTGTTATCACTGAATTTCAGGGTGAATTTTCCTGCGGCGTCGGTCGTACCAAAGGAGCTCATACCGGCTTCCAGCTGATCGGCGGAGCCGGTACCGGCGGGCTGGAAGCGGACGATGACGTCGGCGACAGGCTGGCCTTTGAGTGTCACGGTACCGGAAACGGATGCGGACCTGCGGGAGTCGCTGCAGCCTTGAATCACGATGAGGAGCATGAGCAGAGGCAGCAGGGCGGGGCGAAGCATCTTGTGATTCCAGAGACTGAATGAACCGGATGTTTTGTGGCTGGAAGTGCGAGCCGGGAGGGGGCTCCGGTGTCTCAATGCAGGCAGCGGAGCCCGACCGCAGGCCGGTGGATGAGGGATCAGAATTCGCCGATGACTTCTGAACCACCGATGGTGGAGATCCCCATATAGACTCGCATGTCGATATTTGGGGAGATGCTGCGGCAGGAGCCGTCAGCCAGCAGGAATGTGAGAGTTCCGCCGGAGTGGAATGAGCCCCATCCGCGTTTGCAGGGGTTGGAATCGCCCTGGGCCGCGCACAGGTTATAGTCTGCAACCAGCGTGCGGCTTTCAGGAGTGGCACAGGACAGAACGAAGGAGGTGTAGGTGTAGCCCCAGAAAGAAGTGCGGCGCGGTCGTGATATGGTGGTGTATTCGCCGACGGTGAGTGTATTTGAGGTGCCATCGGTGATATCGCGAAAGTTAACGGGGCCGAATTTTCCTGCCCCGCTGCCGCCACGACCGCACCAGTAGAGCATGCCGCGGAGTCGATCGAGCGCGTTGGGGTGCAGAATGTCCGAGCTGTCCCACTGGCGGCGGTAAGCGTAGGAATCACCGGCGGACCAGCCAACGCCGCCCATACCGCGATAGGAGCTGGCGGCCCAGGTTTGATTGTTGTGCGGACCGGAATCAGGCACCAGCAGAGCCCCGGCGTTGATATCTGACGGGCAGTTGTAGACCGGCAGTTTGGACTGGAGAACGGCGACGTTGGCGGGGGTTTCATTGGGCAGATTGAAGTTATATTGCTGCTGCAGGTTAGTTTGTTCGAGGTAGGGCAGGATGGAGATGGACCAGTTGATCAGGCTGGGAGTAGAGCAGCAGTCTCCCATAGTGACATTTCCGGGAGGAAAGCAGTTGTTGACGTCGTGATAGTTGTGGAGGGCGATTCCGATTTGTTTGAGGTTATTGCGACACTGTGTGCGGCGAGCAGCTTCGCGGGCCTGTTGAACTGCGGGCAGCAGCAGAGCGACGAGGATGGCGATGATGGCGATGACGACGAGCAGTTCGATGAGTGTGAAGCCTTGCAGGAGGCGACGGGTGCGCGCAGCGATCTGAGTGGATCTGGTGACTTCCATGAGAACCTCCGGGTGTATTGCAGGGCACAAAAACAGAAAAATGCTGCAGAGAAAAGCCGGTTTGATGCCGGGGTTGCCTATTGAACAGGTGCGCAGTTTTTTGTTGTTCCGGTGGTGATTTTTAAGCACGGATGCTGATGAAATCGCCAGCCAAGGCTATTAAGAGTGTTCTTCCGTATGGATCTTCGGCATTCGTGCGTGACTTTTCAATCCGCTAATGGGAATTTATTTTTGTTTTTGAGGAAGTTTGGTTTTGGTGTGGTTGCGGGGTGCTCGCCGATGCCTGTCGGGCGAGTGGCAGCGCAGGGGCAGTGCCGGGAAGCGGGCTGCGGCTGGGGGAGGGCGACGCCAAAATAACCTGATCGAGCTGACTGATTGTCAGTGCGGGCGTCTCAGTCGGCGATCTGCAGGGCAATTCCGGCGAAGACGGTATCCAGCAGTCTGGTTTGAGCGAGGTTCAGCAGGGTGGTTTGAGTGGATGCCATGTTCAGGCGTGAACTGACCGGTCGGAACAGCAGGTTCAGATTCAGGTAGACGCTGCCGGGCAGGCTGGCGATCTGACTGCCTTTTACGAGACCTTTGGTGCCGCCGCTGATGCGGTCCCACTGGAAGATCTGTCCGCTGGGGAGTATGTAGAACCATTCGTTGGTTCGCGAGCGAAACCAGCGTTCGCTGCGACCGCCGAAGTTGAAGTGGTCGGAGGCGTCTGCAGCGAAACCCCAGGTCTCGGACAGTTGTTTGAGGCTGGCCTGTGCGGAGGCGGAGATTTCTGAGGTGCTGCGGTGACCTGCAGCGACAGTTTGTCGTACGGTGTAGCTGCCGGGCAGCAGATTACCGAAGCGGTACCAGCCATTTTCGGATTCGGGCTGGATGGATCCATCGGCATTTCGATCGAGGCTGCCGGAGGTTGTGCGGGCAACGACGAGGCCGGCATCGTTGAGCAGT
The DNA here is from genome assembly GCA_046075365.1 of Planctomycetaceae bacterium. Classification (GTDB taxonomy): domain Bacteria; phylum Planctomycetota; class Planctomycetia; order Planctomycetales; family Planctomycetaceae; genus SXXK01. The sequence continues at coordinate 9,025 of JBJTPZ010000347.1, forward strand.
TCGACGATGGTGCCGTTCTGCCAGTTTTCGAAGGCAAAGGCGGCTTTAGCGACGTCCCCGGCGGTGGCGGCGGCTTTGGAGACGCGTGTGAGGAGTGTGGAGCCGGTGGAGGCTGACCACTGCCAGACTTCGTTGGCGGCGTTGATAAAGAAGGTGCGGCGGATGATTGTGCCGGCAGCGGGACCACTGGTTTCAAGGGTTGGGACTTCGTACCAGACGGCGGTGCGGAGTGCCGGCGGGGCAGCTTCCGGGACAGCAATGACGGTGGCCTGTGGCAGGAGTGTCGTGCTGCGGCTGCCGTTGGGGTCCAGTTCCAGCCAGGTGCGTCCTTCGATCACTGCTGGCCGGTAGTTGCCGAAGTCGATGCGGCTGACGGTTGTGCCACCGACAACCGGTATGACCGGATTTTGTGCGGCTGCCACCAGCGAGACATCGCGGAAGTAGAAGTTGTTAAGGGTACCCGCGAGTGTTCCGGAGAGTGGTGCGGAAGCCGTGATTGCTTTGCCGTTCCACTGGAACACATCACCGACGGGGGTGATGTAGCACCAGCCGCTGTTGCTTTTCAGCCAGCGTTCGCCTTGTCCGCCGAAGTTCTCAAACAGGTCGCCGGTGGCTGTCAGACCCAGGCTTTGATCGAGTTGCCAGGCAGTGCCGGCGGCTGGGGAATGTCGACCGGCGCTTTGAGCCCAGCCGGCGGGGACGATTTCCTGAACGGTGTAGTTGCCTGGGCGGGTGTTTTCGAAACGGTACCAGCCGCGTTCCTGTTCTTCCTGAATCAGTCCGTCGTTGTTGAGGTCGATATCGCGGGACTGTGTGGTGGCGACGACCTGTCCCTGTTCATTGATGAGCTGGAAGGAGAAGCCGTTGAGCCATGGTTCGTCGACTGTGGAGCCGGGCGTGGCAGTGTTGCCGAGCAGTGTGGCGGGGTTGTGCCAGGCGCGGATGCCTGGGGAATCGATGAGTGTACCGGTGAGTTTTCCGGTTTGGCCGTTCCAGCGGATCAGATCGCCCTGTGGAGTGAGGAAGAACCAGGCTGCGGCGCCGGAGGAGCGGTACCAGTATTCACGTCCGCCGAAAGCGTTGTAGCTGTTGCGACCATTGGGGAAGAACAGGCTGAGTGCCTGCACGGCGGGGGCCTGGCGAACACCGTCAGCGTTGCGGTCGAACCATTTGCGGCCTTCGACGACGGCGGGAACGAACGGTTCTTCCCATGTGATTTCGAGTTTGGGTCGGAGTGTGGCGTTTTCGAATTCGCGGCTGGCGAAGGATTTGATGCTGCCGGCCTGTTCGTCGCTGACGATCATCCAGCCATTGTTTGTGATTGGGTCATTGAGCCATTTTTGGACGTCACTGACGAGTCCGCCGCCGGTCCATTCCCAGGCGCCGGCGCCACCGACGCTTTGAGAGGCGGAGGCTGCAGCGAAGTCGCCGCCGGGGCTGGCCCAGCCGACTGAGTCGAAGAGGCTGAACTGCCAGGTGGCATCGCGAGCGGCAGCGCGGACGCCTTCCAGTTCGTCATCGGGGGCATTGGAGGCGGCTTCACCCCAGGGTTTGCTGATGGGGTGGAGTGCGATATTTGAGCTGGCGGCCGATGCTGTGTTGATGACGCAGAGTGTGACAACGGCATCGAGGATGGTGGACCCGGGAGGGATACCGGCGGCGGCCACATCGAAGGACACGAGTCCGCGGCGGGCGGTGGCGAAGCCCCCGGAACCTCCGGCGATGAGGAATTGTCCGCTGCCGTTGGAGAGGTCGCCGGTGGGGACGTTGTAGACGGTGGAGTCCTGGCTGGCATCGAGTGTTGCGGTGAAGGTGCTGAGGAGTGCGCGAGTTTCCAGAATTTCGCAGGCGGAGGCTGGTGTGAGGACAGTTGTGGCGGAACGACCTGGCCGGAACCGCGAGCGGCGTTGAGCGGTGAACGGGAACAGGTTGGTCAGGAACATGGCGGACGTTTCTGATCTGAGCGCGGTGTTGAGAAACGAGTTGGGCCTGGACTGAGTGATCAGACGTAATTCTGTCGTGCACCCAACAGGGCGGACAGGAAAAAGCGGGAGCGGGGGGCTGGTTTTTCGAAGAAATTTCGCACGGATGGGGCTCTGATTCCGAAATCTGGGCAAGGTGCGGTTGTGACAACGCTGGTTTTTCTGTGGGCAAACGGACGAATTCCCAAATTCCCCGCCCTGCACACTCTTTCTTCTGTATCCTCAGGAACGCTCTGGTATACTTAGCCTACAGGCCATTTGTCTGGACAGGCTCGGTTTTCACAGAAAACTGCAGTCCTGCGGTCTGCCGCCAGTTTGTTTTGCAGCATTTTCTCGATTTGAGCGGATGCATTGTTTTACTGGCCGGATCCGCGAAGCATTCGGTGCGTTCCCGCATTTTGGTGAACGACTGCCAGTTCCACGTGTTATTGAAACGTTTGCGGCGACAGCCGCGGACTGTGTCGGATTGTCCGCAGAAGTGTTCATGTTTATGAGCATCTGGCGTTCAGTCTGCAGCCGCAGGGTGATCTGTCTGACGATGTCAGTCCGACAGAGAAAGCTCGGTGGTTTTCTGCCTTCGGACCTGGGAATGTTTCATTTTTTCCCGGGATGAAGGTGTATGAAGTTCAGTGAGCTGGGGCTTTGTGAGCCCCTTGTGCGCGCTGTGACCGAGGCCGGTTACAGCATTCCAACTCCAATTCAGCAGCAGGCCATACCGGCGGTGCTGTCTGGCCGTGATGTGGTCGGGATTGCTCAGACGGGCACCGGCAAAACAGCGGCGTTTGCGTTACCGCTGCTGCATTTGCTGCAGCGTGGCAATGAGGCAGCGGGCCGCCCTGAGCGGTCACGTGGCGAGCGTCCGCGGGTACGTCCTGTTCGCGTGCTGGTGCTCGCCAGTACTCGCGAGCTGGCTCTGCAGATTCATGAAAGTTTTCGTGGCTACGGGGCGTTTGCGGCCGTGCGATCGGCGGTGGTCTACGGCGGGGTGGGGATGCAGCCGCAGATTCGGGCGCTGCGGGACGGTGCTGACATCGTTGTGGCGACTCCGGGGCGTCTGCTGGATCTGATGCAGCAGGGTTGTGCCGGCATGGACGGTTTGCAGGTGCTGGTCCTGGATGAAGCGGACCGGATGCTGGATATGGGATTTTTGCCGGCGATTCGGCGTGTGCTGCAGCGGATTCCGAAGCAGCGGCAGACGCTGCTTTTTTCGGCCACGATGCGGCCGGAGATTCGCGAGCTGGCACAGACGATTTTGCGGGATCCGGTCAACATTTCGATTGAGCCGAAGCAGAAGACCACAGAGCTGGTCGAGCAGAGTGTGTGCATTGTGCCTCAGAAGCAGAAGACGGCACTGCTGGTGCAGTTACTGAATCGTCTGGTGCCGCAGCGGGCGATTGTGTTCAGTCGGACGAAGCACGGTGCTGATCGCATTGTGCGGCAGCTGACGAAGGCGGGTTTGACTGCAGCCGCGATTCATGCGAACAAGAGCCAGAATCGGCGGCAGAGAACTCTGGAAGAGTTCCGCGGCAGTCGGCCTCCGATTCTTGTTGCCACCGACATTGCGGCTCGAGGGATCGACGTTGACCAGGTGTCTCACGTGTTCAACTATGACATGCCGACGGAGGAGGAGACTTACGTGCATCGGATTGGCCGTTCGGGTCGAGCCGGTGCGGTGGGAGAGGCGGTATCGCTGTGTGATCCTGAAGAGCGGCGGATGCTGCGAAGTATTGAGAAGCTGATTGGTTTTTCGATTCGTCAGCTGTCGCTGGGGGATTTTGATCTGTCGGAATCGGCGACGGCTGTTGACGATCGTGGTGAGCGGCGGGAGCGCACTGAGCGGACAGACCGTGGTGATCGTGGTGATCGTGGTCAGGGCGAGTCACGTGGGACGCAGCGATCCGGAGGCGGTCGGGCTGTTGGGGAATCTGCCGAGGATCGCTGGCGGTTTCGGGGTCACGAGGAGCGACGTCGGCAGCGTGATGGCGAGCAGCGTCGTTCGGAGCGTGGTGCCGAGCGTGGTGCCGAGCGGCGTCCGGAGCGAAAATCGGTGGCGGGGGGTGAGTCGAGGGCGGAGCAGCGGGCGAGTGTGCCTCGAGCGGCTCAGGGTGCGGGTTCTGCTGCGGGTTCTGCTGCGGGGCAGCGCCGGGAGCGTCGTCCTGAGCGGCGTGTTGAAGGTCGTACGGACAGTCGTTCGGACGGTCGTCGGGCGGGTTCGGGGGAGTCTCGTGGTCGGACGGGGGAGGGTGATCGAGCTCGTGCCCGCGGAGTTTCGGGTTCTGACGAGTTTGGAACGGGAATATTTGGAGGCTCGAATGATTCCGGGGGCGGTCGTCGTCCGTTTCGGGGCGAGTGAGATCGAGCGTTCCGTTTCTGGCGGGTGAGCGGACTGGTTTTTTTACTGACAGGCAGATTGGCGGCAGCGGATGACTCAGGAACACGAAGAACAACTGGTGGCGGAGCAGGACGTTTTGGCTCAGGAGCCTGGGGAGCAGGCGACAGGAGTCGAGTCTGAGCCGGCGGTGGGTGTATCTGTGGCGGTACCGCCAGTGACTGCACCTCGTGTTGTGGACATTTCGGCGATGACACCGCCGGCATTTGCGAAACTTGGTCTGGGCAAGTCTGTGCTGCAGGCTTTGACTGAGCTTGGTTATAGTGAGCCGACGCCGATTCAGGCGGCGACAATTCCGTTGTTGCTGGCGGGGCGTGACGTACTGGGGCAGGCGCAGACTGGTTCGGGCAAGACGGCGGCATTTGCGCTGCCATTGCTGCAGCTGCTGGATTTGTCTCAGCGTCGTCCGCAGGTGCTGGTGCTCGTGCCGACTCGTGAGTTGGCGCTGCAGGTGACGGCGGCCTTTGAGCGTTATTCATCGGGGATGCGGGATTTTCGCTGTGTGGCGATTTATGGCGGAGCGGCTTACCAGCCGCAGTTTTCGCAGCTGAACCGTGGTGTGCATATTGTCGTGGGGACTCCTGGTCGAGTGATGGACCACATGACTCGCGGGTCGCTTGATCTGTCTGGTCTGCGCTGTCTGGTACTGGACGAAGCGGACGAGATGTTGCGGATGGGTTTTGCGGAGAGTGTGGAGTGGGTGTTGTCTCAGGCTCCTGAGGGGCGTCAGACGGCATTGTTCTCAGCCACTCTGCCGTCTCAGATTCGCGCAATTGCTCAGCAGCATCAGCGTGATCCGGCGGAAGTGACGATTGTGCAGCGTGCAGCAGCTGCGGATACGATTCGGCAGCGTTATGTCGTTGTCTCGAATCATCACCGTGAAGCGGCATTGTCGCGGATTCTGGAGGCGGAGCCGATTGATGCGGTGATTGTGTTTGTGAAGCTGAAGAGTACGACAGAGCCGCTGGCGGAGTATTTGTGTGGGCAGGGGCATCGTGCGGCGGCGTTGCATGGCGACGTGGCACAGGCGCAGCGTGAGCGTATTATTGAGCAGCTGCGTGGCGGTCAGTTGAATGTGGTGGTGGCCACTGACGTGGCGGCTCGTGGTCTGGACGTTCCGCGAATCAGCCATGTGATTAACTTTGATTTGCCGCGTGGCCGAGAGGCATATATTCATCGGATTGGCCGGACGGGTCGAGCGGGACGGCAGGGTGAGGCGATTTTGTTTGTGCATCCGCGGGCCAGTCGGCTGCTGTCGAGTATTGAGCATGCTGCCGGGCAGTCTCTTGAGCCGATGCAGATGCCGACAAATCGAGCGGTGAACAAGAAGCGGGTGCAGGCTTTTCATGAGGCGATAGTGAAGGCGCTTGAGGATTCTCAGCGGGAGACACTGCAGTCGATCATGCAGCAGTTTCAGCGTGAGCGGCCGGAGCTGGAGGCGGATGCAATTTTGGGGGCATTGGCGGTCATGGCACTGGGTGGCCGGCAGTTGCTGAGTCGTGAGGAATTGCCGCAGTCGGAGCTGGAGGATCAGCGAAGTCGGCGTGGTGGTCCTGGTGGTCCCGGTGGGTCTCGCCGTGGTCCTCCGGGGTTTTCTGAACGAGGTGGCGAGCGGCGGCCTGGTTTCCGTGATCGTGGTGATCGTGGTGAGCGCGGTTTTGAGCGTGGAGAGCGTCGTGAACCGCGGGGTGGGGGATTTGGTGGCGAGCGTGATCAGGGGCCGATGCAAAGTTTTCGTCTCGAGGTTGGCCGTGTGCATGACGTGCGTGCGGGGAGCATTGTGGGGGCGATAGCGGGCGAGTCGGGTCTGGACAGCGGCCGGATTGGGCGAATTGATATTTTTGATGACTTTAGTACGGTGCAATTACCTGCCGGGATGCCACCTGAGATTTTTCAGAAGCTGCGTCGGGCGTGGGTGGCTGGTCGTCAGTTGCAGATTTCTGAGCTGGGTGAGGCACCCGTCCGTCGTGGTCCTCCGCGACGTGAGTTTGGCGGTGGCGAGCGGCGTGAGCGTGGTTTTCGTGAGCGTGGAGAGCGTGGCGGTGGTCCGGGGGACGGGGATCGTCGTGAGCGTGGTCCGCGAGGCGGGGGATTTGCTGAGCGTCGTGTTCGGCCGCCGGGTGGTGGAGGTGGGGACTTTGTGCCGGGCGGGGACGAGTCTGGCGGGGGTGAGAGACGGGGATTTGGTTCGCGGGGGCCGCGTGCTGGTGGCGGATTCCGTCCTGGCGGCGGTTCGCGTTCGGGAGGACCGGGCGAGCGTGGTCGGGGTGGATTCTCGGGTGGCCGTGGTGGTCAGCGCGGGGGGCCTCGAAGTGGACCTCGCAGCGGCGGTCCGGGTGGTCGGCGTGAGCGTCGGGGGCCTGGCGGAGGTTCAGCGGGCGGCTGACTGCGGATTAAGGAAACGACTGCGGGGCGATCTGCAGCAGCAGATCGCCCCGTTGTCTGGAGTCATTTTTGGTGTTTGTTTGTTGCCTGCGTGGCTGTCAGCGGCCGAGGAAGGTGCGTCGGAGCCAGGCGTTTTTGCGGCGTTCGAGGTCCATGACTTTGCCGAAGAACGTCTGCTTTGAGCTCCGGGTGACTCGACGAGCCGCCACGGGCTGCACGGGGACGGATCTGACGACCGAGGTTGCGGGCAGGATGTGAACAGCTGTGTCACCGGCAGCGGCGACGGAGGCGACGGAGAGTGCGGCCAGCAGGGTAAAACCTGTCAAAAAACGCATGCAAAGATCCTTTCAGTTGGGCGATTGATTGCTTAGAGGACTCAATTTGCCGTGGGTTTCGGCAGTCTTGTGGGCTGATATTCCGATTTGGGCGGCAATTTGCGGCGTGCTATTGGACATCGTGGCCGATTGTAACTGGCGTAATGGGTGTAGTGTGATTTCGGGGTGTTGGGTCAGAACTGTTGCAGCTTACCTGACCGTCACTGCTGGCGGCCGGGGATCCGGATTTGTCTTGCGGGTGCGCTTGAAAATGTTTCTGGCTGAGTGGAAGAGTTGAATTGACACGGCCGAAGGATCCGTTAATACTGCTGGGGAGCCGGGCAGAGAATACTGGGTGGATTTTCCAGAGGTTGTCTGAGTTGTCTGCCTTTGAGTTTTGTTGAAGTTTGCTGCCGGCTTTTGATTTTTGCGTTTCTGCGGCTGTTCATGCTGGTTTTTTCACCGGCGTTACTGTAGGTTTCTTGCTGCTGATCCGATTTGCTGTCGCCTGGTAGTGCTCTAAGTTCCGTGACTGCGGTGGCAGTTTTGCGGCGGGTGCCCGGTGGTGTTGAGCGATCGGTGTTTAGCAGGCAGTCTGGAACTGCCAGATGGCTCTGGTTTCTCGAAGTTGTTTCGGGGGGTCTAGGCTGTGGACATCCTGCGTGGTGTCTTGTTTTTTGGGGCGTTGACTTCGAGTACTTTGTTCTCGAGGGTGCCATTATTGTTTTGGGGGCCTGTGTATTCAGCAGGCGCCGGTTACCTTATTTAGGCCATTGGTTCAGCGATTGTGCTGCTGATGCTGGTCTTTCCGGAAGTTGAATACCGGTCGATTGCCGGTTCGCGGTCTGCGTTTGTGGCTGCGGAATTCATGCCGGTGAAAATGTGTGAAGCGGTCCGCTTGTGTCGACTGCTGTTTCTTCGATTTCTGTCCTGCCGAGTTTTGATATGCCTTCACGTAGTTCCGAATCTGACGGAACCAGCCCTCGCCCTCGTCGTCGATCACCATCACGATCATCCGATGAACCTCGAGCTGCCGGGCGTTCTCGCCGGGCGGCACCTGCTGACGACGCCGTCGTTCCGGTGGATTCCGATGACTTTGGGTCTGGTGTGGAATCTGATGGTGGCAGTGCACCTGCACCTGCTGAGTCTCGACCGGCTCGTCCGCGGCGTACTGCGGCAGAGCGTGCCGAGCGTGCAGAGCGAGTTGAGCGTGTGGAGCCGGTAATTGAGGAACGTGCTGCTGCTCCTGTGGAATCGGGAGTAGCAGCGGACGACGATACTGGTATCCGTCGTCCTCGTCGCGGTCGTTCAGAGCGTGGTTTGCGCCGGGATTCTGGTCGCAGCGCGGATGTTGATGGTGTGGCTGAGCCATCTGATGCGGGGAATTCGGAGTCTGCGGACCGGACTTCAAATCGGTTTGAGCGTCAGCTGGCAGACGTTGAGTCTCAGACGGGCATGCGTTACTTCAGCAGTGACGAGCTGGATTTTGTGGACGACGACGGCGGGGATGCTGGTGGCGAGCGCGGTGACCGAAGTGACCGCGGTGATCGTGGTGATCGTGGCCGTGGCCGCGGTGATCGTGGCCGTCGCGGGGGTCGTCGTGAGGGTAGTTACGGTGAGGGCGGAGACCGTCGGTTTCCGCGTCGGCGTGACGAGTTTGCTCGTGGGGACGACGTGCCCGGTGGCGGTGAGGATTCCGGGGAGTCTCGAGTGGGATCGGACGGTGGTCCGGAGAATTTCCGCGACGGTGGCGGCCGTGAATTTGGCGGTCGCGAGGGCAGTTTTCGCGATGGTGGGAACCGTGAAGGCGGCGGTCGCGAAGGTGGTTTTCGTGAGGGTGGCAACCGTGAGGGTGGATTCCGCGAAGGCGGTTTCCGAGAGGGTGGTGGTCGCGAGGAGTGGGGGCGTGGTCGTCCGCCGCGTCGTCGCGACGATCTGGAGCGATATACGGACCAGTTGTTTGGCGGTGGCGACGGTGGTGAGGACCGTGGGGCCGGTGGTCTTGACGGTGAAGGGGAAGCCGGGGGCAACCCGGAATCCGGCGGTGGCGGTTATGATATGAATGACGGTGATGATCGTCGTTCGCCACGTCGTCGTCGTCGTCGTCGTCGTCGAGGTGGTGACCGTGGTCCGGCGGATCATGGTCCTCGAGATAATTTTGTCCGTGACCAGGGTCCTCGCGGTGATGGTCCGCGATTTGATGCTGGTCGTCCTGACGGCGGAAATCGGCGGTCTCCGGGTCGTCGTGGAGGCCCGATGGGTCCTGGCGGGGGCCCGATGGGTCCTCGAGACCGGCGTGGCGACACTCCTCATCGTGGTGGCCAGCCGATGGGCGGCGGTCGTGGCGGTCGTGATCGCGATCGTGATCGTGATCGTGACCGCGGAATGCCTCGCAGGCCGCGCAGCATTTCTTCATCGGCTGAGGTCATTGAAGGGACCTTTGAGGGTGTTGTGGAGCTGCACAACCGGGGATATGGATTTTTGCGGGATCCGAAGCGGAATTATGCTGCGGAGGATTCGAATCCGTTTGTATCGAGTTCGCTGGTGGAGAAGTACCGTCTGCGTGAGGGGGTGCTGGTCCGGGGCGAGGTTGGAGCGGGGACTCACAATCAGGGGCCGCGGCTGCTGGAGGTTGAGACGATAGATGGTCTGATTCCGGAGGAGTACGACAAGATCCGGCATTTCGATCAGCTGACGGCGATCAATCCTTTCGAGCAGATTCGTCTCGAGACGGGGCCTCGCCCGCTGACGATGCGAGTGATGGACCTGCTGTGTCCGATTGGCAAGGGCCAGCGTGCTCTGCTGGTGGCACCTCCCCGCACGGGCAAGACGATGTTGTTGCAGGACATTGCTCATGCGGTCAGCGTGAATCATCCTGAGATTCACCTGATGGTGCTGTTGATTGACGAGCGTCCGGAGGAAGTGACGGAGATGCGTCGTCTGGTGAAGGGCGAAGTGATTTCGTCATCGCTGGACAATGACGTTGAAAGTCACATTCGGATTGCTCAGCTGATCATTGAGCGAGCGAAGCGACTGGCGGAGGAGGGCAAGGACGTTTTCATCCTGCTCGACAGTATCACTCGACTGGCTCGCGCCTTCAACAAGTACAGCAATACGGGTCGGACTGCGACTGGTGGTCTGGACATTCGAGCGCTGGATGTTCCGAAGAAGTTGTTTGGTCAGGCGCGTCGATTTGACGAGGGCGGTTCACTGACTGTCTGCGGGACAGCATTGATTGATACCGGCAGTCGGATGGACGAGGCGATTTTCCAGGAGTTCAAGGGGACTGGCAACATGGAAATGATGCTGAGTCGTGAGCTTGCTGATCGTCGCATCTGGCCATCAATTGACATTACTCGTTCTGGAACTCGCCGTGAGGAGAAGATTCTGGCTGCGGACCTGCTGGAGGGCATTACGATGCTGCGGCGAAGTCTGATCAGTTTGAGTCCAGTGGAGGCGATGGAGCAGTTAACGAAAACGATGGAGCGTTTTCCGACGAATCGCGAGTTTCTGACAAAGATTCGTGCGGTGCTGTGATTGACAGCCTGGTGATTTAAGAGCGTGTTGTGATCACGGGAGGGCCTGTTCGTCGGATGTGGCGGACAGGCCTGTTTTTTTGGGGTGGAGAATGAGCTGGATCCTGCTGAGTTTGTTTTCGGCGGTGTTTCTGGGGCTGTATGAGATTGCCAAGAAGGAGTCGCTGCGGGGGAATGCGGTACCGGTGGTGCTGTTGTTGAATGTTTTGACGGCTGCGTCGGTGTATGTGCCTGTGATACTGTTGTCGAGGCTGTCTCCTGAGTTGTTACCGGGGTCATTACTGCGAGTGGACGAGCTGAGTCTCGGTGGGCATCTGATGCTGGCGGGCAAGTCATTGCTGGCGGGCAGTTCGTGGGTCTTTGCTTCATTTGCGCTGAAGCATCTGCCGGTGTCGATTGCGGCACCGATTCGGGCCAGCAGTCCTTTTGTGACAATTCTGGCTGCAGTGCTGGTGCTGGGTGAGCGTCCGACGGTGTGGCAGTGGCTGGGCGTTGGCGTGGTATTGATTTCGTTTTATGCGTTTTCGCTGGCGGGTCGTCGTGAGGGGATTGTGTTTCACCGGGACCGTTGGGTGTATTGCATGGTTATGGCGACGGTGCTGGGAGCCGGCAGTTCGTTGTATGACAAGTTTTTGCTGGCGGACGGCGGTTTTCGTGCGGCGACGGTGCAGGCGTGGTTTTCGGTGTACCTGGTGCCGGTGATGCTGCCTTTGGCGGTCTGGTGGTGGCGTTTGGGTCGGGCATCGAGTCCGTTTGAGTGGCGCTGGTCGATTCCGGCGATTGCGCTGCTGCTGCTGGTGTCAGATTTTCTGTATTTTCATGCGATCGAGCAGTCGGGTGCGCTGATTTCGGTGATTTCTCCGCTGCGTCGAACATCGGTGGTGATTGCCTTTGTGGCGGGAATTCGGATGTATGGTGAGCAGAACTGGCGTGCGAAGGCGGTGTGCATAGTCGGGCTGATGGCAGGAGTACTGATTATCTCAGTGGCGGGCCGCTGAGTTTTTCGACTTATTCTGAAATCTGCGGTCTGCAGTTCTGGTGACGGTGTCTGACAGCGAGGGCTGATCAGGATTACCAAACGACCGGAAGGCAGGTGTGTGATGTGGTCTACGGGCAGGATGATTGGGGCGGGAAGTGTGTTGGCGGTGTTACTGGTGTCGGCTGGCCGGGGCTTGAATGGTGCTGCCGGGTATGCTCGAGCAACGATCGAGCATTCAGCGAAGCAAGTGGAGCAACAGTTGCCGCATGGGGTTCGGGACCACAAGCTGGCGAATGATCTGGCTGCATTTAAGGATGAGATTGTGCAGCGTCGGGCGAGGCTGAATCTGGCGTCCGCTGAGGAGAGTCGTCTGCAAAATTTGAAAGCAGAGCTGGAGTCGGCAATAGAGCGGCGAGCAGTATTGCTGCGAGATGCGGCTGGGGCTGCGGAGCTGGTGGCTGACGGCACGGGGTTGGTGGTGTTTGCGGGGCGCGAATGGTCGGGGCAGCAGTTTGCGGATGAGCTGGAAAGACTGGCCAGTGAGCAGGAGTTGGCGCAGCGTCAGCTGGACGAGCAGGGGCAGGCATTGGTTCAGCTGGTGGAGGTGCTGGCTGAAGGGCGAACAGTGGTTGTGGAGATGGAGGAACTGTTGCGGCAGTCTGAATCTGAGTGGCAGTCGCTGCAGCTGCGGCGTGAGCAGGCGGACAGCAGGCGTCAGCTGCTGGATCTTGTGGATTCTGCCGGTCGGAAGGGTGATTCAGCTGCGGCGGAGATTGGGAGGCATCTGGCAAGTTTGCGGTCCGAGGTGGCGGAGGCGGAGGCGACGAATCTTGCGCGAGGGAATCTGCGGGGAGGTCAGGAGAGTGAGCTGAGCAGGGCAGCGAGGCGTCAGGATTTGCTGCAGCGGGCGCGGGCTGTCGATGCTCCTGTAGCAGAGCTTTGAGGCTGACCGGGTATGCCGATGTTTTCAGGAGTGACTGACCATGGCTTATGTGCAGACAAAGGCAGGTTGGGGCGTGAGTCTGTTGGGGTTGCCGGGGAAGTGGTGGTTGTGGTTGTTTTATTTTGCGTTCGTTCCGCTGCCGGTTGCATGTTTTGAGGTTAAGCAGCTGCTGGTTCAGGATCAGCATGCTCACCAGCGTCAGGCTGGGGCAGAGGCAGCGCATCTCGAGCAGACTCGCAGGCTGGTTCTGGTTGTTGGTGAGGAACTGCAGCGGATTGGGGCGGTGATTGAGGAGGGCAGTCCGCTGCAGGCGCGTCTGCTGGAACTGCAGAGTGACGTACAGGTCTGTTTTCAGGAAATGTCGTATGGTGCTACGAGGGCGGCTGATGTGCAGGTTGCACAGCTGCTGCGGCAGTTGTGTCAGCTGCAGCCATTGGAGTCGCGAGAGCTGCGGGTACTGCGAGAGTATTTGGAGCTGGTTTGCGGGGCTGAGCTGACTGCAGATGGGAGCGTTGATCTGGAGGGTCAGCGACGGCTGCGTGCGGAAGTTTTGTCACTGCTGGAGAGTTGGGGGAAGATGTCGTCACCGGCAGCGAGTGGTGAGTTAAAGCTAAAGGCTGGCAGTCTGGTGTTGCGGGCCGCCGGCTTGCGGCTGCGGCTGCCGTCGCCCGAGGAGCCCGATGCATTTGTGCTGGTGCAGGCGGAGGCGCTGGCTGTGGCAGAGCAGGTGATCGTGGAGCATGCGGGTTTATTGCAGCAGCGGAGGCAGGAGCTGGAGTTGCGGCGTGAGCAGGTGCGTCAGGCTGCTGAGCAGCTTGCGTGTGTGCAGGTGGCATCGCAGCAGCAGCGTGAAAGGCTGCAGGG
>JBJTPZ010000348.1:0-6317 GCA_046075365.1 Planctomycetaceae bacterium
GAGATGAGTGTGAGGCATAGTGCGACTGCGTCTTCTCAGGATTCGGCCACGTTCAGAAAATGCGTGACGGTTTGGGTGGGTGATACGGGAGTTGGGATGGTATATTGGGGGGGCTTGTCAGGCGAGCGGGTCAGTGTGGTCTGTCAGTGCGGATATTGCAGCGGGTTTTGTAGCGGGTGTTATAGCGGGAGGCAGTGAGATGACGGATGCGACGGTGACGATGGATGACGTGCATGTGGCCGAGGGTCGCATTCGGGGTCATGTTTTTTCGCCGCCATTGATTCGATCGTGGGCATTGGAGCGCTGGCTGGGACTTCCGGAATCGCGGCGGGTATGGCTGCGTGACTATGGCTGGACACCATCGGGATCATTCAAGTTATTTGGTGCCTGCAACTGGATGGCTCGTCATGCCCCTGATTTGGCGGGCCGTCCCGTAGCGGCTCATTCATCCGGCAATTTTGCATCTGGCATAGCTTATGCGGGGATGCGATTTGGTGTGCGTGTGATTGTGGTGATGCCCGACACGGCTCCGCGGGTGAAATTTCAGCGGACGCAGTCATTTGGTGCTGAGGTTCGCACGTATAATATTGCTCGCGACCACGAAACGGGCGAGCGTGACCGGATGACTCGGGAGATTGCCGAGGTGGAGCTGGCTTTGCAGGCATCTCCTTATGACGACCCGTATGTGATTGCGGGGAATGGTGTGGGAGCGTTGTGGACGGTGCGTGAGCTGCGTCGTGAGGGTCGTGGGTTGTCGACGTTTATTTGTCCGGTGAGTGGTGGCGGGCTGATGTCGGGTCAGGCGTTATCGATCAGCGACGGTTTTCCGGAGGCGGAGATTATCGGTGTGGAGCCGGAGGGGGCGGATGATTTCCGGCGGTCGCTGGAGGCTGATCAGCGAGTGCGGCTGGATCGTCCGGCCAGTATTTGTGACGGGTTGTTGTCGTACGACGTCGGTTTGCACAACTGGCCGATTTTGCGTCGTCTGGTGCGTCGTTCGCTGGCGATCCCCGACATGCAGACTCGACAGGCCATGCGCTGGCTGTACGAGCATCATGGTTTGAAGACAGAGCCATCGGGTGCGATTGGGGTAGCTGGGCTGTTGCGTGGTGATTTGTCGTTGTCGGGTGATGGTGACGTGGTGGTGGTGGTGAGTGGTCGGAATGCGGATGAGGACTCATTTCGGCAGTGGATTGACGTACCGGCGCTGGAGCGTGTCTGAGAGATCGGGTCGCTGAGAGATCAGGTGTCTGGTGTGTTTCAGTTGGCTGGGGTGAGTGATGAAGGGTAAGCGAGTGGTTGGTGCTGACTGGCGGATACCATCACCAGTCTCAGCGGCGGTGCTGAGTGAGTCTGAGTGGGGAGAGGTGTGTGGTTCGCTGGGAGGTCGTCCGGAGAAGTCGATTCGGTTGCGTCCGCAGCTGGCATTGGGTGTTGGTCAGAGTCTGGAGCTGCCTTATGTGAGTGAGCCGGTTCCGTGGTACTCGGGTGGCTGTTATTTGCCGGGAGTTGTGCAGCCGGCGGCGTGTCTGGAGCATGCGGCGGGTTTATTTTTTGTGCAGGATGCGGGATCGATGCTGGCTTTGCGTCTGCTGAATGTGCAGCCGTGGGAGCAGGTTGCGGACATCTGTGCGGCTCCGGGAGCGAAGGCGTCGGCGATTCTTGAGGTGGTGGGTCCGGGCGGAGGTTTTCTGCTGGCGAATGAACCGATTCAGAGTCGTCAGTCGGTATTGAGTCTGTCATTGGCGCGAGTGGGGTTTCCGGGTTATGTGGTGACGGGTGTGGATCCTGAGCGGCTGTCGGTCGGGTTATCGGGTGTGTTTGATGCGGTGCTGGTGGATGCGCCGTGTTCCGGCCAGTCGATGGTGGCTCGTGATCGCCAGTCATTGGCTGCCTTCAGTGAGTCTCAGGTGCAGCACTCGGCGGCTCGTCAGCGTCGCATTTTGAGTCATGCGGCGCGTCTGGTTCGTCCGGGCGGTCGGCTGGTGTATTCGACGTGTACGTTTGCGACGGCTGAGAACGAGGGTGCAGCGGCGTGGTTTCTGGGCGAGCATGGGAACTGGTGTGAGGAGCCTGAGCCTGGACTGGAGTGCTGGCGGAGTGCGGAGTTTCCGGGAGGGTATCGGGTCTGGCCGCATCGGGATCGTTGTGCGGGGGGCTATGCGATTCGTTTGCGGCGGACGGACGGTGGTGGCAGCGGCGCGTGGGAGCGATTGTCGTGCGGGGATTTTGAAGCGGCGAGCTGCTGGGATGATGCCGGAGTGGGTCGGCTGACTGGTGTGCACCTGGAGACTCGTGGCCGTCAGCGTTTTGGCTGGTCGGAGCGGGCGTGTCGTGCGGTGCTGGAGTGTGCGGTCTCTGGTCCTGAGGTGGCGTATCAGCCGGCGAAGCACTGGCTGCCTTCGCATGCCTTGTCGCTGCGTCGGGATGGTGGCTGGGAGCCGGCGTCTGTCCTGGAACTGGGCGACGCGGAGGCGGGGAGGTATCTGGAGGGTCAGGCGCTGGGTTCGTGTGGCGCTGGCTGGCACGTAGTGAGGTGGCGTGGGAATCCTCTGGGCTGGGTGCACAGTCATCCGGCACGGGCGAACAATTGTCTTCCCGCAGCGGCTCGTCAGCGACTGCCGGCGCGTCCCGGCGGGGGCGGGGGAAAATAGGTTTTGCGACGCTGCTGTTCGCGTCAGAAAAAGCCTTTTCACTCGTTTTTTAAGCAGATTCGTCAGAAATGGTGCAATTGGAACTCTGAGTCTGCCGGCGGGGCGTGTGCCGGGAGTAATGTTTGGGCTGAGTGGTTTGGGTGGATTTTGAGGAATGGGCAGCGCTGGCGATTTTGTTGATTTTTGTTGTGATTCGCAGTGAGTACTTGTCCATTGGCATTTTGTGTCCTAACCTGTTTTTGCTGGATTCCCGAGCTTGCCACTGTCTTTTCCAGCCTGCGGGAATCAAAACGCCTTTTCTTTGGGGCACAACCTGACATGAGCAAACGTCTGCTGAAGCGTCTGTCGTCCTGTTTCAATCGTCGCAGTGTTCGGAATTTCCGCGGGTCGGCTCGTGCAGCCGGTCTGGAAGTGATGCAGGTGCTTGAGGTTCGTCAGATGCTGACGGCTCCGACGCTGGACACGCTGTACGACGTGACTTTGGCCGAGGATGCTGCTGAGCGTTCCGTGGATCTGACGGGAATTACGGCGGGAGCTGGTGAGGTGCAGCCGTTGCGAGTGACGGCGTTGTCCGGCAACACGTCTCTGATCGCTGCTCCGGCGATTGACTACACGACTCCGAACAGCACCGGCACACTGCGGTTTACTCCGGTGGCCAATCAGCATGGTTCCACAACCATTACGGTCACAGTGGAGGACGGTGGTCCTGACCTTGATCTTGCCACTGCAGCTGACAACGAAACATTCAGCCGCACTTTCAACGTCACGGTGACTCCGGTGAACGACCTGCCGACGCTGAATCCGCTGTCGGACATGACGATAAGCGAAGACGCTTCTCAGCAGACGGTATCATTGTCGGGGATTTCTGCGGGCGGTGGTGAAAATCAGCCGTTGAGGGTTTCGGCGACCAGCAGCAATCCTGATCTGATTCCGAATCCGTCGACAACGTACACATCTCCGCAGGCGACTGGTTCCATCCGGTTTACTCCGGCAGCCAACCGGTACGGTACGGCAGTGATTACGGTCTTTGTGGAAGACGGCGGTCTCGATTCGAAGCTCAGCACTGCGGGCGACAACGCGATCTTTTCGCGTACGTTTACAGTGACGGTGAACAACATCAATGACGCGCCGTTGTTTGATGCGGTGGCTGATCTGACGATCAGCGAGGATGCGGCAGAGCAAACGGTGAATCTGACTGGTATTGCGGCCGGTCCGTTCGAAGTTCAGCCGATGCGGATTACTGCCAGCAGCAGCAATTCCGGTCTGATACCTGACCCGTCTGTTGACTATACATCTCCGAATGCTGTGGGTGCACTGCGTCTGAAGCCCGTTGCGAATCTCAGTGGCACGGCATTGATTACTGTGTTGCTGGAGGATGGCGGCCAGGACGATAACCTGGCTACGGCTGCGGACAATCTGACGGCGACTCGCACGTTTCTCGTGACCGTGAATCCTGTGAATGATGCTCCCACGCTGGATCCGGTGGGCAATTTGTCTTTGACGGAAGACGATCCCGAGCAGACGGTGAATCTGACGGGCATTTCAGCTGGTGGCGGCGAAAGTCAGCCATTGCGAGTGACAGCGTCCAGCAGCAACACGGGTTTGATTCCGAATCCTGCTGTGACGTACTCGTCGGCTGACGCGACTGGTTCCATTCGATTTACTCCGGTGGCTGATCAGAGTGGTACGGCGCTGATCACTGTGACCGTTGAGGATGGCGGTCTTGACGGAAATCTCAGCACTGCTGTCGACAACGCCACAACGACTCGAATTTTCAGCGTGACGGTTGCTGCCGTGAATGATGCTCCGACGCTGGACTCTTTGTCGGACCTTGGCGTCAATGAAGACGCACCGCAGCAGACTGTTAATCTTAGCGGTATTACGGCTGGTGGCGGTGAAACGCAGCCTTTGCAGGTGACGGCTTCCAGCAGCAACACGGGGCTGATTCCGAATCCTGCAGTGGCCTACACGTCAGCGAATTCGACAGGTTCGATCAAGTTTACTCCGGTTGCTGATCAGAGTGGTACGGCTTTGATCACAGTTGTTGTAACGGATGGTGGTCTGGACGGTGATTTGTCCACGGCCTCCGACAACCTCACGGTGACTCGAACATTTCTTGTGACGGTTGCAGCCGTCAACGACAAGCCAACGATCGCCGGTGTGGCGGATCTGCAGCTGGTGCAGAATGCTGCAGAGCAGACAGTCAGTCTGAGCGGCATTACGGCGGGTGGCGGCGAGAATCAGCCCCTGAGTGTGACAGCGTCCAGCAGCAATACGGGTCTGATTCCGAATCCTGTGGTGACGTACTCGTCGGCTGACACGACGGGCAGTCTGCGATTTACTCCTGTGGCCGCAGCCAGTGGTTCTGTTGTGATCACAGTCACAGTGACGGATGGTGGTCTGGACGGTGATTTGTCCACAGCGGGTGACAATGAAACATTTTC
Organism: Planctomycetaceae bacterium; assembly: GCA_046075365.1. GTDB lineage: Bacteria > Planctomycetota > Planctomycetia > Planctomycetales > Planctomycetaceae > SXXK01. The sequence continues at coordinate 5,099 of JBJTPZ010000348.1, forward strand.
TGTGACCTTTACGGTGGTGGTGAATGACCCGCCATCGCTGGACGCGATTGCGGACGTGACCGTTGCTGAGGACGCGTCTGAGCAGTCTGTGGGTTTGACGGGGATTTTAGCTGGTCCCGGAGAATCGCAGACTCTGCGTCTGAGTGCTTCCAGCAGCAACCTGGGTCTGATTGCGAATCCTGCGATCACGTACACGTCAGCGGATACAACAGCGACTTTGAAGTTTACACCTGTGGCCGATCAGAGTGGATCTGCGGTAATTACGGTGACAGTTGAGGACGCCGGTGTTGACGGAGATTTTGGAACGACTGCCGACAATCGTTCGTCATCCCGCACGTTTACGATCACAGTGACTCCAGTAAACGACGCTCCCACTTTGAATGCTCTGTCTGACAAGACGATCGCTGAAGACGCTGCCGAGCAGACGGTGAATCTGTCGGGCATTTCGGCTGGTGGCGGAGAAGTTCAGTCGCTGAAGGTGACTGCAACCAGCAGCGACACAAGTCTGATTCCGGACCCTGCTGTGACATATACCTCGGCAAATGCGACAGGTTCGATCCGGTTTACGCCGGTGGCGAATCTCAGTGGCACAGCCACGATCACGGTATCAGTTGAGGACGGCGGTCTGGACAATGATCTGTCGACCACCGGAGACAATCTGACATTCAGTCGCACTTTTGTGGTCACGGTGACAGCGGTCAACGACCTGCCGACGATTGATCGTCCGGCTGATTTCACGATCAGTGAAGATGCGGCCGAACAAACCGTGAATTTGACGGGCATCACTGCCGGCGGTGGAGAAGTTCAGCCTCTGAAGGTGACTGCCACCAGTGGTGCGACCGGTGTTATTCCGAACCCTGCGGTGACCTATACATCTGCGGATGCAACGGGTTCGATTCGCTTTACTCCGGTTGCTGATCAAAGCGGTCCAGTGACGATCACCCTCACGGTTGAGGATGGCGGTCTGGATGGTGATCTGAGCACAGGTGCGGACAACGGTGTCACTTCGGTGACATTTGTCGTGACGGTTTCGGCCGTGAACGACGTTCCAACGTTGAACGCGCTGTCGGACGCGACGATAGCGGAAGATGCGCCCGAGCAGACGGTCAGTTTGTCGGGGATCAGTGCTGGTGGTGGTGAATCACAGACGCTGAAAGTGACTGCGACCAGCAGTAACACGGTGCTGATTCCGACGCCTGCGGTGATTTATACATCTGCG